>NZ_CATKQK010000014.1:0-109239 GCF_949767185.1 Pseudomonas sp. IT-P100
TCCCCCGCGGGCCATATCCGCAATATGAGCTCCTGCCCATTTGACAGTGGATGTTCTCTGTCCAGCCGGGCCACCCTGCTCCATCAGCGATAAATCGTCACCCGCCAGTCCTTGCGCATCTACAAAGCGGACGGGGTTGTTCCCCACCATGCGATACAGATTCAATCCATCCGCTATCCCGCACGGATCCGCGTTCAACCAGCGCTGCCGCCAAGGCATGTAATACCGAAAACCGTAGTAATACAGCCCTGTCGCGTCTCGCTCATGCCCGGAATAACGGATCGTCTTGTAACGGGCCTCAACGTTTTCCCTTCCCGCCCACCAGGCTGTGGCGCCGTAGGGGTAGTACGTTTCCTGGCTGATGAGTGCAGCACCTTTGTCCAGTTCCAGCGAGCTGGAGCCTAGGTGATCGGATAGACAGTAGCGCAGCTGATTCGGGGGAATACCCCGAGCCAGGCGCTCTTCCCAACGCAGGATTTGAACGGTGCATCGGCCAGCCTGAACACTGATGACATGCAGGGTTTCATCGGGAGTTGTACGAATCTCCACGCCGGGCAGGTAGCGAGTTTCGTGGGTACGATTCAATGTTCCGGTGTAGGCTATGCGGACTTTTCGCACCCGCTGACCGTCTCCATCGTAGATATAGCTTTCCACATCGTCGGGTTCTTCTTCCCGAATCACCCGATCAACCTGACGCAAGCAGTTACATGTATCCCATTGCAGCGTCTGCCCTCGCTGAAGAGTCTTGAGATTGCCGTTGACGTCATAAGCGGCATCGATCTCATCGTCTCCTGGTCGTTCACTACCCTCACCCCACGGCAGGCTTCGGTTGC
Source organism: Pseudomonas sp. IT-P100 (assembly GCF_949767185.1). Taxonomy (NCBI): domain Bacteria; kingdom Pseudomonadati; phylum Pseudomonadota; class Gammaproteobacteria; order Pseudomonadales; family Pseudomonadaceae; genus Pseudomonas; species Pseudomonas sp. IT-P100. The sequence continues at coordinate 834 of NZ_CATKQK010000014.1, forward strand.
TCAAGGTTGCAACGGCCGTTCGCTCTGTCCGGTTGCCACTCTCTGCATGATGGTGCAGCACTTCCAGATTGCCGCCAGCGTCGTAATCAAACGTCTGAAGATAATTTTCCAGCTGTCTCGAGTCCGGCGGCGAGATGAACGCTGGCAAATGAGGACCTCCCGGCGCCTGGACCCGCTGCCGACCACTGGCTCCAATGAGCTGGCCAAGCGTGTCGTACTGGTAGGTATTGATGGCGGCGACGCGTTGATTACGGAAATAGCGGACCGGCTGTGCAGCGTCACTGATGCGCACCGGATTGCCCACCGGGTCGTAGTCATATGCCAGATTCTGGAACGGCGGCTCATTCGCAACTTGCGCACGCAGCGTTTTCAGCCATCCATTCTCAGGATGGAAAGTGGTGCGGGTAACAACACCGTTGCCGGCTGTTTGCTGCTCTATCTGCCCGAAGGCGTTGTAGCGGATGTCACCGACCAGAGTGATATCTTCATCGACACCGGCCAACGTCATACGTGTTTCGTACAGGTTTCCGGCCACTGTCTGGCGCTGGAATTGCTCATTGCCCAAGGCGTCTACATGGCGTACCAGTTCGCCGACGCTGTTGTAGTTCATTCGGGTGGTTGCTCTTTGAGGCTCAAGCAATTTGTCGCGCTCTGCTTCGTCTTCCGGCCAATCGGGCATCCCTAGGTGTTCAAGAAAACTTCTGGACTGTTCACGATGGGCGCCAAGGAGGCTGTATTCACAGAAGCGCCGTGTTCCAGCACTGTCGTCGTGGCGGATCAATTGGCCGCAGCGATTGTGTCGGGCGGATTCGAGAGAAGCGTCAGCATAGGCAAAACACGCCGTGCGCCGCTCTTCACCCGCCGACAATACGAAACCGCTCTCGGGGCGCATTAATGAATCGTAGGCAGTACGCAGATGGTTGAGTTTCTGGTCCCAGTCTTCCAGTCTTTGACCGGCAGCACCTGACAGGGTTAGCCGCCAGCCCGCATCCGTGTTGATGGAGAGCAATGTCCTTCCAGTCAGACTGGAGACAGTGGTTTGGTTGGCTGATTGGGATGCACCGCTTTCAAAGAGCGCAAATAGCCGCGGATCGCGGCTGAAGCTAACCCGGTTGAGGGTGTCGTGGATCTGGTGGGTAATGCGTGCCTGAGGGGCGTCTTTGTCAGACCGTCGATGATAGGCAATATCGCGTACAACAACGCGAAGAGGGTCAGTGACTGTGACTATCGGCGTTTGTCGGTGCATGACGGCTCGTCCCGGCGTTGGCATGCAGACACACGCCATAGTTTGCCGAAACATTTATTCGCCTCTGCAGGGCTATCGTCAACTGTCAGAAATTACAGGTACGCATACAACAGACGACTACGACAGCATCTCCTGCATCATCTCCTGCAACACATCCAGATCAAACGGCTTCGCCAGAATCGGCGCCTTGCGTGTGATCGGGCTGTCGGTCTCGCGGATTTCCTGCGGGTAGCCGCTGATGAAAATCACCTTGAGTTCCGGTCGCAGCTTCACGGCGGGTTCGGCGATCTGTACGCCAGAGATCCCGCCCGGCAGGCGAAAGTCGGTGATCATCATGTCCAGGTGCGGCTTGCTCGCCAGGATCTCGAAGGCCTGCTCGCCGTTTTCCGCCTGCAACACCCGGTAGCCCTCACCCGACAGATAGGCCGACAGCACCATCAGAATCGAGGGGTCATCTTCGACGATCAGTACGACGTCTTGTGCATCTTCACTCATGGGAAGCCTTTGTTCGGTCAATAGCTGCTGATACGACCCCGGGGTCGATCAGAGGTTGCGTTTATCCGGCTGTTTTCCTACAGCGGCAGACAAACGCGAAACAAGGCGCCTTCGCCAATCCGGCTCTCGACGGTGATGGAACCGCCATGGGCGGTCACAATCTGTTCTGAAATAAACAACCCCAGGCCCAGCCCGGCCACGGCATGCCTGGCCGTCACGCGCTCGAACTGCTGGAAAATACGCTTCTGGTTTTCCTGATCGATGCCGATCCCCTGATCGCGCACTTCCACCAGCGCCTGATCGCTCTCACTGTACACCTTCACGCTGATCGGGCTCTTGGCGCCGTAACGCAACGCATTGGTCAGCAGGTTGGAAATCACCTGTTCAATGCGAAATTCATCCCAGTTGCCCTGCACCGGTTGCTCGGCGTCCAGCGTGACCGAGGATTCGGCGGCATCGATCTGCGGGGCGAAATTTTGCAGCAAGTTGCGCACCAATGCCGACAGGTCGAAGCGTGTCGGGCGGATCGACAGCTTGCCGGTGCGAATGCGCGACACATCCAGCATGTCCTCGATCAGGCGGATCAGGCTTTTGATTTGCCGTTCGTCGCGGTCGACCATCGCGTGCATCTTGTCCAGGGTGAACGCCGCGGCGTTGTCCCGGGCCAGGTGCATCTTGCGCAACTGGGTTTCGAGGATCAGACCGTTGAGCGGCGTGCGCACTTCGTGGGCGACGATCGACATGAAATCATCGCGCATGCGGACGGCCTGCTGCAGTTCCTGCTGGGTACTCTGCAACTGTTCAAGCAGCGCTTGTTGTTCGCGGCGGCTCTGCTCCAGCGCTTCGACCTGTTGCTTCATGGCCTTGCTCTGGCGATACAGGTCGACGAACACGTTGACCTTGCTCTTGACCGCGTGGATATCCAGCGGCTTGTGCAGGAAGTCGACGGCGCCGCTTTCATAACCTTTGAACGCATAGTTCAGTTCACGGCCGGCGGCACTGACGAACACAATCGGAATGTTCTTGGTTTTTTCCGTGCCGCGCATCAATTCGGCGAGTTCGAAGCCGTTCATGCCAGGCATCTGCACGTCAAGAATAGCCATCGCGAATTCGTGCTGCAGCAGCAGCGACAAGGCTTCGTCGGCGGACAAGGCCTTGTAGACCATGCGGTCTTCACGCTTGATCAGCGCTTCGAGCGCCAAAAGGTTCTCCGGCAGATCGTCGACGATCAGCAGTTTGGCTTGGATGTTACTTAGCATGCTATTCGTTCCAGCTCGACAAGCAGACGGCCAATGCCGCGTAAGGGGAGAACATGGTCTGGCTGATGGGTATCCAGCGCCGCCAAGGGCATGGTCGCGACTTGGGCTTCATCCGGGTCCTGCACGATGGTCAGGCCGCCACGACGCTTGACCCTGGCCATGCCGCTTGCGCCATCGCGGTTGGCGCCGGTCAACAGGACGGCGGCCAGCGCCGGGCCGTAGGCATCGGCAGCTGACTCGAACAGGTAATCGATCGCAGGCCGCGAATAATGCACGCGGTCTTCCAGGCTCAGGGAAAAGGTGCGGTCCTGCTCCACCGACAAGTGATAGCCGGGCATGGCGAAATACAGCGTCCCGGCTTCGATCGACGTTTTGTCACGGGCTTCCTGAACACGCATGGCCACGCGTCGGGCAAACACGTCGGCCAGGTGACTGCGACGCTCGTCGGGCAGGTGCAGCACCACAATGATCGGCAGCACGAAGCCTTCACGCAGCGGGCTGAGGATACTCAGCAACGCCTCGACGCCGCCGGCTGATGCACCGATCACGATAGCCTCCACAGAAGACAACTGCGCTGCGTTGTTCATGATTTACGGTAGATCCGTTCTTGTTTGACCAAAGGCTCGAACTGGTTGCCGAAGGCCGAAAATTCCGGGGTTTCCTTGCTGCCCAGCACCAGAAAACCACGATGACAAAGGGATTCGTGGAACAACCCGAACGCCCTATCCTGAAGCTTTTTATTAAAGTAAATCAATACGTTACGACACGAAATTAACTGAGTTTCTGAAAAGACACTGTCGGTCGCCAGGCTGTGGTCAGCGAAGGTCACGTTCTCACACAGGCTCTTGTCGAAAATCGCGTAGCCGTACGCCGCCGTGTAGTAGTCGGCGAACGAACGCTGGCCACCTGCCTGCTGGTAGTTGTGAGTGTAGGCGCGGACATTCTCCATGGAGAAAATCCCCTGCTTGGCCTTGTCCAGCGAACGCGGATTGATGTCGGTGGCGTAGATAATGGTGCGATCGAGCAAACCTTCTTCGCGCAGCAGGATCGCCATCGAATAGACCTCTTCACCGGTGCTGCAACCGGCGATCCAGATCTTGATCGAGGGATAAGTCTTGAGCAGCGGCACCACTTCCCTGCGAATGGCGAGGAAGTGCGAAGGATCGCGGAACATCTCGCTGACCGGGATCGTCAGCAATTGCAGCAGCTGCATGAATGCCATTGGATCGTGCAGCACTTTCTCTTGCAGCGCCGAAATGGTGGCGCACTCGAACTGGCTCAACGCGTGGTGGACGCGACGCTTGATCGACGCGCCAGAATAATCGCGAAAGTCATAGCTGTATTTGAGGTAGATCGCCTCGATCAACAACCGCAATTCGATTTCGCTGTTTCGCTCCACTGAACTAATGCGTTCCACTAAATGCGTTCCATCTTCGGTAGCCACACGCGAATCAGCGAGAACAGGCGATCCAGGTCGATAGGCTTGGCCAGGTAATCGTTGGAACCGGCCTGCAGGCAGCGCTCCTGATCGTCCTTCATGGCCTTGGCCGTCACCGCAATGATCGGCAGCTTGCGCCAGCGTGGGTCCTGACGAATCAAGGTCGTCGCCTCAAAACCGTCCATCTCCGGCATCATCACGTCCATCAACACCAGATCGATGTCCTCTACTTCATTCAATTTCTCAATCGCTTCCCGGCCATTCCGGCCAATGACCACGATTGCACCCTTATGCTCCAGCGCGCTGGTGAGGGCGAAGATGTTGCGAACATCGTCGTCCACCAGCAGCACTTTGCGACCCTCGAAGACCTTGTCACGACTGCGCGCGGTCTTGAGCATCGTCTGCCGTTCATGGGACAACCGGGATTCGACTTTGTGCAGAAAGAGTGTGACTTCATCCAGCAAACGCTCAGGCGAGCGCGCACCCTTGATGATGATCGAGCGCGAATACTTGCGCAGCTCGGCCTCTTCGTCGCGGGTCAGGTTGCGCCCGGTGTAGACGATCACCGGCGGGAACGAACAGATATCCTCGGTCGACATGCGCTTGAGCAGATCGTTGCCGAGCATGTCCGGCAGTTTCAGGTCGATGATCATGCAGTCGAAAATCGTCGTGCGCAGCAGGTCCAGCGCATCCTGCGCCAGGCCGACGGCGGTGATTTCGATGTCCTCGTCGCCGATCAACCGGGCAATGCTGTCGCGCTGCAAATCGTCGTCTTCCACCAGCAGCACGCGCTTGACCTTCTGGGTCAGCTTGGCTTCGAGGCGGGCGAACACGTCCTTGAGCTCCTCGCGGGTGGTCGGCTTGACCGCGTAACCGATCGCGCCCATGTGCATGGCGGCTTCGACGCGATCTTCGACCGAGATCACGTGCACCGGGATGTGTCGGGTATCCGCGTGTTCCTTGAGACGTTGCAGCACGGTCAAACCTGAGTGATCCGGCAGGCGCATGTCCAGCAGGATCGCGTCGGGAATGTATTCCCTGGCCAAGTCGTAGCCTTCGTCGGCGCCATGGGCCACCAGGCACTGGTAACCCAGTTCGTGCGCCAGGTCGTAGAGAATGCGCGCGAAGTTCGGCTCGTCCTCGACCACCAGAATGCAGCGCGTCGTGAACGGCGCATTCGTGCGGTCATCGTTGAAGCGCGGGATGTCGACTTCGGCAATCAGCGGCGCCAGCGCAGCGGGTGCGATTTTCGGCGTCATGACCACCGGTGAAGCCTTCATCGGCTCGATCGGCGTGTCGCCCGGTTCAACATACTGCTGCGGCAAGACCAGGGTAAACACACTGCCCTGCCCCGGTTCGCTGGTGACGCTGATGGAACCGCCAAGCAAGGCCGCCAGGTCACGAGAAATCGACAGGCCCAGCCCCGTGCCGCCATAACGACGATTGGTGGTGCCATCGGCCTGGCGGAACGCTTCGAAGATACTTTCCTGCTGATCCGCGGCAATGCCAATCCCCGAGTCGCGGACGATAAACGCCACGCCTTCGTTTGGCTGACTGGCCACTGTCAGGCTGACCGAACCTTGCTCGGTGAACTTCACCGCGTTGGACAGCAAATTCTTGATCACCTGCTCCAGACGCTGACGGTCAGTGAAGATCATCGTCGGCGCGCCGGGTTGCAGATCAACCTGGAAATCCAGCTTCTTGTCCGTGGCCATCGGCTGGAACATTCCGCGCAAACCGTCGACCAGACGGGCGACGCTGGTGTTCTCCGGACGCACCTCAAGCTTGCCGGCCTCGACCTTGGAAATGTCGAGGATGTCGTTGATCAGGTTCAGCAGATCGTTACCGGCCGAATAGATCGACTCGGCGAACTTGACCTGCTCGGCGGTGAGGTTTTCCTGAGGGTTTTCCGCCAGCAGCTTGGCCAGGATCAACGAACTGTTCAGCGGTGTGCGCAGTTCGTGGGACATGTTGGCAAGGAACTCGGATTTGTATTTGCTCGAGCGCTGCAACTCTTCGGCGCGTTCTTCAAGCTGAGTCTGGGCCTGATTGAGCTCGGTGTTTTTCAGGTCCATGGCATCGCGCTGCTCGGCGAGGATCTGCGCCTGGTCGGCGAGCTGTTCGTTGGTCTGTTCCAGCTCGACCTGCTGGGTTTCCAGATGCGCCTGGGATTCCTTGAGAATCCGTGATTGCTCTTCCAGCTCTTCGTTGGCCGTCTTGAGCTCTTCCTGCTGGACTTGCAGCTCTTCATTGAGCTGCTGGGTTTCGGCCAGCACCTCCTGCAGGCGCTGGCGATAGCGTGCTGCCTCGATCGAAGTGCCGATATTGCCGGCGATCAGCTCGAGGAGTTCGACGTCGCGGTCGTTCAACGGACGCAAAAAGCCCAGTTCAATGACACCGTTGACCCGATCGTCATCGCTGGTAGGCACGACCAGCACACTGTGCGGCAGGCCTTCACCGAGACCGGAGGTGACTTTGAAATAGTCGCTCGGAACGTGGTCAAGCCGGATCAGGCGCGCCTGTTGCGCCACCTGGCCAACAATCCCTTCATCGCTGTAAATCTGCTGATTGCGTTCTTCCTGCTCCCGGGAAAAGCCGTAGGAAGCCACCCGCTTGAGGCCGCCGTGTTCTTCACGCACATAAATAGCCGCGACGGCCGTGCCCAGGTATTGCGCACAAAACTGCAGAATATTGCGACCCAGCATATTCAGGGACAATTGCCCCAGCACCTGCTCGGCCAGCTCGGTCTGACCGTTACGCAGCCATGCCTGCTGTTCCAGGCGCTGAGCACTGGCTTGTTGCGCGGCCAGCGTGGCGCTATAACTTTGCGACAGGTTGAGCAAATCCCGTCGGCCGATATAAGCCAGCAACGCGCTGATACCGAGGATGAACACCAGGTATAGGCTAATGCTCCAGATCGTGGTGCGGCGCACTTCTTCGTTGCGCGCGGTGCGCAACTGCTGCTCCATGTCGATCACATCTTCGAATTGCTTGCGGATCTCGTCGGTCAGGCGTTTGCCGCGCCCGGCCTGAACGGCGCTGCGGTAATCACCGCCGGCGCGCTGCAGGTCGATCATGTTTTGCGCATACGTAGCCCACTCATTCTGCAAGGCCTGGAGCCTTTGCAGCCGATCCGTTTGTACCGAGTTGTCCGCAGTGAGTTCAAGCAAGGTCTTGACCGCCACCGCGACTCTCGGCCGGGCGGTTTCGTAGGGTTCGAGGAACTTCTCGTCGCCCGTGAGGAGGAAGCCACGCATGCCGGTTTCAAGATCAACGGTCAGCTTCACCGCTTCATTGGCGTTATTGATCACCCGGTCGGTGTGCTCGACCCATTGGATCACCGACAGCAAATAAGTGATCAGCGAAACAAAGAACACCGCACTGAGTACGCCGACGCCCAATGGCAGGCTGACGTTGCGGCTCAGGAGTTTACGGAATCGTTGCTCGTCAACCGAGGACGCGGTGGTCATGGGGAGGCCTTGTCGAACTGTTGAAAACCAAGGAGTTTGCCCCAAATCCGCCGGTTTGATCCATTTTTCTGACGTGTTTTCGCGCAAAATCCTACATTCAGCTGCTCCAGCACATGGGAGCGGTTATCCTTGCCGGCCCGTATGCGGCTATTCTTTTTATGGCGTGGCCGGGAACTTGTCGGGTTCCTTCACTTACTCATGCTAGAGCCCGGTGTTTTTGATCGACCGGCCACCGCGAATTCAACTGTTGAGAGCCCCCTTATGTCCGCCGATAAATCCATAATCCTGGTCGTCGAAGACGACGCCATCGTGCGCATGCTGATAGTCGATGTCCTCGATGAACTGGAATTCAAGGTGCTCGAGGCTGACGGGTGCGAACAGGCGCTGGAGTTTCTCAACGATGAAGATCAGCACATCGACCTGATGATGACCGACGTCGGGTTGCCGGTGATGGATGGTCGTGAACTGGCCACACAGGCACGCATGGTTCGCCCCGAGTTGCCGATCCTGTTTGCCAGCGGTTATGCCGAAAGCATAGAAGTACCTCAAGGGATGCATGTGATCGGGAAGCCGTTTTCCATTGACCAGTTGCGGGACAAGGTCAAAGGCATTCTCGGCAAATGAAGAGCTGAGCCATGCGTTGCGGTGTTCATTGCGAAGAACACGTATGGATAAAACCCGATGATTCACAAATAGTCTCATCATTTTTCAAATAGACAGATCGCCTATCTTTCGCGGCCCGATGCCTTGACTGCCTGTTACCGAGGGCAGTCCAGGTTTTTCTCATTCCGCGTATAGATAGAGTCCTCATGCACACGGCCAATGCAACCGCTACAGCTCGCTCCACTTCTGCGACCCCGTTTGAAACAGCACCTCCCCTGCCCCGCAACAGATTCTCCGAAGCGAAAACGCGGTCCAGCCCGACAGTAAAAGCATTCGAAGTACCGTTTGATCAAGTCAGGTCAGGGAGTACTCCCCCCATTGATCCGGACGCTCCGATCCCACCTCCGGTGTACTCAGGCACCAACAGCACCGCAGAGGGTTTGAAACAATGCTCAATATTTGACCAGTCTTCTCTTGAAAGGAAATGGTCATCGATCCAGAGTCAATTGCGAAACCAACCTGTCTCTGAGAAAGAATTTATACAAATACTCCGATCCGGCATTCTGCAAACTGACACGGGTAAATCGCTGGTGCCATTGCTCGTACCGGCCGTCATGGATTGGATCATCCCGGCGGCCGGGCTCTCTCGAGAAGACTTCGCAGAAACCATCTGCTGCCTGCCCCCTGAAAAATGGGCCGGTTCGCTCGGAGAAAACTTCAATTTTCCCCATGACACCAAAGGCAAAAGTGTTCATGGATTTATCCAGACGCAACTGGAATTAACCCGGTCGCAGCGAAATCAGAAAATCGCCGACGGCGAATTGCTCGACAATGACACTTGGAAGGCATTGCGAACGTTCACGAAAGAAGCGGTCTCGTCCCTTCATGAGGGGAAGTTGAAGGTCCTGAGCGAGGCATTCGAGGAGTTCAATGAGGCTCGCCCCTCGACACAGCAAGTCAAAATGTTGATGGCTAAATTCGTTTCCGAGTTTGTCAAAGAAATAGAGGAACCCACCCCGGGCATGCGCCATGTTTGGTCGGAAAGCTTTCCGGGCGCAGTACACAAGCTGCACAAGCAGTTAATGGCGATTGAAATTATCGACAACCAGCCTCAGCGGAGTTGGCTTGAGAATACTGTCGAGCTCGGAAAACTCGGTGTAAACATCGCAAATTCCGGGTTACTGGCCGCTCGTGACATGCTCTTTGGTGTTGAGTCTGAGCCAGGCTCCGAAGTAGCGCCACGGCAATCCCGGCTACTCCTGGACATGCAGGAAGTCGAAACGAAGTCTCGTTTTCATCACGACGTAGGCACCACACCGCTGAGCCATGACGGAAGTCTCGCGCAAGCACTCGTGTATACATTAAATGCAGTTAATGGACTTGGGGGAGACACAGCCCTTCGAGCAGGTTTGTCTTATGCGCTCAATCGGGTCGCGGATCCGGTAATGCCGACCGCCCCCAGCGATATCATCCCGACAGACGTTCAGCCTGTATCCATCCCCCCCTTGCCTGCCACCTCAGAAAAAGCCGCAACTGAGGTGAATGACTTTTTCGCATCCTCGAACCTCCAAACCGCCTCCCGCTCAGACGACCGCAACCCTGTCGAGACGGATTCTGCGTCATCGCCCACGCCTGATGCATCCCCGGCGGCGCCCTCCGCAGCGCCAGAGATGGGCACGCTGGAGCAGTTGACTCAAACGGTTCGCGATCTCTTGGCGACAATCAAAGACCCCCTCGTGTTTCCGTCAGCCGCGGCCGCAGATTCGGTCATTACCTTATCCGAAGAACAGAGCGCGATGCTGTCCAGTTTGGGACAACAAGCCGTCTATGGACGAACCGTTGAGTCTGTCCCCTCCTTGTGGGAAAAACTCGGCCCATACCTCTACGAAGCACTCTCAAGAGTCTCTGAGTTCATTACCAGTAATGCGCCATTGGCTGGTGCTGCAGCAACTCAATTTGCCACTCATGCCCTCGGGGCTGGAGCGGCAGCCACTCAACTTGCCAGGGATAATCCGGGGACAAGCGTCACTGCCGCCTTTATGGCCGCCTCGGCTGTTTATAACCAGTACTGTCAGCTGTTCCCCGACCATTCTCCTGGCGAAATCACCCTCGATATTGAAAGTCCAGCCTTGCATCAGGAGTTGCTGGAGGATGAAGTAGAAAGGATTCTGGAAGCCCCCGTCGCCAACGGGCAGCCCTCCCTGTCAGACGCCATCCTCGAGCTGATGTACGAATCCCCGGAGCAGAACCTGCTCAATGACGATCAACTGATCAATCAGGTTGCGCTGTTGTTACAACAGCCAAGCTCGCAGGCGCCCGAGAAAACCTATTTCGAGTTGATTCATGACGCGCAGATAGCCACCCATGATCACGAGGCGCCTGTTCAAGCAGATTCCCCGTCGGGCTCTAAAAGAGTCAAGCGCGACGCAGAAACGGTGCTCGTGTCAGCCGACCTTCAAGGCGATGACGTTGAACCGACTCTTGACCTCGAAGAAAACGATTCGACTCAAGTCGCGCGTCTGACTGAATACCTTCAAAAGATGGAAGAACCAAAAAACCCGGATATCGATGCGTACGAAGCCGTCGATAACAGTCCGGCGGATTCGCCGATTGACGCTGCAACGCAAGTGATCGGTTTGCTGCGCAGAAAACGCAATGTGACCTGGATGGACTCTTCGCGGGCCGCGGGCGACAGGGAGCTGATTCCCCGCTACACCGAGGCGTTGCTGCGTTCTGTTGAGGAGCCGACTCTCGCCCCACACGTTTCGGTGCCGAGTCATTCAAGCTTTGGTCGGTGTTGGTCGAATGTTGTCGGGGCTTTCCAAAACCCGTTTTTTTTAGAGTGGATCACTCAGGTCGGTCTGGACGTTAGTACAGTCAGAGTAAACCCCATGGACGGTACCCTGACCGGTGTCGCAAAAGGCACGGCTTACGGGTGTTCGCTGACTGACCACTCCGGATGGGCTGATGTTGCCGGGCCAATACTCAGGGCGATCAAAGTCGTTAACCCAAAAAATGAACGGATGTTTAGTCCATTATCTTCACAAGCACCCTTGTCGCTTATCAGAGATTTTCATGGCGAAACTCAGCCTCCGACCGTCACTGACGCACGACTGCGCATCAGTGAACTGAATGCCGCCCAGGCGTTTTCGCCCGTAAACGCTGACGACCCCAGATCGGAAGTATCATCTAAACGCATGAAGCAACAATTGGGTGATCTGTACACCCATAGTTATCTGGTGGGGAGCTTGGCTGCCCTTATTAAAGACAAAACTGATTGGACAATCCTTGACCTCAACGATTGTTCCATGTCCGTGCATCCAGATTCATCATTCGCCAATGAATACCCGGCAGAAGCCCGACGCGCGATCAGCGTGCGCCGGTTCATCAGCGACATACCATGGAAACTGCCTACAACCGTGGCGGAGGTCCGCAACCTGATTGAAGTGGTGACCTTCAACCTCCCTGCCGGCCCAGAGAATGGTAACTTCCGCGGCGCGCTGAACAACCCTGTCCCTCCATCGCCTGCACAACGACAACTCATCAGCGAAACGGCCAGTCAGCTCAAGCCAGGCTTGGTCGGCAGCTTGTATGACCATCTATGGCTAGGCCTGCCAGTCAACGACCCTGCACACGTATTGAACCAGCTACTGAACAGCGAGAGCGCCGATAGGTGGGGCCGTGCGCTGGGGGCGAAACTTGGGGCAATTACGACACCCTCCAGCGAAAAAGAATGGGTGATGACAGCGTTGTTACTTGAACTGGATGCCACGCCAGGCGAGCCGCGTAACCATGTGGGTGGATACAACCTGACTCAGGAAGCCAACTGGGGCACAAAGCCGTCGACAGTTGTCACCCGCCTTGCAAATCATCTTGCAGCCAGCGGCAAAGTCACCTCGAGAATGGCCCCCGTCGCCGCGCACCACTTGTTATTGGCCAACGCACCAGAATTTCTTGTCAGGAGCATGCCTGACAACCTGGTCTGCGGGTCCCACACCTGGGCAACGCTGCGGATGGCGGCAGCCAGAATTGAACAGATCAGCCCCGGCACTGTGCCCGAAATGACCTTTGCACAAGTCATGGCGTATGGCGCAACCGAGCCGATTAACGTAGGTGAGGAAATCGCAGCGCAAATGTTGTCTGTGGATCCGCTTATTGATTGGGCGATATCCCAAGGAGTTATCCAGCAAAGCCCGACTGATATCTATTCAAAAGAGCAACTTGAAATTGCTCGTGAAAAATTTCAGACAAATACAGACCAACTCGCCAAGGCTCAGGAATACCTGACAGCGTCCATGCCCTCAAGAACAGAGATCGCACGGGCAGAACTGATTCGGGTTTTCGGCAAGGACTATCCATTCGAAGAAAAAGTGCTTTTAAAAGCCGATCGGCCGGGATCCGAAACAGAAATTTATTATTCAATGCTGGACCTTTACATCACTGGAAAGCTGACGTCCTTTGAGTATTACTCCACCAGTGACGATTTACCGTTCGCTCAATTCCGATCCAGGCTGAGCCTGCTGAAGCCGGTTGGGCCAATATTTGAAAAACAATTTACTGACTACTTTACCAATGCTCGCACTGGCTCAAAAACGGCAATTATGGAGTTATTTTCCAATTTGCCGTCGGAAGACCGGAAGATCCTACAATATGGTAAACAGCGTTACTTTACGTTGAGGAGCGCAGCGACGGTACCTTTAAACCAACAAACAGAAGAGATAATAAAACCCCTGGTAGCCCACAAGGGAATATTGGTTCAGGCCAAACTCGGACAAAAAATCTGTTACTACGAAATTTTCCCCTCCGCGGGGCAGATCCGTAAACGAACAGACCTTCCTAATAACTTGCCTCTGGATGGAAAGATACAGAACGTACACGCCACCAATAACCCCAGAATTGTAAAAGCGCAAGTTGCAACATCGCAAAATTTCGACTGGAGCGCTTATAAAGACGGCACCCCCCCACAGAGTGGGGTCAGCTCAGCCGTCATAATAGAGGAACTCATTCCCAAGGAAAAGCGCGTGTGGTTCAAACCGGGCAGCTTTGACGTGACTACCGTAGCGAACATGCATGCTTCTGACACTAACGTGCGCTTTATGGCTTCTACATTGGTTGAAGAACACTTCATGCCCGGGCGCGAAGAGCTGTATTCACTTGCCAGAGGCATCACCGACACAGAGCAAATTGCTGAAACGGACCGCGTGATCAACGAGTTCCTTTTAGGCTTGGTACCGTTCAAATCATGCATCGAGAATGCAATGCAAGGTAACGTTAGAGGCGCAGTGCTGGACTGCGAGCTAGACGTATTAGGCTTCGTTATTCCAGGCGTTGGCGCCACTGGAAAAATCGCTAAAGTTGTAAAGTCCGGCGCAAATTTCATTCCTAAAGCCCTGAAGACCACCTGGATTGCCAGCAGCACCCTGGTCTCCTCGGCGAATCCGTTCGATGGTCTAGGGAAACTCGCAAGAACCGCAATAAACTCGGTGTGTCAATTGGGTGTGGACGCTTATCGCGCAGCCAGAATAGGAATAGGTCAGAGCAGAAAACTCTTCGGCATTTCAAAGGCCATAAACTCGGCTGACCTGTCAAAACGCGCGGACATTACCAGCGGAACCTTCAAAGCCGCAGCATCCGGAAGTCAGGCCGCCCCCATCACGGCGCTATTTAAAGACGGCAAATGGTACGCGTTTGATACGACCCGCAGCCGGCCCTACGGTCCACCGCTGGAAAACTTCATGCCCGACAGCTCCATCCCGTTGCAACGTACAACATTCAGCGACGGGACAAACCCTCTCACACCTTCAAGACTTTTCGACACCGAATCGCACGTCATACAGCGTACAACGGGGGTTGATGTTGTGGTGGGCGATAAGGTTTATCGGTTTGACCCGAAACATCCCGAAGCCCTGAACGACATAGCATCACCGGCTTATTTCAAGGACCTTGAGGGATTCGAGGCGATTTGCAGTGGGGGTAGATCCAAGCGAGCAACAAGTAACTGTTTCTCAAAAATGATTTCCAGCGTCCGCTCCGTCGCGGGAAAAAGAGCACAAGCGCTTGAACATAAGCGTCTGTATCCGCGACCGGCAGAACAAGGCGTCGATCCCCGGGTAGTTCATGAGCGACGTATATACAAGTGTAATTACGATTACACGAACTGCAGACCAGAAGAATTGACAGTGCCTCTACAATTCAAAGCGACCACTACAGGCAGCATCATTAAAAATGACCACTTCGGATTTGCAGGCACATATATCGATAACGACGTTAACGCTGCGACCCGCGTCGTCAAAATTAACGATATTATTCATGGACTTTCTGATGCTCGTGAAGTAAGAGCGTTTTTTGTACGCGGCCAGAACACCTACTTAGTGGCAGAAGTAGACACTGGGCTATTTTACTTTTGCAAATATGACGGAAGGATAACCAACAACGTCGTATTTACACGTATCAGCCACTCAGATACGGGCCTTGGAAAGGCCCTTATTACGGACTATCACCAACTCAAGGACCCTTTTATTGAGGCCGCAGCCAAGCTCCTGCCTAATGGCCAACTCCTGCCTAAAAACGATTTCATCCTATTGCCAACTATAGATTCATTGTATCGCGACCTGGAGGCAACCAACAGACTAAGCCCTGCAGATCTGGCAGATTTCAAAAGAAAAATGTTACGATTAACAGATGAACAAAAGCGCGACCTTGTCGTGACGGCCTTGAAAAATAATATCGGAAACTTCAATGTCGAGATTGTCATTCCAGCGATAAAAATCGAAACGATGCCCAAGCCTCCTGCCTTTAACATGTTAGCGCAAGCCAGTAAAAACCGTTTATACGCGGATTACGCAAAAGAGCAGGTGCTCAAACAAGTTGAGGCGACCGGGCTTGGACCGTTTAATCAGCGCAACTCCGGCGATCCCATTGATGTACAGCGGGTGGAGCTCACCCAGCCGGTCGTTTTATGGGAGTACTCCAGGTGGGGTAAACCCGATACTGTTGAGGTGTTACTCAAAACCGGTGCCGGAAACTGTGACCATATGGCCAAAGTGTCCATGGAGATCATTCAGAGGAATGGCGGGGCCGCCAGAGTTTGGCACATGAACGGCCATGCCTTCACAATGGTAGGCGGACCGTCGGGGCCTACTCCTGTAACGCGCCACTTTACCGAGCCTGAGTTCGACAACGCGTATATCACCGATTCATGGGCAGGAATCAGTTGTCGTGCACGTGATTACACAACGCAACTCAAAGCCCAAATGGCGACCTGGGCAAACGAAGGTAAGATGATCATCACTACCGACAACAGTGTGACGCCCCCCAACACAGGATGGGCGGACCCAACGGGTCCACTATGGACTGCTGCCATCAACGGGCTGAAAACCGCGTAATCGTAAAGACGGCTAATTAACGTCCTGCCAATATTGTCCAGCACGACGCTCCTGCTCGGGAGCGTCCACCCATTCAGTACGCTTCAAACACCGAAACCACATGGCCTATGGTTTAATTACTGCCCCTCGTACACCTTGCTCTCTACCTGCCTCAAGGAACACCCCTCATGACTCCCCCCCGCGCCACCAAAGTCCTGGTTATCGGCTACGTCTGGCCCGAGCCTCGCTCTTCAGCCGCCGGCGGGTATGTGATGCAACTGCTCGGAGTTTTCCTGCAACAAGGCTGGGACGTGACATTCAGCAGCCCGGCCGGTTCTGGCGAGCATCAGGAGGATCTGACGGCGCTGGGCATTCGTGAAGTGCCTATCGAACTGAACAACAGCAGTTTCGACACATTTGTCCGCGAACTGGCACCGAATATCGTGCTGTTCGAACAATTCATGATGGAAGAACAGTTCGGCTGGCGTGTCGAGAAGCACTGCCCTGATGCCTTGCGTGTGCTCGGCACGCAGGATTTGCAGAGCCTGCGCCATGCGCGGCATCAACGACTCAAGGACCGGTTGAAAGCCAGTGACAATGACACTGACTTCAGTGAACTGTTCGCGCCGGCCTTGCGTGAAGAATTCGAGCTGATGGCCGATACCGACCTGGCCAAACGGGAGATTGCGGCGCTGTATCGCTGCGACCTGAACCTGATGATTTCCGAAGTGGAAATCGAGCTGTTGGTCGAGCAGTTCAACGTGCCACGCAACCTGTTGCACTGGTGCCCGCTGATGGTCGATGTACCCGACAGCCCGCCCGCACCGTTCGAAGATCGCGGGCACTTTATCCATATCGGCAACTTTCGCCATGCGCCCAACTGGGATGCGGTGCTCTGGCTGAAAACCACGATCTGGCCGCTGATTCGCGAGCAGTTGCCCACTGCGCAATTGCACATCTACGGGGCCTATACGCCGCCCAAAGCGACGGCCCTGCATAATGCGGCCCAGGGTTTCCATGTCATGAACTGGGCGGAAGATGCGTTGCAAGTGATGTCGGCGGCGCGGGTATGCCTGGCACCTTTGCGTTTCGGTGCGGGTATCAAAGGCAAGATCGTCGATGCAATGATCTGCGGTACGCCAAATGTCACCACACCGATCGGCGCCGAAGCCATGCATGGCAACGGCCCTTGGCCGGGCGCGGTGACCCGTACGGCGCGCGAGTTCGCGGATTGTGCGGTGCAACTCTATAAAGACCAGGCGCAATGGTCGAACGCCCAGACTGTTGGCCTGGAACTGCTCGCCGACCGTTACCAGGTACACACTCACGGTCCGGCGTTGATTGCACGACTCGAGTATTGCCAACAGCATTTGGCGCAACTTAGACGGGACAACTTTACCGGCAGCATGTTGCGTCACCATCAACACAAAAGCACTCAATACATGGCGCAATGGATTGAAGCGAAAAATCGAACTAAAGAAGACACTTGATCGTTAGAATCGTCTCATCTGACGATTAACCCACTGTGCAAGGACGCACTATGAATAACGATATGAATCGACTTCTGCCCGCCTTTCCCTATGACACTCAATATTTCACAGCCCACAACTGGATGACCCAACTTCCCGTTATTGATGCACTTTCGCTTGCGGAACTGGTTTTGCCCGGCGCCCATAATGCCGGCGTGGATAAAAAGGCTTCCTATGCGGCGCCGGGCATCAGTCACTGGGCCGCTTGTCAGACCCATTCGTTTTATTATCAATTGACCCACGGCGCACGTGCGCTCGACTTGCGGCTTGAGTATGAAATCGGCAGCAATGGTGTCGGAACATTCTGGTTTCAGCACAACGGTTTTCGCTCTTCCCGCTCTCTGGAAAACCTGATCACGAGCGTGATCCGGTTTCTGCAGGAAAATCCCGAAGAATTCATCGTTCTCGATTTTCATCAGCTGAATACAGGCGACCAGCGCCTTGGCTATCAGGAGTTCAACCGCCTGCTGATGACACATCTGGGTGATCGGATAATTCCTTACAGAAATGCGAGCCTGACCCTCGGTCAATTGAAACGGGCCAGTCACGCCCAGCGTGTGCTGGTTGCGGCCGAATATCACCCGGCATTCGATGCAACCTTGTTCAGTCGGTCCATCCAGCACGAATGGAGCGGGATCGGGACGACCAGCATCAGTGAGCTCAACGCGCATATCACTCGGGTGATGAAATACCCGCCATCCGGCAATCTGCCGTGGTCACTCTCCGCGACCAGTTACCATGCAGCGGGCGGTCCGGTGAACATCCGCGAGCAGCTTGATCAATGGTTCGACCCTGCGGCGAGGGATTGGGTTCTGAAGAGCAGTATTATCAATGCGGATTTTTTTGAAACGTCGAATCTGGTAGGCCATTGCCGGACGGCCAACCTGATCAAGGCAAACGCCTACAGCCATTAACTTGTGCAAATGTTTCCGTCACTGGCAATGTCGGACCGCACTTCTATGCTTGAAATTACATATATCCACTTCATCCCACGGACGGGCTGAAGTTACTATCAGGAAAGACAATGACCCAAGTTTTACAAGGCATTCTCGACAAAAAGAAATGGATGAGCAACGTTCTCGACATTGACCGTCTGAAGTTGACCGACTTAATCTGGCCCTGTACTCATAACAGCGGCATGGACAAAAAAGCCCCCAACTATGATGTTCTGATTGGCAACTGGACCACGTGTCAAAACGATTCATTTGCATGGCAGCTGGCCAACGGGGCACGGGCATTTGATATCCGTCTCGGTTACACCGAAGGGCACGATCAATCGATCTTCTACTTTCATCACAATGGCTATCAGTCCCATCGCGTTCTCGATGAGCTGATCGACGCGACATTGACGTTCCTTGATCAAAATCCGGATGAGTTCATCGTCTTCGACTTTCACCAAATGGGCGACGGCACAAAGCGCTTTGACCATAGGAAACTGAATGATCTGTTGGTGAATCGGCTCCGTCAGCGAGTCATACCGCCCTCCGACGCCAGGAAAACGGTGGGAGAACTCAAACGCATCAGTACCCGCCGCAGACTGGTACTGGCAGCGCACGTAGTGACGGGGCTGGACGATGATTACTTCTGGCCGCGCATTCCGCACAAATGGAGCGGCGATCGCTTCACTGACACAACGGAACTGCAACGCCACATTTCCAGCACCCTGCATGACGCGCCTTTCGAGACCTTTCTTTGGTCGTTGTCGGCCACCAGTTACGGTTTTCTGGGCGGGCCTCAGGACATCAAGAACCACATCAATGACTGGTTCAACCCGACCCGGGACTGGGTGACGCGTTGCAGCCTCATCAGCACCGACTTTTTCGACGAGTCAGATATCGTGCGTTATTGCTGGAGCGCCACCAGCATGAAGGCGGTTTATGGCAGCGCCTTGCATGAGCCCGTGGGGGCATGACACGGGTCAACATGCCGCAAGCTGGTAATGTCGGCCCCTAAAGAGGCATGATCAGGGCGCAATAACAAAAAAAGCGCCCTGATATGACCCGGACTGCCAGAGTCACCGATCCTTCCTACGAACTGATGGACGACCACAACGGATTGTCGATCATCTATCGCCAGCACGGCTTCCCCTGCCCCTTGGTGCGCTGGCATTTTCACAAGGAATACGAACTGCACCTGATCGTCGCCAGTTCCGGCAAGGTGTTCATTGGCGACTACATTGGCAATTTCTACCCGGAAACACTCTTTCTCACTGGCCCCAACCTGCCCCACAACTGGATCAGCCAGGTGGCCGAGGACGAAGTGGTGCCCAAGCGCGACATGCTGGTCAATTTCACCGACGAGTTGTTCGAGAGTGGCCATCAGGTGTTTACCGAGCTCAAGTCGCTTGCGCCCTTGCTGGAGCGTGCCCAATACGGCATCGAGTTTCGCTGCAAACGCACCATCCGCCAGGCCATGACCTTGATGCAGCGCATTGCCGACACCCAGGGCGTCACCCGGCTCGGGCACTTTTTCATTTTGCTGGAGTTGCTCGCCGCTTCCGACGATTACCAACTGCTGTCCGGTGCGACAACCCCGCAACTGGCGGACGAACACAACATCGATCGCACTAACCGGGCGGTGGATTACATCTTTGCCCACTACGCCCGTGAACTGCCGCTGGAGGAAGTCGCCGAGCACCTGGGCATGAAGCCGACGTACTTCAGCCGCGTGTTCAAACAGGCCACCGGGCGCTGCTTCATCGAGTTCGTCAACCGCCTGCGCATCAGCAAGTCCTGCGAGCTGCTGGCCGATGGCGATAAACCGGTGACCGATGTGTGTTTCGAGTCGGGCTTCAACAACATTTCCAATTTCAACCGACGCTTTCAGCAATTGAAAGGCATGACGCCCTCGCACTATCGGCGGTTGGCGGTGCAGCGGTTGACCGAGCAGAATCTGGGCTAGCACATGCAACCCTGTGGGTGCGGCGTGGAAGCCAGAACCTGTACGTATTCGATAGCGCCAGACCGCTGAAAAGCCCTTCCCTTCGTTTGCTTCTGCAAACGCCAGTGCAAAATAGTATCGATTCAAGTGCGATGAATGATTTGTCTCATCCTCAATTGAAGGCTGTAATCAGCGCACATTCTTCCTGCCTCGGAAGACACAAAAACAATAACTGTCCTTCTGTCCCCACCGGGTGCAGAAAAGGAGTGCACGATGCAACCTTCGGTAAAAGCTCTGCTAGCCCTCACCTGCATGACCCTCAGCAGCGTCAGCCTCGGCGCGCAAACCCTGACCATCGCCACCGTCAACAACAGCGACATGATCCGCATGCAAAAGCTCTCGAAGACCTTCGAAGCCGAGCACCCGGACATCAAGCTCAATTGGGTGGTGCTCGAAGAAAACGTCCTGCGCCAACGCCTGACTACCGACATCGCCACTCAGGGCGGGCAGTTCGATGTGCTGACCATCGGCATGTACGAAGCGGCACTCTGGGGCGCCAAGGGTTGGCTGGAACCGATGAAGGATTTGCCCGCCACTTACGATCTCGACGACGTTTTCCCGTCGGTACGTGAAGGTTTGTCGGTCAAGGGTTCGCTGTATGCCCTGCCGTTCTACGCCGAAAGCTCCATCACTTATTACCGCACCGACCTGTTCAAGGAAGCCGGGCTGACCATGCCCGAGCGCCCGACCTGGGAACAGATCGGCGAATTCGCCGGCAAACTCACCCATAAAGACAAAGAGCAGTACGGCATCTGCCTGCGCGGCAAGGCCGGCTGGGGCGAGAACATGGCGCTGATCACCACTATCGCCAACGCCTATGGCGCACGCTGGTTCGATGAGAAATGGCAGCCTGAATTCACCGGCCCCGAGTGGAAAAACGCGCTGAACTTCTACGTCGACACCATGAAGAATTCCGGCCCGCCGGGCGCGTCGAGCAACGGCTTCAACGAAAACCTGGCGCTGTTCAACAGTGGCAAGTGCGCGATCTGGGTCGATGCCAGCGTGGCCGGCTCGTTCGTCACCGACAAGACCCAGAGCAAAGTCAGCGAACACGTGGGATTCACCTACGCGCCGCACCAGACCACCGATAAAGGCTCGGCCTGGCTCTATTCCTGGGCGCTGGCAATTCCGACCAGCTCCAAGGCCAAGGACGCGGCAAAAACCTTCAGCGCCTGGGCGACTTCCAAGGAATACGGCGCACTGGTTGCAGCAAAGGACGGCATCGCCAACGTGCCACCAGGCACTCGGGCCTCGACCTACAGCGACGCCTACATGAGCGCCGCACCGTTCGCCAAGGTAACCCTGGAATCGCTGAAAGCGGCGGACCCGAGCAAACCGACGCTAAAGCCCGTGCCGTACATCGGCATTCAACTGGTGACCATTCCTGAGTTCCAGGGCATTGGCACCCAGGTTGGCAAGTCGTTCTCGGCCGCGCTGATCGGCCAGACCACGGTCGATCAGGCCCTGACCGCCGCCCAGCAAACCACCGAACGTGAGATGAAGCGCGCGGGTTATCCCAAGTAACCCCACCATTTCAATGTGGGAGCGAGCCTGCTCGCGATGAGGCCATGACATTCAACATCAGTGTTGGCTGATAAATCGCTATCGCGAGCAGGCTCGCTCCCACAGTTGATCTTCATCGTCTGTTCCCAATCGGTTTTAACGCCATGAATACTTCAACTGCCAAAGCTCACATGGACTTTCCCCAGCCGGTGCGTAAAAGCCGGTTGGCCAATCCCGGCTGGTTTCTGGTCAGCCCCTCGGTGGCGTTGTTGCTGCTGTGGATGATCGTGCCGCTCGGCATGACGCTGTATTTTTCGATGATCCGCTACAACCTGCTCAATCCTGGTGAAAACGAGTTCGTGGGACTGGAGAACTTCACCTACTTCCTGACGGACTCCGGTTTCATGCCCGGTGCCACCAACACCTTGTTGCTGGTAGGTAGCGTGCTGTTGATCAGCGTGGTGTTCGGGGTATTGATCAGCGCGTTGCTGGAGGCCAGTGAGTTTCTCGGTCGCGGCATCGTGCGGGTGATGTTGATCTCGCCGTTCTTCATCATGCCCACCGTCGGTGCGCTGATCTGGAAAAACCTGATTTTCCACCCGGTGTCGGGGATTCTCGCCTATGTCTGGAAACTCTTCGGTGCACAACCGGTGGACTGGCTGGCGCATTACCCGCTGCTGTCGATCATCATCATTGTCTCGTGGCAATGGCTGCCCTTCGCGATCCTGATTCTGATGACCGCCATGCAGTCTCTCGACCAGGAACAGAAAGAAGCCGCGCGCCTCGATGGCGCCGGGCCCATCGCGATCTTCTGGCACCTGACCCTGCCACACCTGGCGCGTCCCATCGCCGTGGTGGTGATGATCGAAACCATCTTCCTGCTCTCGGTGTTCGCCGAAATCTTCACCACCACCAACGGAGGCCCCGGCTATGCCTCGACCAACCTCGCCTACCTGATCTACAACCAGGCGCTGGTGCAGTTCGACGTCGGCATGGCGTCCGCCGGCGGTTTGATTGCGGTGGTGATCGCCAACATCGCGGCCATCGTGCTGGTGCGGATGATCGGCAAAAACCTGACAGACAAAGCCTGAGGCCTGCGCCATGACCCTTCAACAATCCCGTCGCCTGCAAAGCCTGCTGCTTGGCACCCTGGCCTGGGCCATCGCGATCCTGATCTTCTTCCCGATTTTCTGGATGGTGCTGACCAGCTTCAAAACCGAGATCGACGCGTTCGCCACGCCGCCGCAGTTCATCTTCACGCCGACGCTGGAGAACTACCTGCACATCAACGAGCGCAGCGATTACTTCAGTTTTGCCTGGAACTCGGTGGTGATCTCCTTCAGCGCCACGGCCCTGTGCCTGCTGATCGCGGTGCCTGCAGCCTACTCGATGGCGTTCTACGAAACCCAGCGCACCAAAGGCACACTGCTGTGGATGCTCTCCACCAAGATGCTGCCGCCGGTGGGCGTGCTGATGCCGATCTACTTGCTGGCCAAGAGCTTTGGCCTGCTCGACACGCGGATCGCGCTGATCGTGATCTACACGCTGATCAACCTGCCGATCGTGGTCTGGATGATTTACACCTACTTCAAGGACATCCCCAAAGACATCCTCGAAGCCGCACGCCTCGACGGCGCCACGCTGTGGCAGGAAATGGTCCGGGTGCTGTTGCCGATCGCCAAGGGCGGTCTGGCTTCCACAGTGCTGCTGTCGTTGATCCTGTGCTGGAACGAGGCGTTCTGGTCGTTGAACCTGACCTCGTCGAAAGCCGCGCCACTGACCGCGCTGATCGCTTCGTACTCAAGTCCCGAAGGCCTGTTCTGGGCCAAGTTGTCGGCGGTGTCCACGCTGGCCTGCGCGCCGATCCTGATCTTCGGCTGGATCAGCCAGAAACAACTGGTCCGCGGCCTGTCGTTTGGTGCAGTGAAATGAACATTGAAAAGCAAAAGATCGCAGCCTTCGGCAGCTCCTGCGCGGGACGTCGTATCGGCATAAATCTCCTGTAGGAGCTGCCGCAGGCTGCGATCTTTTGATCTTAAAAATAACAAGCGGAGGCCCACCACCATGGCTAACCTGAAAATCAAGAATCTGCAAAAAGGCTTTGAAGGCTTTTCCATCATCAAAGGCATCGACCTGGAAGTGAACGACAAGGAATTCGTGGTCTTCGTCGGCCCGTCAGGCTGCGGTAAATCCACGCTGCTGCGGTTGATCGCCGGCCTGGAAGAAGTCAGCGGCGGCACCATCGAACTCGATGGCCGCGACATCACCGAAGTCAGCCCGGCCAAGCGAGACCTGGCGATGGTGTTCCAGACCTACGCCCTGTACCCGCACATGAGCGTGCGCAAAAACATGTCGTTCGCCCTCGATCTGGCGGGCGTACCCAAAGCCGAAGTCGAGAAAAAAGTCGGCGAAGCGGCGCGTATCCTCGAGCTCGGGCCGATGCTGGAGCGCAAACCGAAACAGCTGTCGGGCGGCCAGCGTCAACGCGTGGCCATCGGCCGCGCCATCGTGCGCAACCCGAAAATCTTCCTGTTCGACGAACCGCTGTCCAACCTTGATGCTGCCCTGCGCGTGCAGATGCGTCTGGAACTGCTGCGCCTGCACAAGGAGCTGCAAGCCACGATGATCTACGTGACTCACGACCAGGTGGAAGCCATGACCATGGCCGACAAAGTGGTGGTGTTGAATGGCGGCAAGATCGAACAGGTCGGTTCGCCACTGGATCTGTATCACCAGCCGGCCAACCTTTTTGTCGCAGGCTTTCTCGGCACGCCGAAAATGGGCTTCCTCAAGGCCAAAGTCACCCGTGTCGACAGCCAAAGCTGCGAAGTGGCGCTCGATGCCGGCACCCGCATCACCTTGCCATTGAGCGGCGCCAACCTGAGCGTCGGCGGCGCGGTGACCCTGGGCATTCGCCCGGAACATCTGGAACTGGCGCAAACCGGCGACTGTACCTTGCAAGTCACCGCCGACGTCAGCGAGCGCCTGGGCAGCGACACCTTCTGCCACGTGCTGACCGCGTCCGGTGAAGCGCTAACCATGCGCGTTCGCGGCGACCTCGCCAGCCGCTACGGCGAAACCCTGAGCCTGCACCTGGACGCCGAGCACTGCCATTTATTCGATGCCGACGGCGTGGCGTTGACCCGTCCGTTGCGCGCTGCGGCCTGACTTCAGAGAGCCTGTGATGAAACTCAATAAACAGAACCTGCAGCACCTCGCACCCGAAGTGGTCCTGCCCGCCTACGCCCTGAGCGACACCCGCCAAGGCATCGCGCACATCGGCGTCGGCGGTTTTCACCGCGCCCATCAGGCGTATTACACCGACGCCTTGATGAACACGGGCGAAGGCCTGGACTGGGCGATTTGCGGCGTCGGCCTGCGCGCTGAAGATCGCCGCGCCCGGGATGATCTGAAGGAGCAGGATTACCTGTTCACCCTGTTTGAACTCGGTGACACCGACGACACCGAAGTCCGGGTCATCGGCGCGATCCGCGACATGCTGCTGGCCGAGGACGGCGCGCAAGCGCTGATCGACAAACTCGCCAGTCCCGAGATCCGTATCGTCTCGCTGACCATCACCGAAGGCGGTTACTGCATCGACGACAGCAACGGCGAATTCATGGCCCACCTGCCGCAGATCCAGCACGATCTGGCGCACCCGGACTCGCCGAAAACGGTGTTCGGTTTCCTCTGTGCCGCGTTGGCCAAACGCCGCGCAGCCAGCATCCCGGCGTTCACCTTGATGTCCTGCGATAACCTGCCGCACAACGGCGCAGTCACTCGCAAAGCCCTGCTGGCCTTCGCCGCTTTACGCGATACGGACTTGCGCGACTGGATCGCCGGGCACGTGAGCTTTCCGAATGCCATGGTGGACCGCATCACGCCAATGACCAGCACCGAACACAAGCTGCAATTGCACGACAAGCATGCCGTCGACGATGCCTGGCCGGTGGTCTGCGAGCCGTTTGTGCAGTGGGTGCTGGAAGACAGGTTCGTCAACGGGCGTCCGGCCTGGGAGAAGGTCGGCGTGCAATTCACCGATGATGTGACGCCGTACGAAGAGATGAAAATCAAACTGCTCAACGGCAGTCACCTGGCACTGACGTATCTCGGGTTCCTGAAGGGATATCGCTTTGTTCACGAGACCATGAACGACCCCCTGTTTGTGCGCTACATGCGCGCCTACATGGACCTGGACGTGACACCGCAGCTGTCGTCCGTTCCCGGGATCGACCTGACCGAGTACAAGAACACACTGGTCGAGCGTTTCTCCAATCAGGCGATTGCCGATCAGCTGGAGCGAGTGTGTTCGGACGGTTCGTCGAAGTTTCCGAAGTTCACCATTCCGACGATCAACCGACTGATTGCCGATGGCCGGGAGACCAAACGTGCGGCGTTGGTCGTGGCGGCCTGGGCGTTGTATTTGAAGGGGGTGGATGAGAATGGTGATACCTACTCGATTCCCGATCCACGCGCCGCGTTTTGCCAGGCGCTGGTGGCGGATAATGCGTTGATTACCCAGCGGTTACTGGCGGTGGAGGAAATTTTTGGCTCGGCGATTCCGCATTCAGCCGAGTTTGTGGCGGCGTTTGAATGGTGCTGCAATAGCTTGCGAGAGGTGGGTGTGACGCGGACGCTGGAGCGGGTGCTGGCTTAATGGTGAAACTACTGCCCTCGATGGCTGCCTGACAGCCTCCCGACAGGTTGAATACGCTGATATCGAACTGACACAGCAAGGACCGCCCATGGCAAACCAACAATTATTCCTCGGCATCGACTGCGGCACCCAAGGCACCAAAGCCATCGTCCTCGATGCGGTCAGCGGTCGGGTCCTCGGCCAGGGCGCCGCCGCGCATACGTTGATCAGCGGCACCAATGGCCGCCGCGAGCAGGACACATCGCAATGGCTTGAAGCGTTCACTTCAGCGACTCGCCGAGCCTTGCTTGCTGCCAACGTCGACGGCCAGCAGATCCTCGGCATTGGCGTCTCCGGCCAGCAACACGGTCTGGTCCTGCTCGACGATCAAGGCCAAGTGCTACGCCCCGCCAAACTCTGGTGCGACACAGAAACTACCGCGGAAAACGACCGCCTGCTCGCTCATCTCGGCGGCGAAAAAGGCTCGCTGGAACGCCTCGGCGTGCTCATCGCACCAGGTTACACGGTGTCAAAACTGCTTTGGACCAAAGAACAGTACCCGGAGGTTTTTTCCCGGATCGCCCGCATCCTGTTACCCCACGACTACCTCAACCATTGGCTCACGGGCCGCAGTTGCAGCGAGTACGGCGACGCCTCGGGCACCGGTTATTTCAACGTGCGCACTCGCCAGTGGGACTTGCAACTGTTGCGCGACATCGACCCCAGCGGGCGTTTGCAAGCCGCGCTGCCGGAGCTGATCGACGCCCATCAAGCGGTCGGCACGCTCCTGCCGGACATCGCCGAACACTTGGGCATCAACCCCGAGGCGCTGGTGTCCAGCGGCGGTGGCGACAACATGATGGGCGCCATCGGCACCGGTAACATCCGACCCGGCGCGATCACCATGAGCCTCGGTTCCTCAGGCACGGTGTATGCCTATGCTGATCAACCCAAAGTCAGCCCGGACGCCTCGGTCGCGACGTTCTGTGCCTCCAGCGGTGGCTGGTTGCCGCTGATCTGCACCATGAACCTGACCAACGCCACCGGGATGATTCGAGATTTGTTCGCGCTGGATATCGAGCAATTCAACCACCTCGTTGCGCAAGCGCCGATCGGCGCCGAAGGCGTGTGCATGCTGCCGTTTCTCAACGGCGAACGCGTCCCCGCCCTGCCCCATGCCACCGGCAGTTTGCTCGGCTTGACCATGACGAACCTGACGCAAGCCAACCTGTGTCGCGCCGTGGTCGAAGGCACGACGTTCGGTTTGCGTTACGGGCTGGACCTGCTGCGCCAGAATGGCTTACAAAGCCTGCGCATCTGCCTGATCGGCGGCGGCTCGAAAAGTCCGGTATGGCGGCAGATCGTCGCCGACATCATGAACACTCCGGTGATCTGCACCGAACAAAGCGAAGCCGCCGCCCTCGGCGCGGCGATTCAGGCCGCGTGGTGCAAATCCTGGGCAAACGGCCACGAAGACAGCCTGGCGGACCTGTGCGAGCGTTGCGTGAAGCTCGACCTCGCCAGCGAAACCTTGCCGATCGCAGCAAACGTGGCAGCCTGTCAGCAGGCCTATGAACGCTATCAACAGCATGTCGCAACCCTTTAGAGAGTGAACAACTATGTACCTGGTGTGTGGCGAAGCGCTGTTCGATTTCTTCAGTGAAGACGACGCCAGCGGCCTGGCTT
This sequence comes from Pseudomonas sp. IT-P100, assembly GCF_949767185.1. Classification (NCBI taxonomy): domain Bacteria; kingdom Pseudomonadati; phylum Pseudomonadota; class Gammaproteobacteria; order Pseudomonadales; family Pseudomonadaceae; genus Pseudomonas; species Pseudomonas sp. IT-P100. The sequence goes on from NZ_CATKQK010000014.1 coordinate 29,003, forward strand.
CAACAGTGAATTTCAAGGCGATTGCCGGTGGCTCGCCGTTCAACGTCGCGGTCGGTTTGCGCCGGCTCGGTGTGGATGCGGCGCTGTTTGCCGGGTTATCGACCGACTACCTTGGCCGGCGTTTGCAGCAAGTGTTGCGAAATGAAGGTGTGCGTGCGGATTACCTGGTGGATTTCGCGGCACCGACCACCCTTGCGATGGTCGCGGTCGGCGCCAATGGCTCGCCGCATTATAGTTTTCGTGGCGAAGGCTGCGCGGACCGACAGTTGAAACCGGAACATCTGCCGCAACTGGGCGCGGAAGTGCGCGGCTTGCACATCGGCTCGTTCTCGCTGGTGGTGCAGCCGATTGCCGACACGTTGCTGGCCTTGGTCCAGCGCGAGAGTGGCAAGCGTCTGATCAGTCTCGATCCCAACGTGCGACTCAATCCTGAACCGAACATCGATCTCTGGCGTACGCGCGTGGCCACGCTGGTCGTGCTGGCCGACCTGATCAAAGTCAGCGATGAGGACTTGAGCCTGTTATATCCCGAGCAGGATCCGCAGCGAGTGATTGAAGGCTGGTTGCAGCATCGCTGTCAGTTGGTATTCCTGACCCGTGGTGGCGAGGGTGCGACGGTGTTCAGCCGCCACCATGGCTCGTGGTCGGTGCCGGCCTGTTCGGTGAAGATTGCCGACACCGTGGGGGCTGGCGATACGTTCCAGGCGGCGTTGATTACGTGGTTGACCGAGCATCATCTGGATTCGGTGGAAGGTGTGCAATCGCTTGCGCGCGAGCAGATCGACGAGATGTTGAAGTTCGCGGTGCAGGCGGCGGCGCTGACGTGCAGCAAGACCGGGCCGGATTTGCCATATCGGCAGCAGTTGAATTTGCGCTGAATGTGAGGGCCTCATCGCTAGCAGGTTAGCTGCTCCCACATTGAATCGATACCGAATACAAAATCTGTGTTCACCGAAGATCTACTGTGGGCGCTAGCCTGCTAGCGATGGCTTTCTGTCAGGCGCTGAAAACGAATGCGTGCACCGGCAAAGAAGCGTTCGCCCGCCCGGCCAACGAAAACGCCCGTTTCCATTGGCCTGAACTGCGCCATTAAGGGTTTCCCCGATGCTGCCCTGCCTCACCGCCTACGGCATTTGCGCCTTGAACCAGCAGGTTTAATCCTGCACCATCCGCATCTGCTTATCCAAAGGACGGAATTCAAGGCATGCTGGACGCAAACGCAACCCATATTTCCCTCACGCTGGAAGGCGTTTCCGTTGACCTTCAGGTACTCAGTTTCGTCGGTCGCGAAGCCCTCAATCAGCCCTTCTGTTTTGACATCGAACTGGTCAGCGCAAGCCCCGACCTGAAGCTCGAAGAGTTGCTGCACAAGCGCGGCTGCCTGACCTTCGGCGCCACCGGCAAAGGCATCATTCACGGGCTGGTCTATCGCATCGAGCAAGGCGACTCCGGCAAAAGCCTGACCCGCTACAGCATCAGCCTGGTGCCGCAACTGGCGTACCTGCGGCATAACCATGACCAGCAGATCTTCCAGCACTTGACGGTGCCGAAGATCATCGCCCAGGTGCTCGAAGCCCGTGGCATCCTCGCCGACGCCTACAGCTTCCAGCTCGGCGCGATCTACCCGGAGCGCGTCTACTGCGTGCAGTACGACGAATCCGACCTGCATTTCATCCAGCGCCTGTGCGAAGAAGAAGGCATCCACTTCCATTTCCAGCACAGCAGCAGCGGCCACAAACTGGTATTCGGCGACGACCAGACGGTGTTCCGCAAACTGGCGCCCGTGGCCTATCAGCAAGACTCGGGCATGGCCGCCGAGAAACCGGTGATCAAGCGCTTCAACCTGCGCCTGGAAACCCGCACCACCCGCGTCAGTCGTCGCGATTACGATTTCGAAAAACCCCGCATCCTCCCGGAAGGCGCAGCTTCCAGCGCATTCTCCCCGGACCTGGAAGACTACGACTACCCCGGCCGTTTCACCGACCGTGCCCGCGGCAAGCAATTGGCAACCCGCGCCCTTGAGCGCCACCGTAGCGACTACAAACTCGCGGAAGGCAAAGGCGATCAACCGACACTGGTCAGCGGCCACTTCATGGCCCTGAGCGAACACCCGCGCGCCGAATGGAACGACCTCTGGCTGCTGCTGGAAGTGGTCCACGAAGGCAAACAACCGCAAGTGCTGGGCGAAAACGTCACCAGCGACGTCACCCAGAACAAAGACGATTTCCATCAGGGCTACCGCAACCGCTTCCTCGCCACGCCGTGGGACGCGCACTACCGCCCTGCCCTCGAACACCCGAAACCGCAAGTCCTCGGCAGCCAGACCGCCATCGTTACCGGCCCGCCCGGCGAAGAGATTCACTGCGACGAGTACGGCCGCGTCAAAGTGCAATTCCACTGGGACCGCGACGGCCAGGCCAACGACAAGACCAGCTGCTGGCTGCGCGTCGCCACCGGCTGGGCCGGCAGCGCCTACGGCGGCATTGCCATCCCCCGCGTAGGCATGGAAGTGCTCGTCACCTTCCTCGAAGGCGACCCCGACCAACCGCTGATCACCGGCTGCCTGTACCACAAGGAAAACGTCGTCCCCTACGACCTGCCGGCGAACAAAACCCGCAGCACCTTCAAGACCCTCAGCTCCCCGGGCGGCAAGGGCTACAACGAATTTCGCATCGAAGACAAAAAAGGCGCGGAACAGATCTACCTGCACGCCCAGCGCGACTGGGATGAGAACATCGAGCACGACCAGAAAATCCGCATCGGCAACGAGCGGCATGACACGGTTGAGGCCAAGGTTTTCAGTGAGTTCAAGGTTGAAGAGCACCGGATCACGCATCTGGATCGCAAGACTGAAGCGCGGGCGGACGATCACCTGACTGTGGGCGTGACTCAGCATGTGAAGGTGGGGACGGCGCAGTTCGTAGAAGCTGGGCAGGAGATTCACTATAACGCCGGCAACAAGGTCGTGGTTGAAGGCGGAATGGAACTGACGGCCAAGGCTGGGGGGAGTTTCGTCAAGGTCGATGCGGGTGGCGTGACCATTAGTGGTGCTGAGGTGAAAGCCAACTCGGGGGGTGCGCCGGGTGTGGGAACAGGGATTGGAATCCTTGCTCCGCTTATTCCGGGCCTCGCCGCTGCCGATATCGCCGGGCAGCTGATGAAACAAGCCAAGGCCAATCCGACCTGGCTGGAATTGAACCTGCATTACGACAACCTTGAGCCGGTGCCGGGTGCGTCGTATCGCGTTGACTTTGCAGACGGGTCCACGCGTGAAGGCGTGCTGGATGACGACGGCTTCGCCCGGTTGGAGGACGTCCCGAAAGGACCGGCCAAGGTTTACTACGGCGAGGATCCAAGGCCGTTCAACCGTGAAAGCGTAACGGTGGTGCAGAACTCGGACGAAAAGGTTAACGAAGATTTACGCAAGCTCGGTCTGGACCCGGACCTGGTTGATTTACAAGCATTGGTGGAGAAAGCCGCAGGGAGGCTGACATGAGCGAGGCAGTAGCTGAGAGCGCAAACGACGGAGGCGAAGACCGTAGCGCCGCCTATCAAGAGGCCGCGGTTGAACTGGCCAAAGGCATCGCGCTCGGCGCCGTGCCATTTCTAGGTCAAGCCATCGACGCCTACGACACGATCGAATCCTCCATCGTCCTCTACAACGCAGAGTCGACGGATGGCAAGGAAGACGCACAATTTGACCTGTTGATGGCCGTCATCGGCTGGGTGCCCGGCCCGGGTGACGGCCTGAAGAAGAGCTTGCGAATCGTCAACAAAGACCCGCAACGCTACGCCCCGGTGTTGTTCGACCTGCTTCGCTTCGTACTGCAAGAGTGCGGAGTTAAAACCAGCCCGGAAGAACTGCTCAAACAGATATTCGATGCAGGAAAACTGCGTGCTGAACTCGACGAGATCATTACCGGCGTGAAAGGCTCCTCTACATTCCAGAGCCTTCCTAACTGGGCGAAAACATCCGTCGTCACCGTCCTCGCCGCCTCCCGCGACAACATGCCGGCCATGGTGGGGATTGTTGAGAAGCGGTTGGTTAAATGGAAAGGGATGCAGCGTAATAGTTCTGCAGCCTCCTCCGGATCAAGCCACCCGAAAAAAGCGGAAAAGCCTGCCAGCAAAGACTCGGCTGTTGCGGCAAATGGCACCGAGGGTGCGAGCGGCACCCATTCCAACCAGGTTGAAGCCTCCAAAGTTGGCCTTCAGGCGCCTGCCAGTATTTTGAATGAAGGGCTGGGGGTTAGTGGGGAGCACATCGCCGACTACATCTGCGCGGTGGAGTTTGGCTGGGGCAAGGATTGGGATGGGCATGATAAGGGGGCGGATGGGAAGTGGCTTGAGGGTGTGCCGAGTGCGAGTAAATCGGGGAAGCTTTCTGCGGGTGGGAGTCCTAAGGCGAAGCACGTTCTCTACAAACTGTCTGATGGCGCTAACGGAACGGGGATAGATGCGGTTTGGCGAGCGAACCCGGCCAATAATGGCGGCGAAAAATTTGCCATTGTTGAGGCGAAGGCGAGTAAAGATGAAGATGCGCCGAAATTTATGCGTAAGCCGAACAATACGCGTAAACCTGGAATTGGTTCGAGACTAGGGGTGTCTGGCTTGACTGACCCGAGCGAACTATTAGAACCTATTGACAGTGATGGAGCTGATACTACCAAGGGAAAGAAAAACAAAATAAGCACTGGGAAAAATAACCCCAAGACAACTAAAGGTGAAACTCACGCGCCTAAGAAAGACAAAAGAGTAGTGGTACAAATGAGCGACCAATGGATTGAAGATAATTTGGAGAAAGCCGTTTCTGGTATTTTTTTGTATGGCCAAGTAATTAACTCCTACAGTCGCCATTTATTTTACACACCTCTATATCATGAAAGCCTAAGCCCGAAAGAACATGCCAGCGCCCGACTTAATAACACCGAAGAATCCGCTCATCAAAACCACAAAGCCTTTCACTATGCTGAACAGGAAGTTAAAGCCTTCGTTAACAAGCGTAAAAAATCGCTAATCAAAAAACATGGTGCGTTAGATTCGCTTAAGCTGGAGGCATAAAAATGATCAGAAGACAGAAATTTTATAGCGAAAACCATTACAAAAATTTCTTGAGAGAACATGACGAAGTAACAGAATTCTTCAAAACAAATACATTTAAATCAGACGCGCCCGAAGGCGAAGCAACACTGCGCTCAAGATTTTTCCAGCGCTTAGCACTCCGTAAGCTGACCGCTGCATACACTGCAGGAGAGGAAATAGCCTCTCTCGTGCCCCTGCTGGAAGATCTCGTTGACAAGTACGAAATCAGACAGGCAAAACTAGCGCAATCGGAACATTCTACGGATATATCGCCACTCTCGATAGACGACTGGCCACACGAATATGAAGAGTGCGTACAAGTAATCGGCTTTTGTATCCTGCTACATCGCACAGATCTGCTTAAGCGGTTCGTGAAATTAATAGACGGCGCGGGATATGCAGGCGACGATACGCTATACGAAGACTTACTCTGCAAAGTCCTGCCTGGCAGGCATGATATAGATCAGTGGTATCACGATGTTTATTCGCCTTTAGTCCAAGCGATTTATGCTAAAACGAAAGAAGAGGCGACCAAGTATCTAAAAAAGTATTGCAGCCAATGGTACCCAGCTTTCAAACAAGCTCCTTGGCATGACACTCACCATCAGGGTGAGGAAGGAAACTATGTAGGTTATTGGGCTATCGAAGCAGGAGCCATTGCGTTCCTATATGGCATAGACGACAGCAAAATCGATCACATGGTCTACCCAAAGGACCTAGTCGAATATGCGAGGAACTACCGAGCCACAGATCCATCCCAAGTTGCGCGCGTAGACGCGGGCAAGGTTTGCCCTAAAGCGGGTTACTGGTTTACACCAGCACAGGCCAACTCTCGTCGCTACTTCGAGCAGAGCGAAATCATGCCGACCATCCGCGACTCGAAATGGGGCGATACTATTTGGTATTGGTCGGGAGAAGAATAGACCCTGTATAACTCCGCTCAGTGTTCATTCGTGACCCTGAGCGAAGAAGCGTTGCGGCAGATCGCGACTATGGCCCGTCGGAAACGGTCATCCATAAAATCACAAATATTTAAGCCAGTGCATTTTTCAGAAACGGACGTCGAACTCAACTCATGGAACTTCATTCCACCATAACCCCCGCACTTACCCAGTCCCGATTGGCTGGTGCCGCTTCCATCGCATCCGCGCCAGATCTGGAAGATCTACGCCTACGCTCAGGGGAAAAGCAAAACAGCTGGGCTAACCTCGCAAGAGGAGGAAGTGCTGTTCCAGCGTTATGTTCATATCTCCGATAACTGGAACGCCGCTAAAAGTCGAAATAATAGCGATCTGAATATCGTCTTCATTAATCGACCAGACGAAAACTCTGTGCGCACGGTGCATCCTAATGAGTAATTCTATCCGTATCGCTCTTGTCGTTTTTCTGCTCAGTGGCTGCACATTTGCTAGCAGTAGCTCAATGCCTTACAAAGCATGGACTCTGGGGTTCTCGGCTCCTGATTACATGGAGGTCTGGATCGAAACAGCCGATGTCGTCGACATTCAGGACCATGTGTTTCAACGTGCGGCGAGTGGCATCGCGTCAATGCAAGCACCTCCCAATAACGCCGGCAATCCACGTGGTTGGCCGAAAAGAGGGCCTGCCGGAGGCGGAAAACGTGTGACAGGGGCGGACTTGCCCCAACAGATCTATGTCCGCTGGCAATCGCTGGTCGAACCGCAAACCTACCTGATGGTGATAAAAATCCCCGAAGCCACTCGAGAGATCATGCGCAAGGGGGAGAAAGTGTTCTGCGCGGCCGATGGGAAATGGATCACAGGTTATCGTGATTCAATCGGCATAAGGCTGGTCCCAGGAGGTATCGCCAGAGTCTGGGTAGGCGGCCCTTGCATGACACCGATCGAGGTGACTACGGTAAAAGCCGTGATTGATCCGCGTGGCCCGTATGAAGGTAAGTCTGGTGGTCACCACCGGCCCCTTTCAGCGGCTTCCAAAGCCTATGTCGAGAAGTTTGGTGTGCCGTACGACTCTTGGAAGTAGGTCAGAGCTGGCCCTTTAAGTACCCTGTATGCGAAGGGGGAACCTCGTCCGAATTGTTGAGAAGCGGTTGGTTAAATGGAAAGGGATGCAGCGTAATAGTTCTGCAGCCTCCTCCGGATCAAGCCACCCGAAAAAAGCGGAAAAAATCCTTAGCCAAAAAATACGGCGTATTAGGTTCTCTGAAAATTGACGCGTGACCGAAAATGAAAAAACGACAAAAATTTTTTAGTGAAACCCACTACAAAAACTTCCAAAAAGAGCATGGCGAAGTACTCGAATTTTTGAAGACAAACACTTTTGAATCCGACTCTCCCGAGGAAGAAGCAGCACTTCGTTCAAGGCATTTGCAAAGGCTTGCACTGGACAGACTTTTTGCTGCTTACACGGCAGGGGAAGAAATAGTTTATTTAATACCTCTGCTTGACGATCTTATTGAAAAATACGAAATAAGACAGACCAAGTTACAGGAGCACGAAAACCTTCCTGATATATCCCCACTAGCAATTGACGACTGGCCTTACCAATATGAAGAATGCGTGCAGGTCATAGGTTTTTGTATATTACTACACCGCACAGACCTACTTAAACGCTTTGTAACGTTAATAGACAACGCGGGATATGCTGGTGATGACACTCTATATGAAGATCTACTTACCAAGTTGCTGCCCAACAGGCACGATGTTGATCAGTGGTTTCACGATCTCTACTCGCCTTTAGTTCAGGCAATCTATGCAGACAGCAAAGAGGAGGCAGCCAAGTTTCTTAAAAAATATTGCAGCCAATGGTATCCCGCATTTAAACAAGCACCATGGCACGACTTGCATCTACAAGGAGAAAATGGAAATTACGTCGGATACTGGGCAATAGAGGCGGGAGCTATTGCATTTCTGTACGGCATAGACGACAGCAAAATAGACCATATGGTTTATCCGAAAGCTTTGGTCGAATATGCTAGAAACTATAAGGGTGCATTGGGCTCACAGACTAATCGAGTTGTTGCCGGTGACCCCTGCAGTAAAACGGGCTATTGGTTCACACCGGCTCAAGCAAACTCAAGACGCCACTTCCAGCAAGGTGAAACTATGCCGAGCATCAGTGACTCGAAGTGGGGAGATACACTTTGGTATTGGTCGGGCGAAGAATAGACCCTGTATAACTCCGCTCAGTGTTCATTCGTGACCCTGAGCGAAGAAGCGTTGCGGCAGATTGCGACTATGGCCCGTCGGAAACGGTCATCCATAAAATCACAAATATTTAAGCCAGTGCCTTTTTCAGAAACGGACGTCGAACTCAACTCATGGAACTTCATTTCACCATACCCCCCGCACTTACCCAGTCCCGATTGGCTGAACTGCTGGAGCGCGAAATGCTCAAGCATGATCAGCAGATAGGCAAACGAACGTTGGCAGGACCGCCTGCTCTCGCCTTTGCTGTTTGTCCTGTGCCTTCTTGCCGGCGCGCTTACAATCTATTTGCCTGATCGCCGGCTCACAACCGAGAAGGTCATTTCCGTAGCTCTGTTCGGGGTGATTTTGGTCCCACTCTGGTGGTTCGGCGCTAGTCGTCTTCTGCGCTATTTGCGTGATCGAATTGCCGTCAACCGTACCAAGTCGCGTACAACTTTTCGCGGACTGAACCAGCACCTTATCGAAGCCAGGTTGCGCACAAACCTTAAAGCTGCTGAAGGAGCTTATCGCCTTCAACTCGATGACCAAGGTTTCACCGTGATCAGGCCCAAGGGCATCAAGAGCGGTTTAGCGTGGGGACAAATTGTGCGAGTGAGGGAGAAGCACGATTTCTATCTGGTTGCTTGTGCCGAACTGGATCGTACGGGGAAGGCATACCTCATCCCCAAACACAGCGATGCGATGGACGCGGAACAGTATCAACAAGGCTTGAAACTGTTTTTAAGCAGAGTGCCCGCCCCCGCCGAATGAAGGTTGGCGAGGCTTCAAAGCCTGCCCACAGGAGGCAGGCTAATGTTTGCAGCTACAGCTTCAGATTGGCGCCTTCCAACTCAACATCCGTTGCTGAGCAACCTTCAGCAAATCGCAACCGTCCTGCGTCAGCAGATAAAGCGCGTGGGTGATGTGCGGAATGTCTTGCACGTCACCGTCTTTGAAACACTGGATATGGAGCGTTTCCAGTAAATCACTGGAGGCGCGGATGCGCTGGAGGGCGGCTTCGAGGATGTCTTGGGGGTTGGCTTCTGTGTCGATGATCAAGGGGGATGAGGCGGTGACGCTGCTTTTGATTGGACGGTAGCGATCGGGGAAAGGATTTATCGTTGGCATAGTAATTACTCGAGTATTAGTTAGTAATCGCCAGCACCGTGACCAAACGATGGAGGCGGCTGTGTACAGGCTTGGTCAACCGGTAACACTCAAACGGCTCGCCCGAAGGCGTCCTGCACACAGCCACCATTGCAACGCACTGCAAGACTCAAAAGTCCGCGGCGCGAATGATCGCACATCTATGCACAAGTGTTATCAGGTGACCAAACCTGTTCGCTGATTTTGCAGCGAGCCCAAACAGTAATCGCAACGCCCCATCTGCCGGAAGTCGACAAAGCATCCATCCTTGTAGGACGAAGCCGAAGCTATCAACGATTCTTACCCCAACGAATCGCCTGACAGGGTATCCCCACAGAACGGGTAAAGATGTTCACTCAAGCGCGGGTACCCACATTTGTGGCGAGGGGATTCATCCCCGTTCGGCTGCGAAGCAGTCGCCAATCCGAACAATCCAGTCTTTTGGCCGGAATGCTGGGGCCGCTTCGCGACCCAACGGGGCGGTGCGACGTTTCGCTGAATCCCCTCGCCACAGGTTTCTTGCCTGCCTGAAGATTTTCTGTTTCTTGTCTGCCTGAAAATTTTCTTAAGTGAAAGCATTACACACGACAGACGGCCTTCAGCCCGGTTAACCATCGCTTAACGCTGCGGTCCAAAACTTTACTGGACCGCACGCCCTCAGGTTCTTCTGACGCCCAGTGCGGCAGGCTCGACGCCCGTTACGTCGAGCTGACTTTCCGTCTGCACTGGAGATCGCTCATGAACATGCGCACTTTGCTGGTTACCGCCGCCCTCGCCTGCACCGGGTTTGCCGGGCTGGCCCAGGCCAACACCACCGCTTCTTCGCAAGCGGTGCCCTATGAATACGGCATGCCGCTGCACGTCACCAAGGTGGTTGCGCTGACCGAACCTTCTACCCTGGAATGCAAAGTCATCACGGCGGACATGAAGTACATCGATGCGGCAGGCAAACCCGCAGAGATCACGTATCGCAAACTGTCCGATGCGTGCAGTTATCAGAATTGATCAGAAACAACGAGCGCGGGTCTGGCGTTATTGCCAGACCCGGAATGTGACGACGGCGAGTTAAAGCGCTTGCCTGTCGGGGTGCAGCGTCTGGGTGTTGGCCTGATGCTCCATGTCGGAGCGCAATTCATTGATCAGGTCTTTTATTTCCCGACATCCATTGAGCGAATTGGCATCGATGCCTGTTTTCAGTAGTTCCAATTGATCGGTTTCACCGTCCGAATACACCTTGACGGTCATTTTCAGGTCCGGCGAGAGCGTGCATTGACAACGTTTCGGCAGAAAACTGCATTCTACGATGTTGCGGAGTTCCAAGGCAGAAAGAAACATGGCGACCCTCTCCTGAGTGTGAGACAGCCCATCAAACAGCGAACACTGACTCTGTAAAAAAACCGGTCAGCTTTAAGGAACAGCTACAGCATAAAACATGCCTGGTATTTCGCCCTGCAGCTCATCGGCAAATCAATGGTTTAGCCAACTCGCCTGCAAACAGCCTCATGCAATATGCAAGAAAGCCGGTTTCGGGCGATGCAAATTGCAATTTTGGCGAGGACCGGTTTGCATTGACGACGCACGACAGTAAAAATGCGGCCGTTTTATCCAGTATCCGCTGACCCTACTCACACGCAAGGAGGCATCATGGGTTCATTGACCTGCATCACTACCGTTGGGCTGATAGTTGCCGGACTCTCGACCGTCGCTCACGCGGCGAAACTTGAAGACGTTGCCCCCTTCCCCAAGCCCGAAAGCGGCTTTACACGGCAAGTCATTCACCTGGCGCCACAGGAGCAGGAAGGCAACTACCAGGTCGAGATTCTTGCCGGCAAGACCTTGACCGTGGACTGCAATCGTCAGCGCCTGGGCGGCATGCTCGATGAGAAGAACCTCGAGGGATGGGGCTACCCGTTCTACCGCCTGGAAAAAGTGATCGGCCCGATGAGTACGCTGATGGCCTGTCCCGATGGCAAAAGCAAACAGGACTTCGTCCCGGTGGTCGGCGACGGCTTCATGTTGCGCTACAACAGTAAGCTGCCGATCGTGCTTTACGTGCCCAAGGACGTTGAGGTCCGTTATCGGGTCTGGTCGGCGTCCAGCAAGGTCGAAAAGGCTGTTCAGGAATAACCATCAAATGCAAAACCTGTGGGAGATTGGGTGATTGCTTGGCCTCCTGCGCCCGCTCACGCCGGGGCGCCGCTCAATGCGGCGCGTTCGGCGACATGGCGCAAGCTGTCGAAGTTGATGTTGGCGCCGGAATCAATGGCCACCAACGTTTGACCACGCACGCCCGTCTGCGCCACGTACTTTTTAATGCCCGCCACGGCCAACGCGCCGGAAGGTTCGGTGATCGAGCGGGTATCGTCGTAGATGTTCTTGATCGCGGCACAGAGTTCGTCGTTGCTGACGGTCAGCACCTCGTCGACGCAAAACCGGCAGACTTCGAAACCATGAGCGCCGATCTGCGCCACGGCGACGCCATCGGCGAATGTGCCTACGTTCGGCAGGACGATACGCTCGCCGGCCTTTAGGGCGGCCAACAGACTCGCGGAATGTTCCGACTCGACGCCGATGATGCGGACTTCTGGGCGCAGGTATTTGACATACGCGGCGATGCCCGCGATCAGACCGCCACCGCCCACCGGCACGAAGATCGCGTCAAGCGGCCCTTGGTGCTGACGAAGGATTTCCATGGCGACGGTGCCCTGCCCCGCGATCACGTCCGGGTCGTCGAAGGGCGAGACGAAGGTGCGGCCCGTCTGCTCTGCCAGGTTCAAGGCGTAAGCCAAGGCAAACGGAAAACTCTCCCCGTGCAGCACGGCATCGGCGCCCCGGCTGCGGACCCCGACCACCTTCAATTCCGGCGTTGTGGCGGGCATGACGATGGTCGCGGCAATCCCTAACTCACGCGCTGCCAGCGCCACGCCTTGTGCATGATTGCCGGCAGACGCGGTGATCACGCCACGGGCCTTTTGCGCGTCGCTCAGTTGCACCAGTTTGTTGTAGGCGCCACGGATCTTGAAGGAAAAGGTTGGCTGCAGATCCTCGCGTTTCAACAGGATCTGGTTGCCCAAGGCTTCCGACAATGCCGGCGCCGCTTGCAATGGCGTGCGCACCGCCAGTTCGTACACGGGCGCAGCAAGGATCTTTTTGACGTAGTGCTCCAGCAGGGTTTGCTGGGCGGGTGTGCTATCCATGGTCGTCTCCTGTTGGACACGGCAGCTCCTACGCCGTGTGTTGGTTTAAAACCCTGGAGACAGAAAGTAAAAACCCGCCTCTAGGGCGGGTTGGGTGCTGCAGTCGTGAGCTAGCCCGCCAAATGAGGAATGGCGGTAATAATGCTTGGCTGGCAGCGCAATACGGTGGAAGTCATGTCTGGAAATTAGCCGGGCGCCGAGGGCAAGTCAATGGTCAATTTCCTGCGGCTTCTGTAGGCTCGTGATTCTGCTCATTGTCCAAGGAAGGAAACCATGAAGGCTGTCGCCCTGCCCCTGATTGCCCTGCTCGCTTTCGCCGGCTACACCGTTTCGGTGATGCTCCAGGCCGAACAGTCGTTGATCGAGTTTGGCATCAGCCTGATGTCGCGGCCTGATACGGCGCAGGTGGTGGTTGATCTGTACCTGCTGGCGACGCTGGCCGGGGTTTGGATGTACACGGATGCGCGTAAACGCGGGCGGTCGGCATTGTCCGTCATTCCCTATCTTTTGCTTACTGCGGTTTTTGTGTCGGTTGGGCCGTTGTTGTATCTCGTGGTTCGTGGGTTGCAGGACAGAAAAAAGTCTGTCGACGCCGAACAAGTGGCCTGATTCGGGATTCGTGGGGTTAATGAAATAGCTATCGCGAGCAGGCTCGCTCCCACAGGGGATCTGTGTTTATCACCCCGACGACTGTGGGAGACCGGCTTGCCGGCGAAGGCGGCATCCCTGACGCCAAGTTCATTTCGCCAACCGCCGGAGCCCCAACACCATCACCCCCGCCCCCAGCATCATCGCCGTCAGAAACAACGGGTACGACACCCACCACGGCGTGCCCGCCGTCATCATGCTGAACTCGGACATGCCGCCGATGCTCGCAATCAGGTTCAGCGGCAGGAACACCACGTTGATCAGTGTCAGTTTGCGCAGCAGGTTGTTCATGCTGTTGTTCATCAGGTTGCCCCGGGCATCGATCAGCCCGGAGAACACCGTGGAGTAGATTTCCGCCTGTTTGTAGCACTGGTTGTTTTCGATGATCAGGTCGTCGATCAGGCCGATGGCTTCGGCGCTGAAACGCTGTTTTTCCGCGTGGTTGCGTAGCCGGGTCAGGACCGCGCCGTTGCTGTGGATCGCGTTGATGTAATAGATCAGGCTTTCGCTGAGGTTGAACATCTGGATCAGGTGCTGGTTTTGCATCGACGCGTTGAATTTTTGCTGCAACTCCCGCGCGACCAGTTTGATCACCTTGAGGTGGCCCAGGTAGTGATGGATGTTGTTGAACAGCAGGTCGAGCAATACATCCAGTGGCGTGTTCAACTTCTGCCGGGTGCCGAGCCCGTGCAGCGGCGAATCGTCGGTGGCGATCACCAGCAAACGCTGGTCACAAAACAGCAAACCGCAGGACGACACTTCGAACGCCAGGCTGCCTGCGCCGGAATAGTTTTCCGGACGCTTCCAGATCAGGAACAAATTGTCGGGGTGAAACTCGATCCGCGACACCTCGTCCGGGTCCAGCGCCGAGGCCAGCGCGTGTTCATCGAGCTTGAAATGGCTGTGCAGCAAGTCGCGCTCGGCCGCGTCGGGGTTGCTGAACAGCATCACTTCGGCGTCCAGGCGTTCGACCGCCTGCAGCGCACCGTGGGTCAGTTGAAAGCTCTTGATCATCGGCCGGTCACCAGGCCTGACCGCGACGTTTCAGTTCCAGGCGTCGGACGAACTCTTCCAGTACCAGCGAGTACAAATCGTCCTGCAAGTAGGCGTCTTCGATGCCGGCGTCCATGTTCGGGTTGTCGTTGACCTCGATCACCACCACCTTGTCGCCGGACTGCTTGAGGTCGACGCCGTAGAGGCCGTCGCCGATGAGGTTGGCGGTTTTCACCGCCAGCTCCACAACGGCGCGCGGCGCTTCATGGACTGCCAGGGTGCGGCATTCGCCGTTGATGTCCTGCCCCTTGGCCTTGTGGTTGTAAATCTGCCAATGCCCCTTGGACATGAAGTACTGGCAGGCAAAGATCGGTTTGCGGTTGAGTACGCCGATGCGCCAGTCGTACTCGGTGTAGAAAAATTCCTGAGCCAGCAACAACACCGAATGTTCGAACAGCTCGGCTGTCGCCTCGAGCAAGGCTTGCTGGCTTTCAACCTTGATCACGCCGCGAGAGAAACAACCGTCGGGAATCTTCAACACCAGCGGAAACCCCAGCCGCTCACCGACCCGTTCGAAGTCTTCCGGTCGCTCCTTGTAGAGGATTTCGGTGGCGGGCATGCCCAGCTGATGGCTTTTGAGCAGGTCAGTCAGGTAGACCTTGTTGGTGCAGCGCAGGATCGACGCGGGATCATCCATGACCACCAGCCCTTCGCTCTCGGCTTTCTTGGCGAAGCGGTAGGTGTGGTTGTCGACGCTGGTCGTCTCGCGGATCAGCAGGCCGTCGTATTCGGCAATGCGCGCGTAGTCCTTGCGCTCGATCAGCTCAACGTCGATGCCCAATGTCTTGCCGACGCGTACGAAATTGTCCAGCGCCTTGGGGTTGGACGGCGGCAGAGCTTCCTGCGGATCGTGCAAAATTGCCAGGTCATAGCGGGCCAAGCGTCGCGAACGGGGCATGCGCCAGATCTTGCGACTGAAACTGTCCAGCGAGTTGGCAAACTGATCTTCCTGATCTTCGCGCAACTTGTGCAGTGCACCTGATTTGACGCCTTCAATGTGCCAGCCATTAGTTCGACGGAACTCCACCAATAATATCGGGCACGGAAATACTTCAAATAACTGCCGCGCCAGATCCTGTAACGGTTCGATATTGGTTCGGCCAAAGTAAAGTGTCAGCGTGAAGCCTTCGGTATCGCTGTAAAGATGATTGCTCAGGGCTTTTTCCAGCGGTTTGTCCAGATCATCGAGGGCCAGGCCGTAGAGGGATTTCTTGGTCAGTTCGCTGATGGTCCGCACCGACGGAATGACCTTGTGCCCCCGCGCCTCGGCCAGCAGCGAGCAGTAATAGCCGTGCCCCAGGTACTTGTAGCTGCGGCACAGGTTGATCACCTGGACCCGTTTTCCCTGCTCGCTGTCGCGGGTCTGTTCGAGGTATTCCTGAGCCGTGACGATGTCTTCGCTGGGAAAGTAGGACGCCCAGTCTTCCTTGCGTTCGACGATGATAATCAACTGGCTGGAAGTTCTAACCGTGTCATTTAAATAAGTTGCCGCCGGCAAAGTTTGCTCGGATACTTCGCGCCAATGACCCTGTACCGCTGACATAGTGATTGATCCGTTGGAGAACAAGACCTTTCCTATTAAGCACGAACTTTTTCGAAAGTCCCGTTTCGTTACGCAACTTTTACGGCGGTCATATGAACCCTGTCTTTCGCTTGGCGGTAGTTGAAGACTTACCTGCATTGCTGGCACTCGAACAGCAATGCTTCACCACGGACCAGCTCACCAGCCGCAGTTTTCAGTGGATGATCACGCGGGCTCACGGACAGCTGCTGGTGGCTGAACGCGACGGGCAACTGTTGGGTTACGCGGTGGTGCTGTTTCACCGAGGCACGTCACTGGCGCGGCTCTACTCGATTGCCATTGCTGAACAGGCTCGCGGTAACGGGCTGGGCAAGCAATTGCTTGAGCGCATCGAGGCGTGCGCCCTTGAGCATGATTGCGCTTACTTGCGACTGGAAGTGCGCATCGACAACCCCTCGGCGATTACCCTGTATGAGCGCAACGGTTATCGACGTTTCGCACTGATCCACGACTATTATCAGGACCACGCCGATGCGTTGCGCCTGGAGAAACGCATTCTTCAGCATCGCGATGCCCGCAGCATCAAGGTGCCGTGGTATGCGCAGACCACCGACTTCACCTGCGGCCCGGCGTGCCTGCTGATGGCCATGGGCGCCCTGCACGCCGATCGCGGGCTGGAGCGCCGTGAAGAACTGCAGATCTGGCGCGAGGCGACCACCGTGTTCATGACCTCGGGCCACGGCGGTTGCAGCCCTCAAGGTCTGGCACTGGCGGCAGCGCGGCGCGGGTTTCGCGTGCGTTTGCAAGTGAGTATGGCGGGGCCGCTGTTTCTCGATGGCGTGCGCGATGAGCATAAAAAAGACGTCATGCGCCTGGTGCACGATGAGTTCGCGGCACAGTTGGACGCCACTGACGTCGAACAGGTGCTCGGCGGGACGCTGGACCTGCCGCGATTATTGGCCGATGGCGGGCAGCCGCTGGTGCTGATCAGCAGTTATCGGCTGACCCGCTCCAAATCGCCGCACTGGGTGGTCGTCACCGATTGTGATGAAGAGTTTGTCTACCTGCATGACCCGGATGTCGACCATAGCCAGCATCGTCAGCCCATGGACTGCCAGCATCTGCCGGTCAGCCATGGGGAGTTCGAGAAGATGAGCAGTTTCGGGCGGGGAAAACTTCGGGCGGCGGTGATTCTGTATCGCCGAGAGTAACCTTGTGGTGAGGGAGCTTGCTCCCGCCGGGGTGCGAAGCGCCCCTTTCTTTTGCAGGCGTCTGCTGCGCAGCCGAGCGGGAGCAAGCTCCCTCGCCACAGGGGTTGTGTGTGTTATTTCAATCCGACTTTGTACAACACGCCGTCGTCCTCATCGGTGAGCACGTACAAATACCCGTCCGGCCCCTGCCGCACATCACGAATGCGTTTGTTGAGCTCGCCCATCAAGCGCTCTTCGTGAACCACTCTGTCGCCGTCGAACTGCAGGCGAATCAGCTCCTGTGTCACCAGTGCACCGATAAACACGTTGTGCTGCCAGGGTTTGAAGCGGTCAGCGTCATAAAACGCCATACCGCTCAGGCCAGGGGATTTTTCCCAGACGTGCCGTGGCGCGACAGTGCCTTCGGCAGTCTTGCCCTCGGCTTCCGGAATCGGTTGGCCGGAGTAGTTGATGCCATGGGTCGCCAGCGGCCAGCCATAGTTCTTGCCGCGCTCGATGACATTCACCTCGTCGCCCCCTCGCGGCCCGTGCTCGTTTTCCCAGAGCACGCCGGTCCAGGGATTGAGCGCCGCACCTTGCGGATTGCGCTGGCCGTAGGACCAGATTTCCGGGCGTACGCCGGATTGCCCGACAAAGGGGTTGTCGTCGGGTACCTTGCCGTCCGGGTAGATCCGCACCACCTTGCCCTGCAGCTTGTCCAGATCCTGGGCCGTAGGCCGGTCGTTGTTCTCGCCGAGGGTGATGAACAGATAGCCATCGCGGTCGAACACTAGGCGCGAGCCGAAGTGATTGCCGACCGAAAGTTTCGGCTCCTGACGGAAGATCACTTTGAAATTCCTCAGGGCGGTCAGGTCTTCCGACAATTGCCCGCGACCGACCGCCGTACCGGCCTTGCCGCCCTCACCCCCGCCTTCGGCATAGGACAGGTAAACGGTGCGGTCCTGCTTGAAGTCCGGCGACAGCACCACATCCAGCAGACCGCCCTGGCCCTTGGCCCAGACGGTCGGTACGCCGCTGAGCGGCCCGGAGAGTTTGCCATCGGCACTGACCACGCGCAGGTTGCCGGGCCGTTCGGTGACCAGCATCCCTTGTCTGTCAGGCAGAAAAGCCAAGGCCCACGGATGGTCCAGCCCCTTGACGATCGTCGTCACCTCAAGGGTGCCCTGCTCGCTTTTCAGCTCCTGTACGGACGCGGCAAAAACAGGCGCCGCGACGGTGATCAATGCGCTGGCACAGATTGTGGCCAGGAGGGATGTTCGCAACATGCACGATTCCTTTTGTCGTCTGGATGGCTGGCAGGATTAACGTCCTGCCGCTCAACGGTTGCTGGTGTCTGCGTCTCGGTGCGGCGGATTGGGGATGAACTTCGGTGGGCTGACAGGCGCCGAGCGATCCTGGGGATAGCGGTTGCCGATGCCACCGTTGTCCAAAGTCGGCGGCCGCGGAACCGGCACGGTGTTGGGCCCGCGAATGACCGGAGCGCTGGGTTGCGTGCCTTGCATGCTGTTGGGGTTGGCCCGGCGGATCGGGCTGTTGTAAGGATTGCTGGCGGCGCCCGTCGGGCTCTCGGCCAACAGCAAAGGGAATGCAGGCGACGGACCCTCAGCCAGGGCCACGTTGCTCAGTACGGCACTCAAAGCCATCGCGATGATGCCAGGCACTAATCGGTTCATGGGCAGCCTCTCTACGTGGATAGCGCTTTCGATAGCACGCTACGCCCAGGGTTCGGATTTGTTAACCAAAACCTCCCCGACAAGATGTAACACGAAGTTGATTCCCCGGCGGGGCTGGGCCACTCGCCGCTGAAACTTTTGAGCCGGGCCACGGGTCACCTGATCATCACTTGCGAGTAGACGACCATGGCACGTGCAATCTGGAAAGGCGCAATCAGTTTCGGGCTGGTGCATATCCCTGTAGCGCTGGTCTCGGCGACGTCTTCGCAAGGGGTGGATTTCGACTGGCTCGACAGCCGCAGCATGGAGCCGGTGGGCTACAAACGGGTGAACAAGGTCACCGGCAAGGAAGTGACCAAGGAAAACATCGTAAAGGGTGTGCAGTACGAAAAGGGTCGCTATGTGGTGCTCAGTGAGGAAGAGATCAAGTCGGCGCATCCGCTATCCACGCAAACCATTGATATCTTTTCCTTTGTCGACGCCGACCAGATTCCCCTGCAAAACATCGACACGCCCTACTACCTTGCGCCGGACAAACGCGGTGGCAAAGTCTATGCGTTGCTGCGCGAAACCCTGAGCAAAACCAACAAGGTCGCCCTCGCCCATGTCGTTCTGCATACCCGTCAGCACCTGGCCGCGCTGATGCCGCTGGACTCGGCGATGGTGTTGGTGATGCTGCGCTGGCCAGCGGAAGTACGCAGCCTCGATACGCTTGAACTGGGCAGTGAGGTGACCAAACCGGAATTGGCCAAGGGTGAGCTGGACATGGCCAAACGGTTGGTGCAGGACATGAGCGGCGACTGGAGCCCGGACGATTATCGCGACAGTTTCGAAGACAAGATCATGGCGCTGGTCGAGAAGAAGGCGAATGAAGGAAAGATCGAGGATGTCGAGACGGCGACCGGCGAGGAAGAGCGCAAGACGGCGGATGTTATCGATTTGACCGAGTTGCTCAAGCGCAGTTTGGGGGGCAAGGCTGGTGGAAAAGCGGCTGCCAAATCGAAGTCAGCGGAAAAACCGGCGGCGGCGAAAAAAGCTACGAAACGGTCAAGTGGTTGATCGATGACAGGGTGCCTGAGCGTTTTTCGGAGAATCTACCGGCCTCATCGCCAGCAGGCTGGCTCCCACAGTTGGAACGCATTTCATTGTGGGAGCCAGCCTGCCGGCGATGGCGTAATGAGCGGCAACGCTGAATTCAAATCCAGACAAAAACCGCCAGCAACCCGGCAAAAATCGCCCACTTCTCCAGGTAATACAGCTTGCGGTTACGCTTCTTCAACGCTTTGCCGCGCAGGCGAATCTTGTAGATTCTGGCGAACAGGCGATTGATCCCGCCGGTCTTGTCACCCACATCGTTCGGTGCGCCCGCCGCCGACATCACGTGACGGCTGAACCAGCCGTTGAACGCCGCCGCCCAGCGGTACTTCATCGGTCGCTCGATGTCGCAGAACAGAATGATGCGGTTCTGCTGCGTGGTGTTTTCAGCGTAATGGATGAAGGTTTCATCGAATATCACCGCTTCACCATCGCGCCAGTGATAATTCTCGCCATCGACGTTGATGTAGCAGCCCGCGTCGTTCGGCGTTTCCAGGCCCAGGTGATAACGGTAGGAACCGGCATACGGATCGCGGTGACGCACCAGTTTCGAACCCGGTGGCAACTCGGCGAACATCGCGGCCTTGATCGAGCCGATGCTCTGCACCAGCTCTGTGGTGCGCGGGCAGAGTTTCATCGCCGAAGGATGACTGTCGCCATACCATTTGAGGTAAAAGCGTTTCCAGCCGGTCTTGAAGAACGAGTTGAAGCCGACGTCGTCGTACTGGTTCGAACGCTTGATTTCACCCGCCCGGAGCAGGTTCTGGCCTTCGGCGCGGATTTCTTCCCAATGCGTCTGCAACGGGCTCAGGTCAGGGAAGTCGGCTGGATCGAGGTAAGGCTTGTTGGGAATTTTCGAGAACAGATAAAGGAAGCAATTGATCGGCGCCAGAAACGTCGAGTGATCGCTCAGTTGGCGGCCCAACTTGTGGCGCACCCGACCGCGCAGGTGCACGTACGCAATCGATACAGCATAAACAGCGGCAATGATGAGTTTCACGGAAATCGTCACACGTCAGAAGTGAACAAACTGCGTCCGTGCCTGTCGGCATCAGTTCGAAAGATGGCATTTTAGCCACGATTTGTAACCAATAGTTAACGTTCAGATGTGAAAATCTGTCCGCTGGTACCGCCAAAGCACCCGTGCGGCCTCAATGCCCTATCGTTTAAAGAGCCAGACCAGTACAATCGCCGCCAAACATTACGCGCCCCCCTTGGTTGATGACGGGAATGAACCCCGTCTCAGCGCACTTCGACTCGGGCCAAGCGCTCCACATGCTGCTGTCCACTTATTGCCAGATGGACCTTCCGCTTCTGACCGGGATGCATTTCCTGTGGTTCGAAAACCGGAAACGGGTACTGAATCGGTACTGCCGCAACCCTAGCTACTCTGAATGCTTCGCAGGAAAAACCTTTGATCTCTACAGCTAACATCACGATGCAGTTCGGCGCCAAGCCGCTATTCGAAAACGTTTCGGTCAAATTCGGTGCGGGCAACCGCTATGGCCTGATCGGCGCCAACGGCTGCGGCAAATCGACCTTCATGAAAATCCTCGGTGGCGACCTCGAGCCGTCCGGCGGCCAGGTCATGCTCGAGCCGAACGTGCGCCTGGGTAAATTGCGCCAGGACCAGTTCGCCTACGAAGAATTCACCGTGATCGATACCGTGATCATGGGTCACGAAGAGCTGTGGAAGGTCAAGGCCGAGCGCGACCGTATCTACTCGCTGCCGGAAATGACCGAAGAAGACGGCATGGCCGTGGCCGAGCTGGAAACCGAGTTCGCCGAAATGGACGGCTACACCGCCGAATCCCGCGCTGGCGAGCTGTTGCTGGGCCTGGGTATCGGCATCGAGCAACACTTTGGCCCGATGAGCGAGGTTTCCCCAGGCTGGAAGCTGCGTGTCTTGCTGGCTCAGGCACTGTTCTCCGATCCTGAAGTGCTGTTGCTCGACGAACCGACCAACCACCTGGACATCAACACCATCCGCTGGCTGGAAAACATTCTGACCCAGCGCTCCAGCCTGATGATCATCATCTCCCACGACCGTCACTTCCTGAACAGCGTGTGCACCCACATGGCTGACCTGGATTACGGCGAGCTGCGCCTGTTCCCGGGCAACTACGACGAGTACATGACCGTGGCGACCCAGTCCCGCGAGCAACTGCTGTCGGACAACGCCAAGAAGAAGGCACAGATTTCGGAACTGCAATCGTTCGTCAGCCGCTTCTCGGCCAACGCCTCGAAAGCCAAGCAGGCCACTTCCCGCGCCAAGGCGATCGACAAGATCCAGCTGGCCGAGGTCAAGCCTTCCAGCCGCGTGAGCCCGTTCATCCGTTTCGAACAGACCAAGAAGCTGCACCGCCAGGCGGTCATCGTCGAGCGCATGGCCAAAGGCTTCGACGGCAAGACACTGTTCAAGGACTTCAGTTTCCAGGTTGAAGCGGGCGAACGCGTGGCGATCATCGGCCCGAACGGTATCGGTAAAACCACCCTG
Source organism: Pseudomonas sp. IT-P100 (assembly GCF_949767185.1). Lineage (NCBI taxonomy): Bacteria > Pseudomonadati > Pseudomonadota > Gammaproteobacteria > Pseudomonadales > Pseudomonadaceae > Pseudomonas > Pseudomonas sp. IT-P100. The sequence goes on from NZ_CATKQK010000014.1 coordinate 51,297, forward strand.
CTGCGCACCCTGGTCAACGAACTGACCCCGGACGCCGGCACCGTGAAGTGGACCGACGCCGCGGAACTGGGCTACTACGCCCAGGACCACGCGCACGACTTCGAAGACGACTGCAACCTGTTCGACTGGATGGGCCAATGGACTCAGGGCGGCGAGCAAATCGTTCGCGGCACCCTCGGCCGGATGCTGTTCTCCAACGACGAGATCCTCAAGTCGGTCAAGGTCATCTCCGGTGGTGAGCAAGGTCGCATGCTGTTCGGCAAGCTGATCCTGCAAAAGCCGAACGTGCTGATCATGGACGAACCGACCAACCACCTGGACATGGAATCCATCGAGGCGCTGAACCTGGCGCTGGAAAACTATCCGGGCACATTGATCTTCGTCAGCCACGACCGTGAGTTCGTGTCGTCGCTGGCGACCCGCATCATCGAGTTGAGCGCCAGCGGCGTGATCGACTTCAGCGGTACTTATGATGATTACCTGCGCAGCCAAGGTGTAGTGTTCTAAACACCGGCTGACAATGGAAAGCCCTGTCCTGGTGACGGGGCTTTTTATTGCCTGAAGATCAAAGATCGCAGCCTTCGGCAGCTCCTGCAGGGGACGTATTCCAATGCAGGAGCTGCCGAAGGCTGCGATCTTTTGATGTTATCGTTAGCCTGCTTCCTTTTATTCGCAGCCCGCGCCATGATGCTGTACTCCCACCGCCGCCCGCGAACGAGCCCTCATGTCTGCGCAGCCACTGCCACCGCAAAGCTCCATGGCGATCACCCTGCAGATCGTCTCCATCGTTTTCTATACCTTTATTGCCTTCCTCTGCATCGGCCTGCCGATTGCGGTGTTGCCGGGTTATGTCCATGAGCAGCTCGGTTTCAGTGCGGTCGTGGCCGGGCTGACCATCGGCTCCCAATACCTCGCCACCCTGCTCAGCCGCCCGATGGCCGGGCGCATGTCGGACAACATCGGCACCAAGCGAGCGATTGTTTACGGGTTGTCGGGGATTGTGTTGAGCGGCGTGTTGACGTTGGTGTCGACGCTGTTGCAAAGCTTTCCGCTGACGAGTCTGTTGATCCTGATCGCCGGCCGCTTGTTGTTGGGTATCGCACAGGGCTTGATCGGCGTCGGCACCATCAGTTGGTGCATGGGCCAAGTGGGCGCTGAACACACCGCACGCTCGATTTCCTGGAACGGCATCGCGTCCTACGGCGCCATCGCCATTGGCGCGCCGCTGGGCGTGGTGATGGTTGCGGAATATGGTTTTGCCAGCCTGGGGATCGCGTTGTCCTTGCTGGCAGCGTTGGCGCTGGTGCTCATCCGCAACAAACCGTCGGTGCCGGTGGTACGCGGTGAACGCCTGCCGTTCTGGGCGGTGTTCGGGCGCATTGCGCCCTTCGGCGCGAGCCTGAGCCTGGCGTCTATCGGTTACGGCACCTTGACCACCTTCATTACCCTGTACTACCTCAGCCGTGGCTGGACTGGCGCCGCGTACTGCCTGACGGTGTTTGGGATCTGCTTCATCCTGGCGCGGTTGCTGTTTATTTCGGCCATCAGCCGCTTCGGTGGATTCACCTCGGCGATTGCCTGCATGAGCATTGAAACGGCAGGGCTGGTGCTGCTGTGGCTCGCGCCTTCGACCGGTTTTGCCCTGGTCGGTGCCGGCCTGGCCGGGTTCGGTTTGTCGCTGGTGTATCCGGCGCTCGGGGTAGAGGCGATCAAACAGGTGCCCAATTCCAGTCGCGGTGCGGGGTTGAGTGCTTACGCGGTGTTTTTCGACCTGGCGTTGGCGATTGCCGGACCGGTGATGGGCGCGGTGGCGTTGAATCTGGGGTATTCGTGGATTTTCTTCAGTGCGGCGTTGCTGTCGATCACTGGCCTGGGTTTGACCCTGTTGCTGAAACGTCGGGCAATGGCCTGACACCCGTAATCAGTGTGGAACAGCCCCTGTGGCGAGGGAGCTTGCTCCCGCTCGGCTGCGAAGCAGTCGCAACGCTTTTGGGGCCGCTTCGCGACCCAGCGGGAGCAAGCTTCCTCGCCACAAGGACTGGTTCCCACTGGGTAGATCATTGATCAGCGGTTTGCATCCCCGCACGGGTCGGCACGCCCAGCGCATGGGAGAAGAACCGTCCCGCTTCGGAAATCATGTTTCGGTGAATGTCTTCGCGGTCAACGCCGTCGGCATCGGTGCACAGCGCCGGCATGGCGGCGATCTGTTCTTCGTTGCACGGCGCCATGAACACGAAGTGCCCTGCCCCGGCCAATAACTTGAAGTCAGGCGCGATCGGCAGTTTGCGCGCCAGCGCCGCGGCGTTTTTGTCGAAGGCCACCAGTTTGTCGCCGTCGCCGCTGTAAAGCAGCACCGGCACATGCACGTCGGCCAGGGTGTGACGGCCGAACTTCAGGCTCAGCGGCGCCATCAGCAGCAGCGCGTGAACCCGAGGGTCCGCCACCGGTTGCAGGTCATCGCGGTCGACGATCAACTCGCCTTGGGTGTTGCAGGCATCGCGGTCGTCCGGGCGTTCCTGGCAGTAGCGCCGTAACCGGTCCAGATCAGGCGTCGCTCCGGACAGAATCAGCGCCGTCTCCCCGCCCGCCGAGTAACCGATCACCCCGACCTGGTCGGCATTGACGAACGGCGCGAGCATGCGGTCGCCCAGGGTGGCGGTTATGGCTTCGGAAATCTGGATCGGCCGACCGTACAGGTTGCTCAAGGTGCCGAGGCGGCTGTGGTCTTTGGAGTTGTCGCCGGGATGAATCACCGCCACCACCACGAAACCCTTGCGCGCCAGCGACGTGGCGAGGTCATGCAGGGCCAGCGGCGTGCCGGTGTTGCCGTGGGACAGCATCAGCATCGGGAAACGGCCGATGGCGACGCGGGTGTCTTCGCCCGCTTCGACCGTGTAGCCCTCGAGTTGGCTGGTGTGTTCCCGGTCGCTGGAGGGGTAGAACGCGATGGCGCGCATCGGTTGCAGGTCCAGCGGGTCGAGAAAACTCATCTCATGGAAGCCGACGCTCCAGTGAGGATGTGGCGCAGGCGCGGCGTGCACTGAATTCAGGCTGCTGAGCAGGCAAATCAGTAACGTTGCACAAAGACGCACCATGGGATGCCCCACCTTTGTTACTTGACCGGAAAGCCCGTTCTCCATCGACTACCGAGGAAGCGGCCTTGTACCAGCATGGCGGCCACCCTGGTCGTGACAGAACGGGGACATCAACCCTCGACTGCATAACCTGGGCCACAACTTGAACGATTGAAGACACAACTAGAAAAAGCCAGTAGAAATAGTCAGAAACAAAAAACTCCGCATCTGGCACTTGCGTGTTCAGAATACAGAGTTTTTTGGGGTGTTGCTCGAGCTGATTTACACCTTTACGCAAGCCTTACGCGGCAGCGAACAGTTGCTCGCTGATTTGCGTGTGAGCGTCGTTCATGGCTTTGGTGCGCACTTCGTCACCGTAAGCCAGGCCGTGAGCACGGACGAATTCGATGTCGGTGATGCCGATGAAGCCGAACAGCACTTTCAAATACTCTTCGTGAGCCACGCCAGTCGCCTGACCGGCATGCAAGCCGCCGGAAGTCGACACGATCACGACTTTCTTGCCACCGCACAGGCCTTCAGGGCCGGCTTCGGTGTAGCGGAAGGTCTGACCGGCAACGGCGATGCGGTCGATCCAGGCCTTGAGTTGGGTCGGGATGGTGAAGTTGTACATCGGCGCGGCAATGACTACGGCATCGGCGGCGAGGAATTCGGCCAGCGTCGAGGCGCTCAGTTCGGCTTCGTGCTGCTGGGCGGCATTGCGCAGTTCGGCGGCGGTGCCGGCGGCGACCAGGGTCGTGGCGGAGAAATGGCTGATGGCATCGCTGGCCAGGTCGCGGTAAGTCACCACGGCGCTCGGCTCGGCGGCTTGCCAGGCTTTGACGACTTCACTGCTCAGCTGACGGGAAGCCGAGTTGTCACCAAGAATGCTCGAATCGATATGCAGCAGTTTCATGTGGGATCTCCAGGTGAGGATCGCCACGGGGCGATCTGATGGAGACAATCCTACAGACGAAACCAATAGCTGATTAGACTGCAACAATGCGATAGTTCGTCTCACTGATAGAACAATCGGGTTAACACCATGCAAGACCTCAATGACCTCTACTACTTCGCCAAGGTGGTCGAAGCCGGCGGTTTCGCTGCAGCCGGGCGTGTGCTGGGGATTCCCAAGTCGCGCTTGTCGCGGCGGATCGCCCAGCTGGAAGAGCGCCTTGGCGCGCGCCTGTTGCAACGCACCACCCGGCAACTGAAGTTGACCGCCGTGGGCGAACGTTATTTGCGGCACTGCCAGGCCATGCTGCTGGAAGCCGAGATGGCCGATGAAGCCGTGGCCAGCATGTCCAGCGAACCCCGCGGACGCTTGCGGGTGTCCTGCCCCGTCGGGCTGGCTCACGAAATGCTGCCGACGGTGATCAGTCGGTTTCTCGAAAAATTCCCGCAGGTTCAACTGGAAGTGATGCTGCTCAACCGCCGGGTCGACCTGGTGACCGAGGGCGTCGACGTCGCGCTACGGGTGCGTGAATTGGGAGATGAAGACCCGTTGCTGGTCACCCGACGCCTGCGTCAGGCGCAGATGCTGATGGTGGCCAGTCCGGACTTTCTCCATGGGCGAGCGATCAATCATCCCGAGGAGCTCAAGGGCCTGCCCGTGCTCGGCGCCCTCGAAGCCGACCGCATGGTGCATATCCGCATGCTCGATCAACAGGGTAAAAGCCATGAACTTGCGCTCGAAGCCCGACTGGGCATCGACGACTTCATCGTGCGCAAGGCCTGCACACTCGCCGGCCAGGGCTTTACCATGCTGCCGATGATGTATTGCGAGCAGGAACTGGAAAGCGGCGCGCTGGTGCAATTGCTCCCTGACTGGTCGTTGCCTGGCGGCTGGCTGCAAGCGGTCTACCCTCACCGACGCGGGGTCATGCCGGCGGTGCGCGCCTGGCTCGACCATTTGATCGAATCATTCAATGCCTGTGGGGACCGATTGATATGAAGGCTGGACGCATGAGCGAAGACGATGTCGCGCAGTTCTGCCTGGCGCTGCCGGGGGCGCGGGAAGACTACAAGTGGGGTGGCGTGCGGGTGTTTTCGATTGCCGGGAACAAGATGTTCGCCCTGCAGAACCTGCGGGGCGAATCCCTCGCCTTCAAGGTCGACAAGGACCTGTTTCTGGGGCATTGCGACCGCCCGGGCGTTCACCCGGCGCCGTACCTGGCGCGGGCCCAATGGATCATCATGCAAACGCCCTACCCGCTGGGCGCCGAAGAACTGCAAAGCCTGTTGCAACGTTCCCATCAACTGGTGGTAAGCAAGCTGCCCAAGCGCACGCAGGTCGGACTGCTGCTTTAGAACAGCGCCAACAGGTTTGCCCCCAGGAACAGCTGATCAATCCAGAACACTTGATGCAGCAACACGATCATCCAGAACAGCAGTTGAAACGACACTTTGCGCGTCTTGTGCCGGAACACCTGCTGGGCGACCAAGGCGCCCGGCCAGCCGCCGGCGAGTTCAACTGCATGCAGCACGTTCTCCGGCGTACGCCAGGTGTCGGTGCGGGCCTTGCGCTTGTCGCTCCAATAAAGGAAGAACGCCAACACGCTGACGATGCCGTAGGCCGCCAGGGGAATCAGCGAAATCCCGCGCAGCCAGAACGACAACGAGCCCACCAACGGCAGCGCGCACACGGCCGCGAACACCAGCAGTTTCAGCCTGGGGTTCTGGATCTGCCCTCCGGAATTGCGTCCGGGGCTGCTGCTCCTGCCGGCATCATTCATGGCTTGACCGCAGTCCAGTCGACCCAGCCGAACTGCCAGGTGGCCAGGATCACCAGACCAAACGCAATGCGATACCAGGCGAACGCCGCGTAGCTGTGGCTGGCGATGAACTTGAGCAAGCCTCTGACGGCAATCATCGCGAAGATGAACGCGGTGATGAAACCGATGGCGAACACCGGAAAATCAGCCGGCACGAACAGGTCGCGATACTTGTAGCCCGAGTAGACCGCCGCGCCGACCATGGTCGGCATCGCGAGGAAAAACGAAAACTCGGTGGCGGTCTTGCGCGACAGCCCGAACAGCAAACCACCAATGATCGTCGAGCCTGAACGCGAGGTGCCCGGAATCATCGCCAGGCACTGGGCGAAGCCAACTTTCAAAGCATCTTTCCAGGTGATCTCATCGACGGTTTCGGCGTGTACTTCGTGCTGACGCTGCTCGGCCCACAACATCACGATGCCGCCCACGACCAATGCCGTGGCCACGGTGATCGGGTTGAACAGGTAATGGTGGATCAGGTCGGCAAAGATCACCCCCAATACCACCGCCGGCAGGAAGGCAATCAGCAGGTTGGCAGTAAAGCGCCGGGCGTTTGGCTGCGTCGGTAAACCAATGACGACATCAAAAATCTTGCGCCGGAATTCCCAGACCACGGCGAGAATCGCGCCGAGCTGAATAATGATGTTGAACGCCATGGCCCGCTCACCACCGAAATTGAGCAAGTCGGCCACAATAATCTGGTGTCCGGTACTGGAAATCGGCAAAAACTCCGTCAACCCTTCTACAACGCCAAGTATCAATGCCTGCAAGGCGGTCCAAAGATCCATCAATCCCCCAAAAGGCGATGCGCAACGGCATGCCCCGTTAATATTTTTTCAAGAACAGTCAGCGTAGCCAAAAGACCCGCGCGCACAGAATCCGGACGGAACCGTAAAAATTCCGTGAAACATCGACTTGGATTCAGGTTTTTCCGTGCGGGGCCGAAATCCTATCAGACAAGGCTGAATAACGCTGCCACGTTATTGGACTTGGGTCGGATATGCCCGATCGGCAAAGTGTGGTTGGATGCCGGCGATCATTTATTACAAGAAAAAGAAACCGGGGTGACAGCGTTATGAACAGCTTGCGAAATATGTCGATCAGCCGCCGCTTGTGGCTCATTTTGATCGTGGCCGTCATGATGCTTTTGACGTTAGGCGTGTTGATGCTCAAGCAGATCCACGAAGACCTTTATCACGCCAAGGCGCAGAAAACCCAGCACGTGGTGCAGACCGCCAGCGGCATTCTGACCTATTACCATGACCTGGAAACTGCCGGCACGCTCACACGCGAGGCCGCGCAGAAACAGGCGATGACCGCCGTTCGCGGCCTGCGGTATGACCAGAACGACTACTTCTGGATCAACGACCTGACGCCGGTGATGATCATGCACCCGGCCAACCCGAAACTCGATGGCCAGAACCTCTCGGCGATTCGCGACCCGGACGGGTTTGCGCTGTTCAACGAAATGGTCGCCCTCGCCAAAGCCAAGGGCGCCGGCGCAATCGACTATCGCTGGCCGAAACCGGGCGCCAGCGAGCCGGTGGCAAAAACGTCCTACGTCAAACTGTTCGAGCCATGGGGCTGGGTGATCGGCTCGGGCGTGTACATCGATGACATGCAAGCCGAGTTCATGGCCCAGGTCTGGAAAGCGACCGTCGTCGGGCTGGTGATTGCCGCCATCATGGCCCTGCTGGTGATCCTGATTGCCCGCAGCATCGTGCGCCCGCTCCAGGAAACCGTGAACGCCATGGCCAATATTGCCAGCGGTGAAAGCGACCTGACCCGCAGCCTCGATACCCATGGCCAGGATGAAGTGACGCAATTGGCCCGCCACTTCAATGCCTTTACCGCCAAACTGCGGTTGGTGATCGGTCAATTGCAGGTGTCCGCCAGCGCTTTGGGCCAGTCGTCCAGCGAGCTGGGCAACGACGCCGCGCAGGCCCAGCAACGCAGTCAGCAGCAATCCCAGCAGATGGAGCTGGTGGCCACGGCCATCAATGAAGTGACGTACGGCGTGCAGGATGTCGCCAAGAATGCCGAGCAAGCGGCCAGCGAAATGCGCGATGCCGAATCCCAGGCGCAGCAGGGCCAGGTCAACATCGACAGCAGCCTGCAACAGATCGACACGTTGTCCGGCACCATTGATCAGGCTGTGGAAGTCATCCGTACGCTCGCCACCGAAAGCACCCAGATCGGCAGCGTGCTGGAAGTGATCCGCTCTATCGCCGAGCAAACCAACCTGCTCGCCCTCAATGCCGCCATCGAGGCCGCCCGGGCCGGCGAGCAAGGTCGCGGGTTTGCCGTCGTGGCGGATGAGGTGCGTCTGCTGGCCCAGCGCACGCAGAAGTCCACCGCCGAGATCCAGTCGATGATCGAACGCCTGCAAGGCCACTCCGAAGCGGCGGTCAAGGTCATTGGCGACAGCAGTCGCGCATCGCAGCTGACCATCGAACAAGCCGGCCTGGCCGGTGCGAGCCTGAATGCCATTGGCCAGGCACTGCGCAACCTCAACGGCCTGAACGCCTCCATCGCCAGCGCCACCCTGCAACAGGCCCACGTGGTCGAGGACATCAACCAGAACGTCACCCAGGCCGCCGGTTTGTCCCACAGCACGGCGCTGGCGGCGGAACAGTCGAGTATGGCGAGCGTGCGGCTCAAGGATCTGAGCGAGCAGTTGAACGGTTTGCTCAAGCAGTTCCGCGTGTAATCCAGACACCAATCTCTGTGGCGAGGGGATTTATCCCCGTTCGGCTGCGAAGCAGTCGTCGATCTTTTGGGACCGCTCCGCGGTCCAACGGGGACAAGTCCCCTCGCCACAAAAGCTCGCTCGCCACAGAAGCCTCCTCGCCACAATCCCGGTACAATCTCCCCCCCTCTACGATTTCCCCAAGGAACCTCCATGTCCGGGCTTGAACTGTTTGCCGCCTCCCTCGGTGTGATTGCCGTCTGGTTGACGGTCAAACAGAACCCCTGGTGCTGGCCGATTGGCCTGGTCATGGTGTCGCTTTACAGCTGGGTGTTTTTTGAAGTGAAGCTTTATTCGGACATGCTGTTGCAGGTGATCTACGCCGCGTTGCAACTCTATGGCTGGTGGCAATGGACGCGCGCGGGGGCTGCGCGACAGGGGCGGCGGGTTAGCCAGCTCAAGGGAGAATCGGTCGTGTCAGGCCTGGCCATTGGTGCCGTCGGCAGTCTGATGCTCGGCGCGGCCATGGCGCACTGGACCGATGCCGCCCAACCCTGGCTCGATGCGGCGTTGACTGGCTTCAGCCTGGTGGCGCAGGTGTGGATGGCGCAAAAGCGCGTTCAATGCTGGCCACTGTGGATCACCCTCGATGTGATTTTCGTCGGGCTCTTCATCTATAAGGGCATGTACCTGACCGCCGGGCTCTATGGGTTGTTCGCCGTGATTGCCGTGCAAGGCTGGCGTGAATGGCGCGCCGACCCGGCGCTACGCACATGAAAGTCCTGGTACTGACCGGGCCCGAATCCAGCGGCAAGAGCTGGCTTTCGAGTGAGATTCGCGCCAACTTTGGCGGCATTTTGGTCGGCGAGTATGTTCGGCATTTCATCGATACTGAAGCCCGTGTAACTTGCTACGACGATATTACGCCAATAGCACTTGGCCAGCTGACTTGGGAAGATGAAGCACGAGCCAAACAACCGCGACTGCTGATTCTCGATACGCATCTGTTGAGCAATATCCTTTGGAGCCGCACCTTGTTTAACGCTTGCCCGACGTGGGTCGAGCGAGCATTGCTGGCCAGGCACTACGACCTGCATTTGTTGCTCAGCCCCGAATCGGTGCCCTGGCATGACGATGGCCAGCGTTGCCAACCGCAGCTGGAAGAACGCAAGGCGTTTTTCCAGGCCAGCCACCAGTGGCTTGAGCTGCATCGTCAGCCTTACCAGGTTGTGCAAGGTGACTGGAATCAACGCAAGGACGCGGTATTCGAGGCTGTGACACGCTTGCTCAGTCCCTGACAGGCGTCATATATGTCCATTCCTGAAACACTCTCCCCTGCGAAAACCCGCGGGCTAAAGCTGCCCGTGCCCGCCTCCAAGAAAATGTTACGCCACTGATACAAATTGCCTACAAGACCCCGTAACGAGCAATTGCGCCAGCAATGGACGGTGATTTTGCGTGGGTGTGTCTCAGCAGCGTTACAAAATTTTTTTGACCGCCTCGACAATTAAATACAAGTAATTGTTTTTTAAAGAAAAACAAAAACCGGCACACCTTCTGCTCTCTTCCTCGCAACCCTGACAAGGGCCAGCGTTCTTACAGAAGGAATTGCCGCCGTGGGGAAATTTCATAACAACATCTATAGCTTCCTGCTGATCGCACTCGGCTCAAGCGTCTGCCCCGTTCAGGCGGACAACGGCATCATTATTATCAAACGTGATGTCCAGACGCGAAACGCAGTGCAAGCGCCGGTAGCTCCCGACCCTAACCCCACGACCGCCAATGCCAACCCCTCCAAGCTAATTCTCAATCAGACGAGCGAACTGAACGACGGCGATTTTGCCAACGTCGCCAGTGGTGCGGGTATCACACGCCTGGTCAATTTAAACAACACCAATCTGGGCGGCAATATCACCACCCAGAATCAGCTTTCCAACCTCCCCGCCGGACGGGGAAGTTCGGGCAACGGCATCTCCAACCTGGTCAATTCAAGCGTTCAGCGAGGCCTGGGCGGTCTGAAAATCATCACGGGAGGCCAATGAGATGAATCGCAAACTGCTGATTGTCGCCATGCTTTGCAGTGCGTCGAGCTTTGCTCAACCACCCGTCATCAATAACGCCGACATCAATGGGTCCGGTAGTCAGTACCAAGGCAACTTCGCGGTCAACCAGGCCGCGGGCGATCAGCAGCAACAGGCCAACGCCCGGGCCATCGCCATTGGCGATGCGGCCAGCGCGACCACTCAGATTCGCCAACGGCTGAATACGCAGGTCGACCCCAGGATGGATGCTCGAGCCAGCATTCAAGGCGACTCCTTCAGCCATGGCAACGGTGTTCTGGGCGTAAACCAGAGCGCGGGTGCCAGCAACCAGCAAGCCAATGCCCTGCGGATAAGCATCAGTAAACAACCGCAAAGTATCGACGACAGCGTCCTCATGCAACAGAACGTGGCGCTGCTCAACAACTCCGATCCAACTGCCTCTGCACCAGGCCTCCGCCAGGTCACTACCAGTGACCAGGCTTTCACCGGTAGCCGTGGGGTGATCCAGTTGAATCAGAGCGCCGGGGTAGGAAACCGAATGGCCAATACCCTGAGCGTACGGGTCGCGGACTGACCCAAAAAAGGTAGTTACAACACTTAACCTAAAATAAGTACGGAGAATCACCATGAAACCTTCGATGGCACTCAAGCCTCTGGTTTTCGCAATTGCTGCGCTCATGGCTGTTGCTGTACAAGCTGGCAACGATCGTCGTAACGATGACCACCATGGCCATAATAACAACGGTCACCACACCCCTCCTCCAACTAAAATCCCTGTCTACGCGACTGCCAATGCCAACGACAAACAGAGCAGTACCGGCAACCGCATCCTTAACCAAGGGACTGTGAACAACGCCGAGATGAGCGGCTCTGCCACAGGCGCCAGCGGCAACGTCGGCGTCAACGTCGCGGCGGGCGCCGGCAACCAACAGGACAACGCTGCTGCTATCGCGAACGCCGGCGCCACCTCCGCTCTCGATAACTCCTTCGTGTTCGGCGTTGCCACTGCCACTGCCACCGTCAAGCAGTACAGCAACAACAACAAGGTCGACAACTACAACACCACAGCCTCTGCGGTGATGAGCCAGTCGGGCAATGGCGGCAACGGCAACATGGGGATCAACATTGCTGGTGGCGACCTCAACCAACAGAAAAACACCATGGCAATTGCCAACTCCAATGCTCCGCTTGGCAATGCAACAGCCACCGCCTCTGCTGAACAAAATGGTCCTGGTCTGGTCGTGAACAACAGGGCGGATCAGAACGTCGCGCTGACTACGGTGACGCTGACCACAACCAAAAGCGGCAGTGCCTCTTTCAGCCATAACTCCGAGCTGAACATTGATAAGAGCGCTTCCAGCAACTGGGCCAAGAGCGGTGCCAGCAGTTATGACGCCAGCGGTGCCAGTCACTTCGATGCAAGCGGTTCAAAAGGCACCGATAGCAGCGCTACCAGCCATGCTTCTATAGTCGCTTCCCTGGAAGCAGCGGCGGATGGTTCCAAATCCGTTACCGTTAATTATGGCCATGGAGATCGCACTCACAGCGCTTCTTTCGACGCATCGCTTAACGCTTCGCTCGATGCATCTGTCGATACAGAGCACACCAATTCGACCGACTCTTCGTTCGAAAAAGCGTTCGATTCTTCGTTTACAAAATCGTTTGACTCTTCGTACGACAAATCAGGCGAGCAATCGTCCGCTTCTACCAAGCACGAAGTTAAGGGCTACAGCGAAAGCAATACTTGGGATTTGAGCAACACCGTCTCCTATCAAATCCTGACCCCAAATGGCTGGGCAAACCCTGTGACCAACACTGCAACCCTGAGTGGTTCGGTGAATGGCGGCAGTGGCAACCTCGGCGTGAACGTGGCTGCCGGTGTGGGCAACCAACAAAGCAACTCGCTGGCCATTTCCAACCAATCGTTCTGATGGCTGACTCTGGAGGCCCCCTCACGGGGGCCTTTTTTCAACACAACCAGAGGGCGTCCCACCATGCGCATTATCGCCTTGGCAGTTTTGCTTTGCGTGGCCAGTGTGATCGAGGCTGCACAACTGCCGCTTTCCGTCCTGCCGGGCGGCGCGGTGATTTACAAGCCGATCCAGAGCGTACGCGAGCGTAAATTTGCCGACCTGGTACAACAGAAAACCGACTTCAGTTGCGGCGCAGCTGCGCTGGCGACCATCTTGCGCCAGGCCTATTGGCTGGACGTGAATGAAGATCAGATCATCGAAGGCATGCTGGCCCACGCCGATCAAGACATTGTCCGCGTCCAGGGCTTCTCCATGCTCGACATGAAGCGTTACGTGGAAAGTATCGGCATGCGGGCCCGTGGCTACCGGGTAGCGGCGGAAACGTTGAGCGAAATCAAAATTCCGGTCGTGGTACTCCTGGATATCCGTGGCTACAAACATTTTGTAGTGCTGCAAAAAGTCCATAACGGCTGGGTCTATATCGGAGATCCGGTGCTGGGTCACAAACGTTTCAAAGTCGACGACTTTGTCAAAGGCTGGAACGGCATCATCTTTGCCGTCATTGGCCAGGGCTATGACAAAGCCAATGCGCTGCTCGACCCACCCCTGCCACTGACCGCCAAGAACCGCATCAACACCTTCAGCCCGGTGCAAGACGCAGAGTTGTTGGACTTCGGATTTATCCGAAGCGACTTCTTCTAATAACAATGGAGCACGACGCTCCGGGAGCATCCAATGAAGACTCCAATCTGGCTGGCCGTAGTCTGCCTGGCCGCCAGCCTGCCAACCCAGGCACAGATATTGAAACCCATCGAACTGAATGATCAGGAGTTGGCGAGCCTGCGAGGCCGCTATGTCATGCCTGGACGGATCGTCAGTTTCGGGATTGTCATGACCAGCACTTGGCAAAATGCCAACGGCCAAGTGATCGGGGCAACGTCCTCGATGCAAATTCAGCAAACAACCATCAAGCCACAGTTCTATGTGTCGATGATCGACCAGACAGGTAATGGCTCGGCGGTTTCCCAGGGCACCGGTACCGTCAGCGGCGGTAACGGTTTGAGCACGACCCAGGGCGTCACTCAAGTGGTGCGCGCCGCCGGCGACAACAACAGCGCTTACAACAACGTTAATCTCAACGTCCAGAAAGGTGGCCAGGCGCCACAAATGGACAACCAAGGGCAAGTGTTGGCCGCGGGTTCAACCCTGACCCATGCCAATGGTGCCGGGGCGCTGAGCATTTCATCTTCCGGCTCGGGCGTGCAGCTCAATATCGTGGCCAGTAACAACCAGGGGAGCATCGCGCAGCGCCTCGCCCAAGGTGGGCTTATGCAAAACGCGACATTGCTTGGCGGTGGCAACCAGGTCAACAACGCGATGACGATCAACGTTGTACTGCGCGATAACCTGCCGTCTACCAGTTCGCTGAATGGCAACCTGGATCAACTTAAAGGTCTTCGCGCTCTCGGATTCTGATCTACGCTCAGTCTCATCAGATGCACTCAGAAGGGACGGCTAACCATGCACCGATCGTTGACGCTCAGGGCTATCGTTTGTTTGAGTAGCCTGGCACCGGGAACAATGCTGTACGCAGCTCCGGATCCCCAGGTTGAAGCACTAAAACAAGAACTCATGGAGTTGAAACAGCGTTACGAAGCACAACAGAACGCGCTGATGGTACTCGAGCAGCGCGTTCGCCAGGTCGAAGAAACACCTGCGACACCGGCGCCCAAGCGCCTGACCAAATCCCCTGCCGAACCGTCCAGGGGTGGCCAGGCGGTGGCGGCCGGTGCGCCGGGAACCACCGGCAGTTCATACGGCCAATCGCTCAAGGATGATTCCGAACCTGCGCAAAGCGTTTCAAACCTGTATGACGAAGCCAGCGGTTTCTTCGGTGGCGGCAAATTCAGTGTCGAAACCGGCCTGACCTACACCCACTTCGATACGCGTGCGCTGACGCTCAATGGCTTTCTGGCACTGGACTCGATTTTCCTTGGCAACATCAACCTCGACCGAATCAAGGCTGACAACTGGACGCTGGACCTGACCGCCCGCTACAACGTGGCGCAACGCTGGCAGTTCGACGTTAACGTCCCCGTGGTTTATCGCGAATCAACGTATTCCTCAGGCGGCGCGGGTGGTGCAGGCCCGGTGACGTCGGACGCAACCGTAACCCGCGACCCGACCATCGGCGATGTGAACGTGGGCGTGGCTTACAAGTTTCTGGATGAGTCGGCCAGCCTGCCCGACGCGGTGGCTACCTTGCGCGTCAAGGCACCGACCGGCAAGGATCCTTACGGCATCAAGCTGATCGAGGACCCGAACAACGATAACCTCGCGGTCCCCGAGGACTTGCCGACCGGCAACGGTGTCTGGTCGATCACCCCGGGTATCTCGCTGGTCAAGACTTTCGACCCGGCCGTGCTGTTCGGCTCCCTGGCCTACACCTACAACATGGAGGATTCTTTCAGCGACATCAGCCCTCAGGTCGGCTCCAAGGTGAAAGGGGACGTGAAACTGGGCGATTCCTGGCAAGTCGGCGCAGGCATTGCATTCGCCTTGAACGAGAAGATGAGTATGTCGTTCTCGTTCACCGATCAGTTCGCCCGCAAGAGCAAGATCAAACCGGACGGCGGCGATTGGCAATCGATTTCCAACAGCGATTACAACGCGGCCAACTTCAACATCGGCATGACGCTGGCAGCCTCCGATAACCTGACGATCGTTCCCAACCTGGCCATCGGCATAACCGACGACGCGCCAGACTTTTCCTTCAGCCTGAAATTCCCGTACTACTTCTAACCGCTTCACCTGAATGGAAAAGGCCCGCTGCGAGTTCATCGCAGCGGGCCTTTTCGTTTCGCCCCGCCCTAGCGGATCTGGTGCTTGTGCAGCAGTCGGTAAAAGGTTGGCCGCGACACGCCCAGCACCCGGGCGGCGACACTCAGGTTGTCACTGTGGCGGTTCAATACATCGCACAATGCCTGGCGTTCGGCGCGTGTCTTGTAGTCCTCGAGGGTGCCCATCGGTGCGGCGATGGTCTGCTGGCTGATCAGCCCCAGGTCGCGGGCCTCGATCTGCCGCCCCTCGGCCAGGACCAACCCGCGGCGCACCCGGTTGGCCAGTTCACGCACGTTGCCCGGCCAGTCATGCTTGCCCATGGCAATCAGCGCGTCCTCACTGAAACTGCGCGGACGACGGCCGGTTTCATGGCTGTAGAAATGGGAGAAGTGGTTGGCCAGCATCGACAGATCGCCATGGCGCTCACGCAGCGGCGCGGTGACCACTTGCAGCACATTGAGGCGGTAGTACAAATCTTCGCGGAAGCGCTTCTTCTCGATGGCGGCTTCCAGGTCAATGTGTGTCGCCGCCAATACCCGTACATCCACAGGAATCGGCTGGCTGCCGCCCACGCGCTCGATGTGTTTTTCCTGGAGGAAGCGCAGCAGGTTGGCTTGAAGCTCCAGAGGCAGGTCACCGATTTCGTCGAGAAACAGGGTTCCGCCGTTCGCAGCTTCGATCCGTCCGATCTTGCGTTGATGGGCGCCGGTGAAGGCCCCCTTCTCGTGACCAAACAGTTCGGACTGGATCAGATGTTCCGGAATCGCACCGCAATTGATTGCGACAAAGGGTTTGCTGTGCCGCTGGGATTGTCGATGGAGGGTCCGGGCGACCAGTTCCTTGCCGGTTCCGCTCTCACCGCGAATCAACACCGGAGACTCAGTGGGCGCCAGCTTGCTCAGCAGTTTGCGCAGCTCGCGAATCGGCTTGCTGTCGCCGAGCAGCTCGTGTTCCGGCTGATCGATGTGAACCGTGCCCTGGCCACGCAAGCGCGCCATGCCGAACGCCCGGCCGAGTGTCACCTGAACCCGGGACACATCGAACGGCAAGGTGTGAAAATCGAAAAACCATTCGCAGACAAAGTCCCCGACATTTTGCAGCCGCAGGACTTCCTGGTTGAGCACGGCGATCCACTCGGTGCCGCTGCGGCTGATCAGCTCCTTGACGGCCTCTGGGCGTTCCAGATGGAACGGCTGCAGACGCAACAGGCCAACGTCGCAGGTTCGGTCGGCGGCATTTTCCAGTGTGCAGCTATCAACGTCCCAACCTACAGCGCGCAACCCCGGCAGCAGACGATGGCAGTCGTCACACGGGTCCACCACTAACAGGCGTCGTAAAGCGGGCGCTTCGATCATGACTGTTCCTTGGCGCCAAATTGTAGGAAATATTATTAAAAACAGTCATTTGGCAGACCTGACTGTAACATTAGCAATAATTTGACATTTGCTTGTACCGATTGACTATAGGACTGTCGCGGAAGCAGTTATAAGAAGTAACTTTGTTAGTTACCTAACGAGTCGAACCTTTCATTTACCTTTCAAAGCCTGCAAGCACCTTGAGCCGAAGAAAGAAAGTTGAAATTTCTTTTAATTGTATGTGACCCACCCCCCGGTTGCGGGCATCAGTACAAGTAACCAGCCGAACGGTAAGCCCAACCGACGGCACATCACTTGATTGGGCATACAGAGAGAAGATCCCATGAACGCCCCGCTCCGTATCAACGAAGCTCTTTTGATTGCCGACCGCGCATTCCAGCCATTTCAATGCGTGGCCTGGGCCCCACAAGACGGCAACGGCGAACTCAGCCTGACCGTGATCGACCGCACCAATACCCGTATTGGCCGCAAACAGATTCCAAGCAGTGCCTATACCGATCCGGCACAACTTGAACAGTTTCTGGAAGAAGCCCGTAAAGAGCTGAGCCAGGAAGGTTACGCGCTGCAATCGTGGTCGATGCCGCACTAAAGCGTTTTGCGGATTACTTCCGGTAATCCGCCCCTCCCCCTCAATCGTTAGTTTGCTGGCCTTCTGCGCCAAACACACTTTCGACGTCCGTTTATTCGAAGTTCCCAAGGCCAATTCATTGGCTGGCTTTTCAGTGGTTCGAAAAGACACTGTTCTGGCACAAAGCGACCCTCCGCTTGTTAGTTCTCTCAGTTGTGGAACCGGTCATTCAGGCGTTGAATGATTCCCCAGTCGCCACCGCCTATTCCTGGATCACGACGACTCGCAAGGAGACGCGTGCATGTCAATCCAGAGCGCTTTAGCCTTACCCGCAGCGCTGAACGATGCAGGGAAACTTGATGAGTCCTTTGCCGGCTCCGGCAAAACCCAAGTGTATTTCGCTGGCAGCACCTCCAGCATGGCCAATGGCGTCGCGATTGATTCCGCGGGCAGGCTGCTGATAGCCGCAAAAGTCGGCACCCCGGGTGGCAGCCGCTTTGGCCTGGCACGTCTGCTCGAGGACGGCTCGGCGGACCTGGCCTTCGGCCAACAAGGCAGTGTCATCAGCCAGTTCAAACCCGGCTTTGAAGCCATGGGCGGCAAAGTCCTGCTACTGGCCGATGGGCGCATCCTGTTGGCCGGCCTGCACTATGAGAATGCGCACCGAACCCTGCCCGCCTTCGCGCTTTTCAATCAGCAGGGTAAACCGGTCCAGTCATTCGGCGACAACGGACGCTGTATCGTGCGCCTGCCGGGCAATCTTTCCCAAGGCGTGCGCGATGCCTGGTTGCCGCCTGGCGTGCCGGGCGCCGAAGCGTGTGATGTGTGCGTGCCGGACAACGGGCGAATCCTTTTGCTGACCAATCACCATTTCGAACTGGCCGATCATGTCGGCGTACTGGTACGGCTTCACCCCGACGGCTCACTGGACGATACCTTCAACGGACGCGGTTTCGTGCTGGTCAGGCATCTGCTGATGAACACTTGGCTGAGTAGCCTGCTGGTGCAACCTGACGGACGGATTCTGGTCGGCGGCTCGATCAACTTTCCTGAAGAAGGCCTGCTGGCGCGTTATCACAGCAACGGCAGCCTCGACGAAAGTTTCGCCGTGGATGGTTTCATGGGTTTCATGGCACAGGGACGTCATGCTCAGGTCAGCCAGATCGTCCAGCAACACAGTGGCGACCTGCAATGTGTTGGCAGCAGCCGCGACCCTATGCAGTGCATGGTCCTGAAAGTCCATAGCAATGGTCGCCCGGACATTCACTGCAACGGCGGCCAACCGCAATTACTGGAAATTGGCCACAACGGCTGCCAGTGGACCGCCGCCCAGGTTCTGGCGGACGGCAGCGTGCTGACCGTCGGCGCTACAGCCGGGGGCATCGAAGCTGATTTCATTCTGGCCCGGCACCTGCCCGGCGGACAGCTCGATGGCCGCTTTGGCAATGGCAGCGGTTGGGTCCGCACCCGTTTGAGCCGCGGCCCGGATACCGCGACCTCGCTGGCCGTGCAGTCCAATGGCAACATCGTTGTAGGCGGCCATTCGCTGGATGGTAACTACCGGGCAGTCGTCGCACGGTATCTGGGATAGGCACTCCGACCTATCCGACGCTTGATCTTCCCTTCGGCTTACGGCAACTTGCGCGCTTCTTAATACAAGGAGCAGCCGATGTCTGGCTCAATGGCTCAAGCGTTCGCGCATAATTTTCTCGGGCACTCACCTCGCTGGTACAAGGCCAGCATTCTCGGGTTCCTGATTCTCAACGCCCTGGTGTTGTGGACCGTGGGTCCGGTGGCCGCCGGTTGGCTGCTGGTGCTGGAGTTCATCTTTACCCTGGCCATGGCGCTCAAGTGCTATCCGCTGATGCCCGGTGGCTTGCTGCTGATCGAAGCGCTGCTGTTGAAGATGACCACGCCCCAGGCGCTGTATGACGAACTGGTGCACAACTTCCCGGTCATCCTGCTGCTGATGTTCATGGTGGCGGGTATCTACTTCATGAAAGAACTGCTGCTGTTTATGTTCTCGCGCCTGCTGCTCGGTGTTCGCTCCAAGGCCTTGCTGGCGTTGATGTTCTGCTTCCTGTCGGCGTTTCTCTCGGCCTTTCTCGATGCCTTGACCGTGACCGCCGTGATCATCAGCGCAGCCGTGGGGTTCTACTCGGTGTATCACCGCGTGGCCTCGGGCAATGATCCGCGTCAGGACAGTGAGTATGGCGATGACCAGCACCTTCCAAAGCTGCATCACGCAGATCTCGAACAGTTCCGCGCCTTCCTGCGCAGCCTGCTGATGCACGGCGCCGTGGGCACCGCGCTGGGCGGCGTCTGTACCTTGGTTGGCGAGCCACAGAACCTGCTGATCGGCCACGAAATGGGTTGGCACTTTGCTGAGTTCTTCCTGAAAGTCGCGCCGGTTTCGCTGCCGGTGCTGGTGGCAGGCCTGGTGACGTGCGTGCTGCTGGAGAAGTTGCGCTGGTTCGGTTACGGCACACTCCTGCCGGACAACGTGCGCGCCGTGCTGGCCAACTATGCCGCCGAAGACAACGCCGAACGCACCTCGCGCCAACGCGCGGCGCTGATCGTTCAGGGGCTGGCGGCGCTGATTCTGATTGGCTGCCTGGCCTTTCATGTGGCTGAAGTGGGCCTGATCGGCTTGATGGTGATCGTACTGATCACCGCGTTCACTGGCATTACTGACGAGCATCGCCTCGGCAGTGCGTTCAAGGACGCCATGCCGTTCACAGCGCTGCTGGTGGTGTTTTTTGCGGTGGTGGCGGTGATTCACGATCAGCAGTTATTCACCCCGTTGATCCGTTGGGTGCTGGCGCTGCCGGCAGATCAACAACCGGGCATGCTGTTTATTGCCAACGGCTTGCTGTCGGCCATCAGCGACAACGTGTTTGTCGCGACCATCTACATCACCGAAGTGAAACAGGCCTTCATCTCCGGGCAAATGAGCCGTGAACATTTCGAGACACTGGCGATTGCGATCAACACCGGCACCAACCTGCCGAGTGTGGCGACGCCCAATGGTCAGGCGGCGTTTCTGTTTCTGCTGACGTCGGCGATTGCACCACTGATTCGCCTGTCGTACGGGCGGATGGTGTGGATGGCGGTGCCTTATACGGTGGTGATGGGTGGTCTCGGGTGGTACGCGGTGAGTTACTGGCTATAAACACCCGATAAACAATGTGGGAGCAAGCCGGTCTCGCTCCCACATTGGTTTTGTGTCGCTAGCGAGGGAGGATATACCGCTCGATCGCCTGCGCCGCACCGTCTTCGGTATTGGCCCCGGTCACCACGTCAGCCTGACGCTTCACCGCTTCTTCCGACTGCCCCATGGCAATCGACAGGCCTGCGCGGTGAAACATGGCGGGGTCATTGCCGCCATCGCCCATGGCCGCCGTCTGCTCGATCGGCACACCCAGGAACTCGGCCAGTGTCGCCAGCGCTGAGCCCTTGTTCGCCTGCATCGCGGTCACATCCAGATAAACCGGTTGCGATCGCGAGACCTGCGCCTGACCCTCGACCATGGGCAGCAATTGCGCCTCCAGCTCAATCAACAGCTGCGCGTTATTGCTCGCCGCGACGATCTTGTCGATGTGTTCCAGATACGGTTCAAAACTTTCCACCACCACTGGCGGATAGCCCAGGCCATGCTGTTCCCGGGGCACCATCGGCCCGGTCGGGTCTTTCACCAGCCAGTCGCCGCCACTGAATACCCACACCTCAATGTCCGGCAGATCGGCAAACAGCGTCAGCGTGGTCAGTGCGGCCGTGGCCGGCAAATAATGCGCGACCAGCAAACTGCCATCGGGATGGACGATCGTGCCGCCATTGAAGGCCGCCGTCGGCAAGTCCACGCCCAGCGCTTCGATCTGCTGCAACATGGCTTTCGGCGGCCGGCCAGTGGCCAGGCTGAACAGAACACCCGCGTCGCGCAACGAACGAACGGCTTCTATGGTGCGCTGGCTTAGGCTGTGGTCCGGCAGCAACAACGTGCCGTCCATGTCACTGAGCAAAAAGCGAATGAGTTGTTGCGTTTCACCACTCATCCGAGGCTATGCCAGACGCGGCCGTCGCGAGCCAGCAGGTCTTCTGCCGTCGCCGGGCCGTCTTCACCAGCCGCGTAGGTCTGTAGGCTCGGGTCCTGCTGCCAGGCGTCGAGAAAAGGTTGCACGGCGCGCCAGCCGTTTTCGATATTGTCAGCGCGCTGGAACAGCGTCTGATCGCCGGTCAGGCAATCGTAGATCAAGGTTTCGTAGCCGGTGGACGGCTGCATCTCAAAGAAATCCTTGTAGGCAAAACCCAGTTCGATATTGGCCATTTTCAGCGCCGGGCCAGGCCGCTTGGCCAGAAGATCGAACCACATGCCTTCATTGGGCTGAATCTGGATCCGCAGGTAGGTCGGTTGCAGCTCATCGACCTCGGTATCACGGAACTGAGCATAAGGCGCCGGTTTGAAACAGATGACGATCTCGGTGTCGCGCACGCTCATGCGCTTGCCGGTGCGCAGGTAGAACGGCACGCCGACCCAACGCCAGTTGTCGATCATGACTTTGAGCGCGACATAGGTTTCGGTGGTGCTGTCGGGCGCTACGTTGTTTTCCTGGCGATAACCTGGCAGCGGCTTGCCGTCGATTTCGCTGGCGGTGTATTGGCCGCGTACCGAATTGGCTCGCGCCTCTTCGGTGGACCAGGGCCGGATCGCTCCCACCACTTTGGCTTTCTCGCCGCGAACCGCATCGGCGCCAAAGGCGGCCGGCGGTTCCATGGCCACCATCGCCAATAGCTGGAACAGGTGATTGGGCACCATGTCCCGCAGAGCGCCGGTGTGCTCGTAAAAACTGCCACGGGTTTCCACACCGACGGTTTCCGCGGCGGTGATTTGTACGTGGTCGATGTAATGGTTGTTCCAGAAAGCTTCAAACAGGCTGTTGGAGAACCGGCTGATCAGAATGTTCTGCACGGTTTCCTTGCCCAGATAGTGATCGATCCGATAGATCTGGTTTTCCGTCATGACCCTTAGCAAGCACGCGTTCAAGGCTTCGGCAGTGTGCAGATCGGAACCGAACGGTTTTTCGATCACCACCCTCCTGAAGGCTTCCGGTGTCTCTTGCAGCAAACCGGCGGCGCCGAGGCGACGCACCACTTCGCTGAAGAAACGTGGCGCGGTGGCCAGATAGAACACCGCGTTGCCGGTGCCGCTGGCGGCAATTTTCGCCGCCAGCGCCTGATAGGTGCTGTCGTCCAGGAAATCGCCCTGGACGTAGCTGATGCCTTTGGCGAGTTTGGCCCACAGTTGCGGATCAAGGGCTTGATCGCCCTTGCCGACCTTGCTCGCCACTTCAGCGCGAATGAAATCTTCGAGCTTCTGCGCAAAGGCCTCATCGGTGATGGCGTTGTGGTCAACGCCAATGATCCGCAGTCCATCGCCAAGCAGACCGTCGCGACTCAGGTTGTACAGCGCCGGCATCAGCAAGCGCTTGACCAGGTCTCCGTGGGCACCGAACAGGAACAGCGTGGTCGGTGGTGCGGGTTCTGCCTTGGATTTATTGCGGATCAAGCGGGTCATTTTTTCGCAGTCTCCACGTGGCCGCCGAAGCCGAAGCGCTGGGCAGAGAGAATCTTGTCGCCAAAGGTGCCTTGCCCGCGGGAACGGTAGCGGGAGAACAGCGAGTTCGACAGCACCGGCACGGGCACCGATTGCTCCATGGCGGCTTCGATGGTCCAGCGACCTTCACCGCTGTCAGCCACCGAGCCTGAGTAACCGTCGAGTTTCGGATCGCTGGCGAGGGCGTCAGCCGTCAGGTCGAGCAGCCAGGACGACACGACGCTGCCACGGCGCCAGACTTCGGCGATGTCGGCGACATTGAGATCAAAACGCTGATCTTCCGGCAGGTTGGTGCTGGCCTTGGTCTTGAGAATGTCGAAGCCCTCGGCGAAGGCCTGCATCATTCCGTATTCGATGCCGTTGTGGATCATCTTCACGAAATGGCCAGAGCCTGCGGGACCGGCGTGGATGTAACCGCGTTCGGCACGATCGTCGTCCGACTTGCGATCCTTGGTGCGCGGGATATCACCCATGCCCGGCGCCAGGCTGTCGAACAGCGGATCAAGGCGTTTCACCACTTCGGCTTCGCCGCCGATCATCATGCAGTAACCGCGGTCCAGGCCCCAGACGCCGCCGGAGGTGCCGACGTCGACGTAGTGCAGGCCTTTTTCCGACAGGGTTTTCGCCCGGCGGATGTCGTCCTTATAGAAGGTGTTGCCGCCGTCGATGATGGTGTCGCCGGGTTCGAGCAAGGTGCTCAGGGTGTCGATGGTGTCTTCGGTCGGTGCGCCGGCCGGCAGCATGACCCAGACCGCTCGTGGCTTGGCCAGGCCAGCGACCAGGGCCGGCAGGTCGATGACGCCTTTGGCGCCTTCGGCAGCCAGGGTGTCGACGAAGGCGGTATTGCGGTCGTAAACAACGGTGGTGTGCCCGTTGAGCATCAGGCGCCGCGCAATATTGCCGCCCATGCGGCCCAGTCCAATAATCCCGAGTTGCATGTGCTGATGCTCCCTACTACAAATAAATGTGTGTCAAAGGTTATAGCCCAACGCGACTAATGAGGGTTAGTCCAGAGCGTTGGCGTGAAGTTTCCGGGCATTGTGCCCGATCCAGACTGATAACGTCTGGAATCGTGCCAAAGACACAACGACCATGAAAAATAAAAAAGTTCCCTTGCGGGGCAAAAGAAATCAAAATCGGTGCCGATAGTAAATAAGCACCGATGTCGGGGCGGATTTACAGTTGAGACAGCCATTTGCGAGGTGAGCAATGGGCACAGTACAAGCAGCACGGCCAGCACAAACCCTTTACGTCACGATCCGTCGCGATGAATTGCGCCAGTTGAAAGACGAGCGCGACCAACTGAAGCAGGAAGTCGAGCAATTGCGCCTGCTGACTCAAGGCATCCAGGCTCAGCCGAAGCCTGTCACGTTGCGAGCTCCCCACGCCTGACCCTCGCCTGATTCGGAAGCAGCCCTGCGCTGTTTCCGATATGTCTTTTCGATTCGCCAGCGTTCCCAGCTCACAAAACTTTCACACCCCCTTGTTGATACTCCGGCCCCAATATGGCCGCTCGGTGTCCGCGCGGCCCCCGTTCGTCGGCGACTTTTTAGTCCCGGCGGTGAAAAGTGATTCTGGCTGGAGCGCGCAATGGCTTTGTTTCAACGCAGCAGCAGTTTGTCTGCGAAAGGATTCGATTGGGCAGGGATTCTGTGGCTGTTTGTGTTCTTCTGGTATTTTTCCGGCATCACCCAGCTGCTGATCCAGTTGACGGGCACTTCCGGATTCAGCGGATTCCGCCAGGCCTTTGTGATGAGCGCCATCTGGCTGGCGCCGATGCTGATGTTTCCCCGGCAAACCCGTGTGTTGGCCGCACTGATAGGCGTGGTGCTATGGGCCTGTTCCATGGCCAGCCTGGGTTATTTCTTCATCTATCAGCAGGAATTTTCCCAGAGCGTCATCTTCATCATGTTCGAATCGAACATCTCTGAAGCTGGCGAGTACATGACCCAGTATTTCGCCTGGTGGATGATTGTAGCGTTCCTCGCCCACACCCTTTTTGCGTATTTCCTGTGGACACGGTTGCGCCCGGTATACATGCCCCGCGGTCGCGCGCTGGTGGCGGCGACGGCCATTCTGGTGGCTGTGGTCGGCTATCCGATGATCAAACAGACCGCCCGCACCGGCAGCCTCGCCGGCGGTTTCGAAAAGTTCGAAACCCGTATCGAACCGGCAGTGCCATGGCAGATGGCAGTGGCTTATCACCGTTACCTCGACACCCTCGCCGGCATGCAGGACATGCTCGCCAGTGCGAGCAAGATTCCTCCGCTGCACAACCTCAAGGATGCCACGGCCAACCAGCCGGCCACGCTGGTGCTGGTGATCGGTGAATCCACCAACCGTCAGCGCATGAGCCTCTATGGCTATCCGCGTGAAACCACGCCGGAACTGGACAAGCTCAAGGATCAGCTGGCGGTCTTCGATAACGTCATCACCCCACGCCCCTACACCATCGAGGCGCTGCAGCAGGTGCTGACCTTCGCCGACGAAGAAAACCCGGACCTGTACCTGTCGACCCCGTCATTGGTCAGCATGATGAAACAGGCCGGCTACAAAACGTTCTGGATCACCAACCAGCAGACCATGACCAAACGCAACACCATGCTCACGACCTTCTCCGAGCAGGCCGACGAGCAGGTGTACCTGAACAACAACCGTAACCAGAACGCCGCCCAGTACGACGGCGATGTGATCGAACCGTTCAACAAGGCCCTGGCTGATGCGGCGCCACGCAAGTTGATCGTCGTGCATCTGCTCGGCACCCACATGAGCTACCAGTACCGCTATCCGTCGACATTCGACAAGTTCAAGGACCGCAATGGCGTGCCCGCCGGCGTGCGTGACGATCAACTGCCGACCTACAACAGCTATGACAACGCGGTGCTGTACAACGACTTCGTGGTCTCGAGCCTGATCAAGGACTATGCCAAGTCCGATCCGAACGGTTTCCTGCTGTACCTCTCCGACCACGGTGAAGACGTTTTCGACTCGCCCGGCCACAGCACACTGGGTCGCAACGAGGCCAAGCCGACGGCGCCGATGTACACCATTCCGTTCATGGCCTGGGCTTCGCCGAAGTGGCGCGAAAGCCATGACTGGCGCTTCGCCGAAGACCTCGGGCGGCCGTACAGCAGCTCGCACCTGATCCATACCTGGGCCGATCTGGCGGGGTTGAATTTCGATGAGCTCGATCGCAGCAAGAGCCTGGTCAGCGACAGTTTCAAACCACGCCCACTGATGATCGGCAATCCCTATGAACGCGAGCAGAAGGCGTTGATCGACTTCAGCCTGATCAAACCGAAGGCGAAACCAAACCCCGCGAACGTCGTTTTGCAGTAAACCTTTCAGGGGCCGTATCCGGCCCCTTTTTCTTGCCCGTCCCAAACCGGGACGGGGAAGCCCATGTGCAGTTAATTCCCAATTAACGAAATCGGCAGATAATGGTCGCGCGACATTGCTTCATGGAAGAAAGGCACCCGATATCCGATGTGGGAGGCGAACCATGAAACGTACACCCTTGATCGTTGCCGGCCTGATGACGTTCGTTTCGGCCAGCGCATTTGCAGAAGGCGGCGCGGAACGCATGCGCTATTACTACGAGAGCCTGCGGCTGAGCCAGCAGGAGAATCAGAGCCAGCAAACCGCTCAAGTCCGGGTTCCGGACGATCAGACGGCGCAGGTGACGGAGCATTACAAACAATGAACCGAGCGAGGCAAGACTCGGAGGCGTAGGTGCCGGCTTGCTGGCGACGGCGTTTTGGAGATCGCCACCGCCAGCAAGCCGGCTCCCGCAAAAAGCAGAGCGCGATGCTACAGAGCCTTGGTCCAGAACAGCATCCGGCCGTGCGCCGGATCGAACATGCCGGCGCTGAAGCCGAATTTGGCGTAGGACGACTGGGCCACGGCATTACCTTCCAGCACTTCCAGGGTGATTTTGCAGCAGCCACGCTGACGGGCGATTTCCTCGACCTTCTGCAGCATCTTCTGGCTCAGGCCCAATCCACGAAACGCCTTCATCACGACGACGTCGTGCACGTTGACCAACGGACGACAGGCGAACGTCGAAAAGCCTTCAAAGCAATTGACCAGCCCGGCCGGTTCTCCACCGACAAAAGCCAGCACGCTGAACGCATGGGGACGCTTGGCCAGTTCTTCCGGCAGGTGCTCCAGCACCTCGGCGGGCAAGGAATGACCGCCACCCATCGGATCTTCGGCGTAATGATTCAACACAAGGCGTACAGCCTCGGCATGCACCGGGTTGGTGTAGCTGGCCTGAAGCACAAGAATTTCTGCGGATTCCATTTCCATCCTCGATCACACATAAAAAGCCCCGGCGCGCAGACCGCACCGCAAGGTCCAGCGACCCTATCGCGAGTGCTGCTCATCCTGCAATCTTTAACCGGAAGTGCCCCAGATCAGCGCTTCGGTCCAGCCCAGTTCGGCGAAGTCCGCAGCCCGAAGGCCCGACTCACCGACACAGAAAAACTCGTCCAGCTGCGGTGGTGCGATCGACGTTCCACTGAGCATCGCGTGAATCTGCCCACGGTGATGAATCTGGTGCTCGAACAGGTGCGACAGCATGCGCAGCCGACTCTCGTGTTGCGGCGTGTCCCGGGCGATGGTCACGATCTTGCACAGGTCCGCGTCGCGCATCTGTTCGCAGTAAGCGATCAACCGACGATCCACCTGGGCCTGTTCGCGCTTGAGGTCCGCAGCGGCGGTGAACGGCTCGTCGTCAGTGAAAAACACGTAGCAATCCGGGTGTGGCGCATCCCCGCGCAACTCACGTTCCAGCGCATCCACATAAAACCAGTCGCAGGTCAGGATGTGATTGAGGGTCGCCCGCAGGCTGGGGAAGAAACTGACTCGCGGCGCCACCAGGTCCTGCGGACTCAACTGCCCCCAGGCCTTGGCCAGTCGATGATTGGCCCAGGCGTTCTGATAGGCCATGGTCAGCAAATGATGGGACAAGGGCTGATTCATGTTCGCGGCTCCTTGGGTTCAAGCGTCGGCGAAACGTTGCAGCTGCATTTCCTGTAAGCGGCTGAGGGTGCGACGGAACGGGAATTCCAGATAGCCTTCGGTGTAGAGCGATTCCATCGGCACCTGCGCCTCAAGGTACAGCGGCACTTTGCGGTCGTAGCATTCGTCCACCAACGCGATGAAACGCCGCACACCATCGTCGTGTACCGACAATTGCGGCAATTCGCGATCGCCCGCCACCACCCGCTCGACACCGTCTTCGGTACCACGGGCGATGCGCCCTTCGCGCTTTTGCGCGCTGAGGTTGGGCACTTCACTCAACAGAATAGCCTTGTAGGTGTCGCACAGGGCCATGAAATCCATGGCGGCAAAGGGTTGTTCGCAGAGGTCGGCGTAACGGCACCAGAGCACGGTTTCACTGGCCTGCACCACCTTCAGCGAACGGTAGCCGACCTTGACCGGCTCGACGAAAACCGACTGGCCGGCGGTCAACGCCTTGAACACATCGCCCAGCGCGCCAGACTGACCGGGCGCGGCGACCCAATAGCGTTGCAAACCTGCGCCGGGATGCAGGCGATGGTCCTCGCCGCCATCCACTGCAATCACCTGCATATGGCGCTTGATCGCCTCGATCGCCGGCACGAAGCGGTCACGGTTGAAGCCATCGGCGTACAGCAGGTCCGGCGGCTGATTAGAGGTGCAGACCACCACCACGCCCTGGTCGAACATCACTTGAAACAAGCGCCCGAGAATGATCGCGTCGCCGATGTCATTGACGAACAGCTCATCGAAACACAGCACGCGCACTTCTTCGCTCAATTCCCGGGCCAGCGCTTTCAGCGGGTCGGCAGTGCCGGTCAGCTGAAACGAGCGCTGATGCACCCAGCCCATGAAGTGATGGAAGTGCTGGCGTCGGGCCGGGACCTGCAAGCTTTGGTAGAACTGGTCCATCAACCAGGTCTTGCCCCGCCCGACCGGGCCCCAGAGGTAAACGCCCATCACCTGCGAGCGACCTTCATGCAGCGCTTCGTAGCATTTTTGCAACGCCCAGACAGCATGCTCCTGGGCTTCGTCCTGGACGAAGCCCTTCTGTTCGATGGCGTGTTGCCAGGCGCTTAACGGGGAGTCGACATTCATGCGCGGCAGTATGCCATCGCGGCGCGGCCGCTACAGTGAAATGTCCAGTCGAGCGATCTTGCCCTGCTCGTTCAGACGGAACATGTAGCGCAATTCCAGCGGGCTGCCGGGAAACGTGCCGGACACCCGGTTATGCACCAGTACCTTGCCCGTGCGCAGTTGCACGTCGAGCACTTCGACTTTTGGCTGATAACGCCGGGCAGTGTCCTGCATCCACTGGGCGATGGCCTGGGCGCCGATCTGATGCCGGCCTTCGTCGAACACATTGGCATCCTCAGCGAAGAAACTGGCGACCCTCGAGGTGTCGCGGGCATTGGCGGCAGCCAGGTAAGCGGCGATGGCGGGCGCAAGCGAAGAGGCGGAACTGGACATGTTTATAACTCCTTGTTGGTTGATTCTGGAGCCATGCTAAAACATGCCTGTGTCAGTTCTTGTCAGGAGTGAAACGCCCCGCCTCATCCAGTTGCATCTGCTTGCGCCAGGTGCGCAACAGGTCACCGCGCCGCCCCGGATAACGCTCGCCCTGCTCGTCTGCCGCCGAAATCCGGTCGGTGCGAAACGTCCGATAGGCGCCGCGGAGTTCACACCAGGCGACGATGATTCGCACTTCGTTGAGAAACCCCAGCGCCAAAGGCCAGATCAACCGCTGGCTCGGCACCTGTTGGGCGTCCGCATAGTCGATGTGCAACTTGGCCTGATTGCGGATCGCCTGGCGAAACACATTCAACGCCACGGCATTGGGTGCGAAGCCATAACCAGGCGGGCCCGGCAGTACCGTCGGGTTGCGTAAGGCGTCCAGCGCCTCGGGCGCCAGCACCGCAGCAATCTTGGCCAGCGCATCGGCTGCCGCCTTGCTCAACACCTCATCACCGCGCTGATCCACGTAGCGCAGTCCCAGCACGATGGCTTCGGTTTCGTCGGCGTTGAGCATCAAAGGCGGCAGAAACAAACCGCTGCGCAGCACGTAACCGATGCCCGCCTCGCCGTAGATCGGCGCACCCAGCGCGGTCAGTTCAGCGATATCGCGGTATAGCGTGCGCTCGGAAATCTCCAGTTCACCGGCAAGGGTCGCCGCCGTGACCGGGCGACTCTTGCCGCGCAGCACTTGCAACAGGGTCAGTAAACGTGTGGTGCGAGACACGATTGGCGAGCTCTTTCCGGAAAAGTGGTCGGAGCTTAGCAGAGGGTCCTGTCAGAAAGTGGCAGTAGCGAAACGCTTCGTGGCCGGCCTTATTGCCGCGATTGAAAAAGCTCCTTGACGAAATACATGACAGACATCATCTTTTATACATGTCATACGACATTTATAATCAGTCACCGACTATTCCCTCCAGGAGTCATCCCATGCATTACAAAGTGTTCGGCCGAAAAACCGGCTTGCGTGTTTCGGAACTGGCGTTGGGCGCGGGTAACTTTGGTACGGGTTGGGGCCACGGCGCCGAACGCGATGAAGCCCAACGCATATTTGATGGCTACCTGGAGGCCGGCGGCAATTTCATCGACACCGCCAACGGTTATCAGGGTGGCCAGTCGGAAGCCATGCTCAGCGAGTTCATCGCCCCGGAGCGTGATCGCCTGGTCATCGCCACCAAATACACCTTGGGAACTACGCCGGCCGCGGGCATTTCCCACACCGGCAACAACCGCAAGAACATGGTTCGCGCCGTGGAAGAAAGCCTGGCACGGCTCAAGACCGATCACATCGACCTCTTCTGGGCGCACATGAGTGACGGTGTCACGCCCATGGAAGAGATCCTGCGGGGTTTCGATGATCTGGTGCGCGCCGGCAAGATTCACTACGCCGGCCTGTCGAACTTCCCGGCGTGGCGCATCGCCCGGGCCGACCTGCTGGCCGAAGTCCGCGGTTTTGCGCCAATTGCCGCCATTCAGGTCGAGTACAGCCTCGCCGAACGCACGGCCGAACGCGAACAACTGCCGATGGCCGAAGCGTTGGGGCTGGCCGCGACCTTATGGTCGCCCTTGGGTGGCGGGTTCCTGACTGGCAAATACCGTTCCAGCGACGAGAACAACCGCGCCGCTAAACTGGGCATGCTGGTGCACGCCGAGAAAAGCGCCCGCGAAACCGCCCTGCTCGACACCTTGCTCGCCGTCGCGGCAGAACTGGGCGCCAGCCCGACGCACGTAGCCATTGCCTGGCTGCGGGAAAAAGCCAAGCGCTCGACGACCGCGCTGATTCCGATTCTGGGTTCGCGTACGCGTGAGCAGCTGGATGCGACGTTGGGCGCGTTGAATGTGCAGGTGAGCGCGGAACAGTTGGCGCGGCTGGATGGGGTCAGCGCCGTGGCGATGGGTGTGCCACATGAGTCCATTGCCGGTTCTGTTGCACGGTTTGGCGGGAGTGAAACCCTGGATCCGCCGATAATTCCGGTCGCCTGACACCCACCAGATTGCAGGAAAGAACCTCCGTGGCGAGGGAGCTTGCTCCCGCTCGGCTGCGAAGCAGTCGCAAGGCTTTGGGGCCGCTTCGCGACCCAGCGGGAGCAAGCTCCCTCGCCACGGAGGTTTGCTCCCGCATTTTGATCACGGACTATCGATCCACCTTATGTTTAGCCGCATACAAACACAGCATCTCCATCGCCAACGTCGCCGCCGCCAGTGAGGTAATGTCCGCACTGTCGTAGGCCGGCGCCACCTCTACCACATCCATTCCCACCAGATTGATCCCGCGCAACCCGCCGAGGATTTCCAGCGCCTGCACCGTGCTCAAACCGCCGCACACCGGCGTTCCGGTGCCGGGGGCGAAGGCGGGGTCGAGGCAATCGATGTCGAATGTCAGGTACACCGGGTTGTCGCCGACCCGTGCCCGAATGGCTTCGGCAATCGCCTCGACTCCACGGCGATGCACTTGCCGCGCATCCAGTACCTGGAAGCCCTGATGATCGTCATTGGTGGTGCGCAAGCCGATCTGTACCGAGCGCGACGGGTCCACCAGACCTTCCTTGGCCGCATGCCAGAACATCGTGCCGTGATCGACGCGCTTGCCCTCTTCGTCCGGCCAGGTGTCGCTGTGCGCGTCAAAATGGATCAGCGAAAGCGCCCCATGTTTACGGGCGTGGGCCTTGAGCAGCGGGTAACTGATGAAGTGATCGCCGCCGAAGGTCAGCATCGCGCAACCGGCATTCAGAATGCGTTCGGCGTGGGCTTCAATGCTTTCCGGTACCGAATGAGGCGAGCCGTAATCGAAGTCGCAATCACCGTAGTCGATCACGGCGAGGTGATCGAACGGATCGAACGCCCACGGCCAGTGGCGTTCCCAGGCAATCCCGGTGGATGCAGCGCGAATGCCACGGGGTCCGAAACGCGCGCCGGGACGGTTGCTGGTGGCGGTATCGAACGGCACGCCGCTGACGGCAACATCAACACCGCGCAAGTCACGGCTGTAACGACGACGCATGAAACTGGTGATACCGGCGTAGGTACTTTCGGCGGCAGTCCCGTAGAGACTGTCGCGGGTCATGGCCTGATCGTTTTGCACTGGGACGTCCATCGGTTTCTCCTTGTTTTAGTTATTGGCGGCTACGGAAAGTGGTCCACAAACGGGTGCGCTGACGCATGTCCTTGAGGCTCATACTGCGGTCGGCGTACAGCCGTTCGCGCACATCGGCGAGCGGGTAAATGTCCGGATCGGTGCGCACCGCTTCATCCACCAGCGGCGTGGCGGCCTGGTTGGCCGTGGCGAAGAACAGCGTGTTGGTCAGCGCCGCGACGGACTCGGGGCGCAACATGAACTCGATGAAGGCGCGGGCAGCTTCGGGGTGCGGTGCATCCTTGGGAATCGCCAGGTTGTCCTGCCAGACCAGCGTGCCCTCCCTGGGAATCCGGTACGCCACTTCGTAGGGCTTGCCGGCTTTGCGCGCCTGATCGGCAGCCATGCTGGCGTCACCGTTGTAGGTCAACGCCAGACAAACGCTGCCATTGGCCAGATCGCTGATCTGCCGCCCGGTGGCGACGTACAGCACATTCGGCTGAAGCTGATGCAACAAGGCCTCGGCGGCTGACAGATCAGACTTGTCGGTGCTGTAGGGATCTTTACCCAGATAGTGCAGCGCCAGGCCGATCACCTCTTGCGGCGAATCGAGAATGGCAATGCCACAGTCTTTCAACTGGCTGGCGTATTCGGGTTTGAACAACAGATCGAGGCTGTTGAGCGGCACATTAGGCAAACGCTTTTTCACCGCTTCGACATTCATCCCAAGCCCCAAAGTGCCCCAGGTATAGGGCACGCCGTAGCGGTTGCCGGGATCGACCGCGGCGAGTTTTTCCAGCAAGTCCGGATCGAGGTTGGCGTAGCCCTTGAGGCCTTCGTGGGGAATCGCCTTCAACGCGCCGGCCGCCAACCCGCGCGCCAGCACGCTGGACGACGGCACCACCACGTCATAACCACTGCCGCCGGTGAGCAGCTTGGTTTCCAGCACTTCCGAGGAGTCGAAGGTGTCGTAGCGCACATGAATGCCGGTTTCCTGCTCGAAGCGCTGCAGGGTGTCCGGCGCGACGTAATCGGCCCAGCTGTAGAGATTGACGACGTTTTCCTCGGCCTGAGCCGAAACCGCCATGGAAAGGAACAGTGCGGGTAAACACAGCTTGAATGAAGGACCCATGACGAACACCTGACCAGAGGAAGTGGCTGCAGCATGCGTCGTCGGATACATTGAAAAAATACCAAGTCAATTATCCTGACTTTATTGCGGAGTAATGTTTGATGCTCGGCCAGCTTCACGATGTGGATCTGCAATTGCTGCGTCTGTTTGTCAGCGTGGTGGAATGTGGCGGTTTCAGTGCGGCCCAGGGAGAACTGGGCCTGAGTCAATCGAGCATCAGCCAGCAAATGGCCAGGCTCGAAACCCGGCTCGGTTATCGGCTGTGCAGTCGCGGCAAGGGCGGATTCAGGATCACACCTAAAGGCGAACAACTGCTGATCGCGACGCGGGGGCTGTTCGAGTCGATCGAAGCGTTCCGTCATCAATCCAATGGCGTGGCCGGCCGGCTGATCGGCGAGGTGCGTCTGGGGCTGTCCGAAGCCGTGGATCAATCGGTGCTGCAGCGGGTGGCCGAGGCGATCCGCCGCTTTCGCGAGCGCGATGAGTCGGTGCGCATCGAGTTGATCAGCGCCATGCCCGGCGAGATGGAGCGCTTGCTGCTGCAACAACGGCTGGACCTGGCGATCGGTTATTTCTCACAGGTGCAGAGTGCGTTTGACTACCGCGAACTGTTCAGCGAAACCCAGCATTTGTATTGCGCCCCCGGCCATCCGCTGTTCACTGACGATGCGCCAGACGATCAGGCGTTGCAGGCCTGCGACCGGGTGGATCACCCTTACCGCTTTCTACGCAGCGATGAGCCCTTCCAGGGCAAGCGGTGCTCGGCGCGCTCGGAACAGGTCGAGGGCACCCTCGCTTTCATTCTGTCCGGTAAGCATGTCGGCTATCTGCCCAGTCATTTCGCCCGCAGCTGGGAAGACAAGGGGTTGCTCAAGGCCGTGCGCCAAAGCGATATGAGTTTCGACGTGGCCTTCCATCTTGCCCGCCATCGGGCGCAGGTGCCGGGGGATGCACAGAAAGCGTTTGAAGAGGATCTACTGGCAGCGTTTGCCTGAATCCCCCGGTGTAAACCCGAGTTAATGTTTCGACATACCTGTCTTTCTGGCATCCTGCGCCTCCATTTTCTGCCCCGGCCCGCCTTTCGGCACGCAAACCACCATGACCGCCTCTGAAAAAGCCCCTGCCCCGCGCCACAGCGACCTGATCTACGGCCTCGACGACCGCCCGCATTTGACCGCCACGGTCTTCGCCGCCCTGCAACACGTACTCGCCAGTTTCGTCGGCATCATTACCCCGACCCTGATCATGGGCAGCGCCCTCGGCCTGCAAAGCGAAATTCCCTATCTGATCAGCATGGCGCTGTTTGTCTCAGGCCTGGGCACCTTTGTCCAGGCACGCCGATTCGGCCCGATCGGTTCCGGTTTGCTGTGCTTGCAAGGCACCAGTTTTTCGTTCATCAGCGTGATCCTCAGCGCCGGTTTCATGGTCAAGGCGCGCGGCGGCGGCACCGATGAAATTCTTTCGACGATCTTTGGCGTGTGTTTTTTCGCCGCGTTCATTGAGGTGGTGTTGAGCCAGTTCATCGGCAAACTGCGGATGCTGATCACGCCGGTAGTGACCGGGACGATCATCACGCTGATGGGCCTGTCGCTGATCAAAGTCGCCATGACCGATATCGCCGGCGGCTTCGGCGCGACCGACCTCGGTGCCGCCAGCCATCTGGGATTGGCAGCGCTTGTGCTCGGCACCATCGTGGTGTTGAACCGGGTGGATGTGCCGTTCCTGCGTCTCGGGGCGATCGTGATCGGCCTGACTTTCGGTTATGTCGTCGCCTGGTTCATGGGCCACGTGGATTTCAGCAGCATGCCCGACGTGCCGCTGATGAGCGTGCCGGTGCCGTTCAAGTATGGGTTCAACTTCGACTGGGTGGCGTTCGTGCCGGTGGCGGTGATTTTCCTGGTGTCGCCGCTGGAGGCCGCCGGCGATCTCACCGCCAACTCGATGATTTCCCGGCAGCCGGTCAAAGGCCCGATCTACCTCCGCCGGATCAAGTCCGGCCTGCTCGCCGACGGTCTCAACTCAGCCATGGCAGCCGTGTTCAACAGCATGCCGATGGTGACCTTCGCGCAGAACAACGGCGTGATTCAACTGACCGGCGTGGCCAGCCGTTACGTGGCTTTTTTCATTGCCGGTCTACTGGTGGTGCTGGGGTTGTTCCCGATGATCGGCGCCGTGCTGCAACTGATGCCCAAACCGGTACTCGGTGGCGCTGAACTGGTGATGTTCGGCACCGTGGCGGTCGCCGGCATCAAGATCCTCGCCGAAGCCGGCCTGCACCGGCGCAACATGCTGATCGTGGCGATTTCCCTCGGCATGGGTCTTGGAGTGGCGGCTGTGCCGGAGGTGCTGCGCGAGTTGCCGAAAGCGCTGCACAACATCTTTGAATCGCCGATCACCGTCGGCGCGTTGTGCGCTATCGTGCTGAATATCTTCCTGCCCGAAGAGTTCATCGAGCTGGAAGAAGACGATTTCGATCCGGAAGCCTCGATACTCCAGGTCATGGAAAACCCGGATGTGCCGGCCAAAGGTGAACCCGCCTCGCCTGCGGTTGTCGCACAGTTGAACCGCTAGGCACGCTCAAGGCCGAGCCAAGGGCGGTTCGGCCTTTTCTTCAAGAGAGCATGTCCATGCGCAGTGTCCACGCCGTTGTCCTTTGCCTCCTTTTATTGTCCCTGAGCGCCTGCGCCCTGTTTCCCAATCGCGACCCGCTGAACATCAATGTGGTCGGTTTCGAGCCGTTGCAAAGCCAGGACATGGAAGTGCGTTTCGCAGTGAAAATCCGCGTACAGAATCCCAATGAAACCGCGATCGACTACAACGGCGTGGCGCTGGACCTGTCAGTCAACGGCCAGCCCCTCGCCTCCGGCGTCAGTGATCAGTCGGGCTCGATCGGGCGCTTTTCCGAGACAGTGCTGAGCGTGCCGGTGAGTGTTTCGGCGTTCTCGGTGCTGCGCCAGACTTTGGGCCTGAGCCAGACCCAAACGTTGAACAACCTGCCTTATGTCTTGCGCGGCAAACTGGCGGGCGGTTTGTTCGGCACGATGCGATTTACAGACAGCGGCAAGCTGAGTTTGCCGGGGTCGACAGTCGGCACCTGGTAAATGCACTAACGCTGATAATCCAATGTGAGAGCGAGCTTTTGTGGCGAGGGAGCTTGCTCCCGCTGGGGCGCGAAGCGGCCCCAAAAGCTTTACGACTGCTTCGCAGCCGAGCGGGAGCAAGCTCCCTCGCCACAAAAACTCACACACATTTTTGCTTATGTGTTGAACCGCACGCCCGGTTTGGCGCGTTCATCCACGCTCAACTCGAACACATCCGGGCGCGCATAGTGGCCGACGACATCGTAGTCGTAACGCGCGCGGATCAGGTCGTCAGTGTCGATTTCAGCGCTGAGCAAACCGCGCCCTCCCCGCAGCGGCCCCGCCAGTACGTCGCCCATCGGCCCTACGATCACACTGCCCCCCGCAATCAACGGCCGGTCCGCCGGCCAGTTGGCGATTTCCACGCCCAAGGCTTGCGGCGAATCCTGAACCTGACAGGCACTGACCACAAAGCAGCGGCCTTCATGGGCGATATGGCGCATGCTGACCTGCCACATCTCCCGTTCATCCACCGTTGGCGCGCACCACACCTCCACGCCTTTGGCGTACATCGCGGTGCGCAGCAGCGGCATCATGTTTTCCCAGCACACCACCGCGCCGATCCGCCCGACCTGGCTGTCGATCACCGGCAGCGTCGAGCCATCGCCCTTGCCCCAGATCAGCCGCTCGGTGCCGGTCGGCATCAGCTTGCGGTGCTTCGCCACCAGCCCGGCCTGCGGATCGAAATACAGCGCGGTGCAATACAGCGTGCTGCCAGCGCGCTCAATCACACCGATCACCAGGTTCGCCCCCGTACGCGCCGACAGCCCGGCCAGCGCTTCGGTTTCCGCCCCAGGCACATCGATGGCATTGGCGAAATAACGGGCAAAGGCTTCACGACCTTCCGGCAGGCGATAACCCAGTTGGGTGCCAAAACCTTCACCTTTGGGGTATCCGCCCAGCAGCGCTTCGGGCATGACCACCAGCGCCGCGCGGGCTTCAAGGATGGCGCTTTCGAACGAGAGAATCTGTTCCAGGGTCTCGGCCTTGCCGCCGGGCAAGGCGCCGATTTGCAGTGCAGCTACGATTGACTTGGGCATCGCGGTCACTCCGTTCACATCAGGTGTTGCTCATTCTCAGGCGTCACGGGATCATCAATAAAGCCCCATCCACTGCTGAATGATATGAACCAAATGAATATCGCCACCGTCGATCTCAACCTGCTCAAAGTGTTCGAAGCCTTGCATGAAGAGTCCAGCGCCAGCCGTGCGGCGTTGCGCCTGGGCGTCACGCAGTCGGCGGTCAGCGCGGCA
The DNA here is from genome assembly GCF_949767185.1 of Pseudomonas sp. IT-P100. Taxonomy (NCBI): domain Bacteria; kingdom Pseudomonadati; phylum Pseudomonadota; class Gammaproteobacteria; order Pseudomonadales; family Pseudomonadaceae; genus Pseudomonas; species Pseudomonas sp. IT-P100. The sequence goes on from NZ_CATKQK010000014.1 coordinate 89,374, forward strand.
TTGCGCCGGCTGCGCGAGGTCTACGGCGATCAATTGTTCGTACGCACGGGACGAGGCCTCGCACCCACGCTCAAGGCCAATCAGTTGAAACCGGTGGTCAGCGACGCATTGAACAAATGCCGCCAAAGCCTGGCGATGGTCGATCCGACCGCCAATCACTACGATGGCCGCTCGGTCACGGTCGGTTTGTCAGATGATTTCGAAATCGCCTACGGCCGTCGCTTGATCGAGGAAATCGCCCGCTGCGCGCCGAAGCTGCGGCTGATATTCCGCCAGACTCACAGTCAGATCGTCGCGCAGGCGTTGATGGAGCGCAGTATCGATCTGGCGATCACGGCCGGCGGGTTCGCCGAGCGATTGCTGAGTCGTCAGGTGCTGGGCGAAGGTGATTATTTGTGTCTGGTAGACCCGATCAGCCTGGTCGCGGGACAGCAGGCCATGGACCTTGAGGAATTCGTCACCCGTGAACATATTCTGGTGTCATCGGGTGGCTTTATCGGGATCACCGACGAAGGATTGGCCGCGTTGGGCCTTAGCCGGCGAGTATGCGCTTCGACCACACATTTCGCGGCGCTACCGCATTTGCTCAAGGGCAGTCAGGCGGTGGCGACCATTCCGGCGCATGCCGCTCGAAGCCTTGCAGCGCTCACCGGACTGGCGCTGCTGCCCTGCCCTTTGGCGTTGCCGCGTTACCCGATCGAACTGGGCTGGCGCACCAGCACTCAGCTCGATCCGGTGGTGTTGAAGGTGCGTGAGGCAATTGTCGCGATTTTTGCAAGCCCGTAGGAGCTGCCGCAGGCTGCGCCTACTCGGGTAGTGTCAGGCAGGGGTTTACTTGGCCGCCATCAAGCGATTGACTTCACTGCGCACCATGTTCGCGAACTCCGGAGGCGACATGCCGTCGAGTTCGGAACGGACCCATTCGGCCCATTTGCCTTTGCGCTTGGCGCGCTCGCCGAACAACCGTGCGGCTTCGCCCTTGGCTTTGCCCAGGTTGTTTTGCCAGAGTTCGAACAGACGGGATTTCTCGTCTTCAAGCGCCGCGCGCTCGGCAAGGGGTTTGTCGGCCAGATTGAAGCTCATGGGGAGTTACCTGCTGCGTAAATAGGCGACATCTTACACTGTAGGAAGAAATGTCCTGCGCTGGATTTTTCCACAGGATGACGGTGCCGCGCAAAATCACTGCAACTTTTTCCGTCGTGGCAGACTCCATTGTTCACTGCCTATTCACTTGCAAGGAGTACCTCAATGGCCCGGAAAACTGCCGCACAAGTCGCTGAAGACCAAATCAAGGACCAGGCTTTCAGCGATCTACAGGCGCTGATCGAAGAGTCGGAAAAACTGCTGAAAAGCAGCGCGTCGCTGGTCGGTGAAGAAGCAGACACGCTTCGCGGACAGATCGCCCAGAAACTCCAGCAGGCACGGGACTCGGTCACCAGCGTTCGCGACCGCACCCTCCCGGCGGTCGAAGCCACTGAAACCTACATTGGCGGGCATCCATGGCAAACCGTGGCCATTTCCGCCGGTTTTGGTTTGGTTGTCGGGTTGTTGCTGGGCCGCCGTTAAGCCCGCCTATCAATAATTCATTAGTGAAATGAAATCCCTGTGGGGCGAGCTTGCTCGCTCCCACAGGTCTGCGTTCCAATTTCTAGGCGCCGGCCAACTCCCGCAAATTCGCCAGCGTGTCCGCATCCAGCTGAATGCCACCCACGCTGGATTTGGCCCGCTGATGGTGACGACGATCACCCGGCAATCGCTTAAGCCCCACACCGTGCATCTGCCGCACCAGTTCCTGGCTGCGCTCGGCAAAATTCTGTCCGGCGGCCTTGCTCGGATCGATCACGATCAACAACTGTCCGGTCCATGGTGTTTTGGCACCGGGGTGGTTCTTCCAGTCGAACTCGAACGAGAAGTTGCCGCCGGTCAACGCCGCCGCCAACAGTTCCACCATCATCGACAGCGCCGAACCTTTATGCCCGCCAAACGGCAGCAACGCCCCGCCTTCAAGAATCGCTTTCGGGTCCTGGGTCGGCTGACCGAGGCTATCCACGCCCATGCCCGCCGGCAAACGCTCACCCTTGCGTGCAGCGATCTGCACATCGCCATGGGCGATGGCACTGGTGGCCAGGTCAAAGACTATCGGATCACCGTCCGCGCGCGGGGCGGCGAAAGCAATCGGGTTGGTACCGAACAGCGGGCGATCGGCGCCATGCGGCACCACGCAGGTCATGCTGTTGACCACGCTCAACGCCACCAATCCTTCATAGGCGAACGGTTCGACGTCGGGCCACAACGCCGCGAAGTGATGGGAATTGCGAATCGCCAGCACCGCGATACCGGCACTGCGGGCCTTTTCCACCAGCAAGGCGCGGGCAGCGGCGAGCGCCGGTTGAGCGAAACCGTTGCCGGCGTCGACCCGGACAAAACCCGACGCCACGTCTTCTACCACCGGCACGGCCTGGCCATTGACCCAGCCGCTCTTCAGCGTCGAGACGTAACCGGGAATGCGAAATACGCCGTGACTGTGGGCGCCATCGCGTTCGGCGCCCGCGCAGTTGAGAGCCAGTGTCCTGGCGACCTCGGCGGAGGTGCCATGGCGAACGAAAATGCGTTCGAGCAACAGGACGAGAGAATCAAAATCCAGGGTTGAGTTGGCCGAACTGACTGCCATTTCAGGCGAAGCGGTCATCTGAAGCTCCAGTATTATTTTTAGAGACGGGCGACAGGTCGATTAAGCGCTTTCTTACCGGCGTCCTGTCAAGTCTCTCGCGCAAGCAATATGTACCGCACCCCGCCTTTTTCCGGCCTCTATTGTTGCCCCTCGACCCAACGACCTGCACTGAACACCGTCGCAGCCCATCGAGGAAACATCATGACGACGCCTGCACTGCCGTATTTTTTTGACGAAGCAGAACGCGCATCCGCCGCCAGGCAACCCGGCGAACGGGAAAACGCGCTGAGCTTTAGCCTGGACGATCTGAACTGGCTGAAGACGGTTTATCGACCCACCCAGTCAGCCCGTAAAACGCATGTAAAACCGATGCACGCCTACCGGCTCCTGTTGTCCTTGCCGGGCGAGACCGGCATCCCGTTGGCCGGCGCTTTTGCCATGAGTCGGCCCAACGATGGCGAGGTCACGCTCTACACGCCGTGGAAGGGCTTGATCAAATTCGCGGACATGGACGACCTCAAAAGCAAGCTCAAAGAGTGGTTGGCGCACGCCAGCGGAAAACGTGAACTGTTGCGTTTCGTCTCCATCGAACAACGCCTGCCCCTGGCCGCCGCCCCTGCACTCGACATTGCCACCAGCGACATCGAAGGTGCGGTGTTCGAAGACCAGGAGCTCGTCCTTCAGCAACAGCAAGAAGAAAACATCCAGGCGATGGCGGGTGAGCTGGTCAAGATACCCACCTTGCAATCGATGCTCGACGATACCCTCAAGCATGCGCTGCTCAAGCCATTTCCCACACTCGACCAGCGCCTGACGCGGCTGAAGAGTTTTGTCAGTACAGGCTCCGCGTTCGATGACCGTGATAAGGCGCACACGATTTACTCGATGTCACTGAGCGAGGCCCTCCTGCATTTTTACCTGACGAACCAGTGGCCGACAGGCGATTCCAGGGTGTTTACCCATCCCGAGCACAGCGTCAGCAGCGATATCGACAACCAGGCATGGGAAAGCGCCATAAAGGAGATCGCGCAGAGTTTTACGCCTCACCTGCAAAGCCTGCTTGAGACGTTCTGGAACACGCCCATGAGCAATGGCCTGTCGCGCCTGAGTTTTTTCAGCGACTGCATGCGCGACACGTTTCACACGCGGCTTTTACATCAACGCCAGCAGGGCACTTTAACGACGCAGGAATATCTGCAACTGATGAATGTCAGCCTCGCGCCTGCCCCAAACAATCCCCTTCGCATCGAAAAAGTGCGGGTCACCGCCCCGTTCAAACATTTTGCGGAGCTTGCCTCGACCTTGATGATCGGGGGCACCAGCACCCTGAGTTTTCTGTACAACCCGACCCGAGGCATCGAGGCCACAAGCAACCTGCCCGCGGTGAAAAAAATCGTGCTGCACATGCTCAAAAGCGAGGGGCATGAAGACACACTGCTCAATTTCATGTCGCTGGACGAACGCGGTACTTTTCTTGGGCTGGAACCGGACGATCGAGTCGTTGTGGGAGAGCCGGTCATCGGCCCGGCGTTTGAACGGATGATGGTCGACATCGTGGAGAAACAACGGCAAAACCTCAGCCATGCCTTGAGCCGCTACCGTGAAAGCGAAGGTACGCTGGACCCTCACGCCTTGCTCGACAATGCCCTGGACGTCCGGGGATTGATCGATAACCGCCTGCTCCTGGCTGAGGCCGCAGGACGCTGGAGCACGCGCCCGGACCGCCGCGTCAGCGCGAGACCGGCCACCGTACGTGCCGAGTCGGCCAGACAGGAGCTGTCGCTGCTGGACTCGGTCGAACAGGCGCTCGATCAACTCCTTGAAAAACACCCGGTCATTCCCATCAAAACCCGCACATTCACTGATGCGCACAGCCTCGTCAGTATATCCCTGGCGAATTTGCAATCGAGTTTTACCCATACCCTGTCAACGGCACTGCGCAGTGAATTGAAGCTTCGCGCCGTCTCGCGCACCCTGGGTGCAACGGAACAGGCAATCATCAAAACCGTGCTCGATACCCCGATACACCTGCAACGGGCGGCATTGAACGGTTTTTTTCCGGAGGTCTTTTCCCTGGCATTGAAGACCGGCGCCACCGCGACCCCGTTGAAACTGGCCAGTTGCTTTGTCCTCACTGAACGGGGAGGCCTGGATCCGGTGCACTCGGGCAAAGCCATTCTGTGGACGCCGGCACTGGGATTTGAAGCCTTCAACGCACTGACGCCGCTACTGGAGCAACTCGAGCGACGCCTCAAGGACGAGAATCATCGATCAATGCTCTTGGAAAACCTCGGCCGCAGCGAGCGGTTGCCAGGCAAGGCTTACACCCTGGCGCCACTGCAACGGGTCCATGGGCACTTCCTCGATTATCTGCAAAAGCCCTTTGTCGATCTCGACCAGACCTGCGTCACCCAAGCGTTGACCACCCCGCTCTCTCCCGCACCGCTGGCCAGCCTGCTGAATCTGGTGGCCCTGCGCGAACCGATGACCGGGCTGCGCCGTGCAACCGATATTGCCGAATCCCTGACCACCCAGCAAAAGCTCCCGGCCTGGCTGGCCAAGGCGCCAATCAAAGACCTGATCCTGCATGGCGAACTGCTTCAGCAATACCTTCATAACGTCAAAGACGACCAGGATTACCTCACCGGCATCCGCTCGTTGCAGCGCACCGCGCACCATGAGCTGGAAAAACAACTCAAGGCAGACGACTTCAACATTGATCCGGACAAGGTCCGGGTCGAGATCAGCGCGAGCCCGAGGTCTGCGTCCAGCACCCAAACCCTGACCGACTTTGCCTTGACTCACCTCAAGGACCTGGACGCCGTCTTCCTCAAACTGACGTCCCTGGATAACACAGCCATTCCAGAAGGCATGGACGAACGCTATATCAAAGACCTGATACGCGACCTGAAACCGGGTGTGCATCAACAGCAAATAGTGAGCGACGCCCTGGCAGACACCTCGGCGAACGCGGAACGCAGGAAGCTTTTTTACACACAGTTGCCCTGGCAACTGATGCACCACGCCCACGCAGAAAAACTGCAGGAACGCCTCAGCGAAACCGGGTTTGATCTGATCCGCCAGATCATGGACATGCCCGACGCCATCGCCCGTGCGGCAGTCGACGGTGCCCATGGCATCATCCGCCCCCTGGAGTTCCTCGGTATCAGGAGCGGGCAAACCGTCAAAGTGCCTGGCGTCTATCTGATCGGCTCATCGGCCGATAGCACGGCACCGCAGGTGCTGCTCGCACCGCACAGCCCCAGGCACGGGATAAAAGAATACGAAAGCGAAACACAGTTGCTGGCAGAACTGAAGACCCAGGGCGGACTGCTCGACTGGGTCCTCATGAACCTGGAGAACCCTGAACGGATCCTGCTGGAGACCCGAATGGCGACGCCCCCGAGCCGGGTCGCGAGAGCCACGCCGGAGACTCCTGGCGCCCCCGAGGAGGAAGTTACCCTGGCGTCGAATCCCATCAAGGGCCACCTGTTCGGGCACTTGTTCAACGACAATGCCGCGTTGCTCGGCCGATTGCTCGGTTGTCAGTCCGATGACAAGAAGCAGAGTGAGTGGGCAACCATCAAGCACGTACTGGGTGAAGACCTGCACGAGGCGTACTCGTTTTTCATGGGTAAACTCGCTTACCCCGTCACGGTGTGGAACAGTTACCGTGACATCAAGCAATCCGCCGAAGACCTGCAGACGCACAAATGGGGCGCGGCCATCAGGGCATTCATCAGCGGGATCGCACAGCTCGCTTCGCTGCGCCAGTCGTTGGACACTCACGCGCCACCGACGGCTACGCCAGTCGCACCGGCACCAGCAAACTCCGATGCCGCCTGCAAATGGCAGGACATCAAGGTCACCGCCCCCGAGCGCACAGCCTTGAAGCGTCATGAAAGCCGCCATGTCCACCTGAACGCGCTGAAGCCCGACTCGACGCCCGGGCTCTACGCGCACCCCACGACGAAACAGCTTTACGGGCCGGTTGAAGGCAAAGTTTTTCCGGTGACAAAACGCGGCAGCCGCTGGCGCATCGCAGATACACAGACCCTCGGCCCTTATCTGCGACAAAACGCATCGAATCGATGGGTAATCGACCGGAATGCACCGCCTCCGCAATTCGGCCTCATGGATCGGCTGGATGCGGCGGCAGCGGCCTGGGGTGGCATGAACATCGACGCCCATGGAATGCCGCAGATACGCCGGTGTTTCCCACAGAAGGCTCGTCAGATCGACGAAGCGCTGGACCAGGCAACGACCTATGCCTGGAACAGCTTTCGAAACCTGCAGTTGCTGAAGGCATCCGATGACGCGGAAACCCCCGTGCATCGACTCATCAAACGTTTCATCGATGTGCCGCAAGTGCTGCCCGCGCATGTCGAGAAACTGGAAAAAGTCGTGGGCGACCTGTTTACCGCGTTATTGGACCCTACACTCAGGAAGACCAAGTCCAATCGTTTTGTCGTCGGCCGGGTAATCGAGGACGCCTACAGCACATTCGCCTTTATCGTCCCGAATGACGCCAAGCGGAAGATTTATCTGGCGGAAAGGTTCTTCAATCCGGGTTTCGACCTATACCGCCAACATCTTTCCGATACAGCATTTCCGATCAACACGCATGCCCGGGCGGTGACCCTTTTGCATGAGCTTTCGCACCTTGTCTGTAAAACCGAGGACATTTCCTACCTGGACCCTGGCAGGCCCTTTGCCGACCTGATTGGCACAACCAGCGTGACAGCCACCGATCTCAAAAATGCATTGACCCACATCCAGGACACCGCACTGTCGATCAAGACCCCTTACACACAACTGTTCATGACCCGGGATCCAGACACCGGGGCGTGGGAAGATCCGGGAAATTCCACTTATGAAAATACGGATCGGGTGAAAGCGCATATTTTGACGTTGACCGGCGCAGAAAACCTGAGCGGTGCTCGCGAAACCTTTAAAAAAGATTCCCTGACTCGCCTGGCGGTGCAACTCGGCAATGCCGACAGCGTGGCCTGGTTAATCGGTCATCTCGGCCGCCAGTTACACGTCAATACACCTTGATGGCGGAAAATAAACAGACGTTTGATGGGTAAATGCCATGACGCCTGTTCTCGCAGACTGCCCTCAAGGTTAGAATGCAGGAAATCAGGATGAGTCAATGACCGACAGCCCTTTCTCACAAGCCGACTATGACGCTGTCACCGATGCCGCTGCGCATTGGTGCATGCGTCTGCACGCCAGCGACTGCACGGCCGAGGAGCGTCAAGCCTTCGAGCAGTGGCGCGATGCTCATCCGCTGCATGCGTTCGAATACGAGGCGATGCTGGAGATTTGGGAAGTCGCGGAAGATTTGCCGCGCCTCGAGACTGTCGTGCCCATCACTCGGGCCAAGCGTGCAACGCCCTGGCGCACCGTCGGCATTGCCGCGGCCGTTTGTGCCCTGGCGTTGCCACTGGCAGCGTACAGTGGCTGGAACCTGGGCTTGCTGCCCAATTCGTACCAGCATTTCGAAGCCAGCAATGCGATCCGCCAGGTCACCCTGAGCGATGGCAGCCAAGTCGAGTTGAACCTGGGCACAGAACTGACCTTCAGCAATTACAAGGACCAGCGCCGGGTCTCGCTGGATAAGGGCGAAGCGTTTTTCAGTGTCAGCCATGACGCCAGCCACCCCTTTGTCGTCAAGGCAGCGGACGGCAGGATTCGGGTCACCGGGACCAAATTCAACGTCTGGATGTATGAGGATCAGGTGCGCGTGAATCTGATCGAAGGTTCGGTACTGGTCAATAGCAACGATGACCTGCCGGGCGATGGTTTGCGTCTGGAGCCATCCATGCAGGCGCGCTATAAACACGGCGACTTCACGCCGCAAATCAGCCAGACCTACGCCAATGACACGTCACTGGCCTGGCGCCACGGCAAACTGGTGCTCGATGACCTGGCGTTATCCGAAGCCCTGCCCCTGATCAATCGCTATCTGGAAAACCCCGTGATGGTGGCTGACAACAGCACCGGCGCGATCCGCCTCGGCGGCATCTACAACATCAAGGAACTCCACAACCTGGTGGCGACGCTGCCCAGGGTGTTGCCGGTCTACCTGACTCGAAACAAGGAAGGCAATCCGGTCCTCAACTCCATTCCGCAACAACCCCCGAAAAGCTGAAAGGCCGCCACCCTTGCGGGGTGCGGCCTTTCTTCATCGCTCAAGCAGCGTTTTATTTTTTGGCCACCTTCCCGGCTTTTTCATCCTGTTCACGGATCGTCTGCGCCTGATACTGCGGGTCCGAAGTGATCTGCTGTTCGGTGAACGGCAACACACTCAACTGTTTCTTCGAGAACGCCACGGTCTGGTCATTGGCATGTTTCGACGCCGGGTCGCTGGACAGCGAAAACGCCAGCAGCCCTTTGGCCTGAGGCCCCTTGTCATCGAAAGTCACGACCTGCAAATAGCTGGTGCCGCTGACCACTTCACGTTTGCCATCGGTTCTCGGCACGCTCTGAATGGCGTTGTAAACGCCCAGTGTGCCTGGACCGCCATGAATCGGCGTCTGCTGGCCGCCGCTGCTCACCACCTGGATATCGCCCCAATGGCTGTCGGTCCTGAGCCCCGACCTGCTGACCACTTCCACCGAAGCCAGCATCGCTTCGCGCAAGGCCTTCGCAACCTCCGGGCGATCAACCGCCAGGCCGCGCGGGGTGTGTTGCGGATCTTTCGGATCGAACGCGACGCGCCAGACATCCGGCGTGTCCTGCACTGATTCCATGACGTTCTGGAAATGGACAAAACCAAGACCGCTGTCCAGATTCGCACTGCGATCCCAGGCCTTCAGGCTCGCACACAGCGGAGTCAGCAGCGGCGCATCGGCGCCAAGGTCCTGCGCGCAGAATTGCAACAGGTCCGGCATGACTTGCGCCGCCTGATACACCTGATCGTCCATCACCATCCGTTGCAGATCCGCTGCCGCAATCGGGCCGGCCTTGTTCAACGTGCCGAGTCGATCCAGGGCAAAGCGTGAACGCAGGCCCAACGGCTGACCGTCCTGGCTGATCAACGGCGAGAAACCGGTGAGCGGCTGCGCCGGGTTGGCCATCCATGCCGAATCGTTGGAGTGCTGCACGAAGTCCTTGCGCAACAGTTGCGGCAACTTGTCCGACGCATAGATGCCTTTTTGTGCCGCCGTCGGGTCGATGTCCCAGGCACAGGCACTGTTGGAACCGTCGAGCACGATCAGTTCCAGTCCGGCTCGCGGATCACTGCACTTGGCCAGTTTGTCGGCATTGACGTTCGGCACCACCGACAGGTTCATGTACAGCGTCTGGCCCTGATCGTCCGCCGCCAGGGTGTTGACCCACGGGATGCCCTGGATCTTGTGGACCGACGCCTGCAATTCCTCGAGGCTGACCGCGCGGTTCATCGCGTACCACTGCTGCAGCACGCGGTCGTTATCGAGGTTGGCGTCGCGCAGGCTATAGGCAAACTGATTGTCCCAATCCAGTTTTCCAGGCCATTGCACAATCGGGCCGAACCGGGAGCTGTAGACCACGTGCGAAACCGCACGGGTCTGCCCGTCAGGTTGTTTCACGTTCACAGTCACGGTCTGCTGCTTCATCGGCAACGACTTGCCGTCGAGCAGGTAGCGGGTCGGATCGTTCGGATCGAGTTGCAGGCGATACAGGGTGAAATGCTTGGACGAATCCACGGTGTGGGTCCAGGCCAGGTGTTGGTTGAAGCCAATGTTGATCATCGGCAGGCCGGGCAACGCGGCGCCCATCACGTCCAGTTTGCCGGGAATGGTGAGATGCATTTGATAGAAACGCATCCCGCCGACCCAAGGAAAATGCGGGTTGGCCAGCAACATGCCGCGGCCATTGAACGAGCGATCGCTGCCCACCGCGACGGCGTTGCTGCCGCGATCGAGGGCGAAGCGCTGCCGGCGTGCATCGGCGACCTGGAACGACGCGGGCGCGTTTGCGTTGCGAGCGACGGCTTTGGGAGGCATGGCGCCGGCCAGTGCTTCGGCAAATTGCCCGACGCCCCCTTCGACCAGCAGGCGACGGGTCAACTTGACCAGGTCTTGCGCGGTAATGTCCCGCACCCACTCACCCTGGCATTGCTGCGGCAAACCTTGCGCGCGACGCTCCGCCAGCGAGCGGTTGTAGCCCGCCACGTACCCTTCCATGAGGTCGCGGACTTCCGGCGTTTGTGCCTGCCAGAACGCAGAGACGGCCTGCGGCGTATTCAGCCAGTTGAAAAAGACATCGCTGACCTGGTTTTCGCGCTCTTCGACCGTGAACTGCTCCGGGCCGAAATACCGTGAACGCTCGCCGTTCACCGTGGTGATCTCATTGGCCAACAGGCACAGATTATCCTGAGCGTAGGCATAGCCGATGCCGTAGCCCAGGCCACGTTCGTTTTCAGCGCGAATGTGCGGCACGCCGAAGCTGGTCCGGCGGATTTCGGCCGTCGCCTGGTCCGGCTGGCTGCGTGCGTTTGCCGCAAGACTCAAGCCCACCAACACACCGGCAAGGCTCAATCGGGTTAATTGCCTGGTAATAATCACGCTCGCTCCTGATCGAATAAACGAAGGTCACACCCAGCGTGTCACACGCGATAGGTCTGTTTACAGGAACGAAATTCAGGACAAAAATTTAGAGCGCTGGAGGGTGTTTCTGCAGGGCTTTACAGGCTTCTGACGTGATGGCGACAAAATTTCTACATTCGAGCCTTCATGATTTGCGTAGCTCGTACGTCTTATTGAGTAAGAGCACCCAACACATCTTTCCGGTTCAGGCTCTGAAAAGGAGTTTTTGCATGTACAACTCGCAACTGCCAACGGACGGTAGCACTGCACCAATGGGCACTTCCATGGGCTCGAGCCTGTTCACTCAGCGTACCGAACGTCACGGCAACGAACGGATCCGGGTTCTGCTCAAGAGCTTTGGCCTGCGCACCAGCCTGATCCGCCTGAAAGTCATCGATGCCTTGCTGTCCGCCGCCGACAGCGACCGCAGCCTGGGGGTGCGCGGTGTACACAGCCACCTGCTGGAGCTGGATATTCCCCTGTCCTTTCTCAGTGTCCGCGAAGTGTTGAAGCGCTTGTGCAGCGAAGGCGTGATTACGCTGAACGCGGACAAGAGCTACAGCCTGCATCCACAGGCTGCCGCCGCTCTGCACGGCGAATAATCGTGTCGGCGGGCGTCGCTCAGGGTTTGACCTTGCGGCGCATCACGCCATTGATCACCACCACGATCACCGCCACGCCAATGGCGATGTACTGAAACAGCTTTTCGCTGATGACGCCGGCATTCTGCAAATACGAAAGGCCAAACATGATCCCCAGCACCACCAGGGAGATCAGAATCGAGTATTTCAAACGTTGCGACTGGGTCATTGCCCTTTTCCTTTAACAAAAAGCTTAAACATAAGCCTGAACGTGAACCTGAAAATGTATCCGGTTTGTATCCGGATGCATGCCAAGCCCCTACCGTTTTTCGGGGATGCGGCGCTGCAAACGGGGTCTCATGTTACAGCCGATGAAGCCTTTTGGCTTCATAGCGGCGATAACCATGAGGATTTCGAAATGTTCCGTCGAATCACACTGCTGATTCCCCTGCTTGCCCTGCTTTCCCTGAGCGGCTGCATTATTTTCCCCCACGGCGGCTGGCACGGCGGCCACCATTACGACGGCCGTGGCGGACCGGGGTACTACCAGCATCGCTGAGGATTTTCAGCGAGCTGACGGATGGCTGAAAAAGTCATTTCCCGGCTGCGCGCAAAGCTCGATCATCCAGTCAACGAACACCCTTACCCGCCGCGACAACTGACGGTGGGGAGGATAAAGCGCCGTCAGCGGCATCCCCGGTGGCGGCACTTCTCTCAGCACCTCGATCAAACCACCCTCCTTGATACGCCGGGCCACGTGATAGTACGGCGCCTGCACCAGCCCATATCCGGCCTCGCACGCCGCCAGGTAACCATCGGCACTGTTGACCGAGACTTGCCTGGGCAGACTGACCGGTTGTACCTGCCCATCGACGACAAATTCCAGCCCATAGCGTTTGCCGTTGCTGGCGACGTACTCCACCATCTGATGCCCCGCCAGATCGGCCAAACCCTGTGGCGTGCCATGACGCTGCAAGTAATCGGGGCTGGCGCAAGTGACCTGATCCAGCATGACCAGCGGCCGCGCCACCAGTGAATCATCGAGCGACGCGCCGCCGCGCAATACGCAATCGACACCTTCGCGAATCAGGTCGACAGGCCGGTCATTCAAACCGATCTCCAGTTCGATCAAGGGATAGCGGGCGGTGAACTGCGGCAATGCCGGGATCACCACCAACCGCCCGATGCCCCCGGGCATGTCCACGCGCAACAGACCTTTGGGGTTGTGCCGTGCGGCGGAGAACACCGCTTCGGTTTCCTCAAGATCTGCCAGCAACCGCACGCAACGCGGGTAATAGGCGGCACCGTCGAGCGTCAGGCTGATCTGCCGCGTAGTGCGTTGCAGCAGTTGCACCCCCAGATGGCTTTCCAGTTGCTTGATCAGAACGGTCACCGAGGCACGGGGAATTTGCAGGCTGTCCGCTGCTTTGGCAAAGCCCCCCAGTTCGACGATTCGGGTGAACACGCGCATGGCGTTGAAACGATCCATTGTTGTTTGCACCGACTTATTATTTAGAAATCATGAATAGTGATAGCAGTTTTAGCCGGTTTATCTCGTTTCTGTCGAGGTCGACAATGGACGTCACATTCACAGGGAGCTGATTTCATGCAAACACGTCAACTGGGCAAGAACGGTCCACAGGTCAGTGCCATCGGCCTGGGCTGCATGGGCATGACCGATTTCTACACGACCGGCGTCGACACCCGCGAGGCCACGGCAACCCTGCACCGGGCGCTGGAACTGGGCATCAATCTGCTCGACACCGCCGACATGTACGGCCCGCATACCAATGAGGAACTGATCGGCAAAGCCATCGTCGGCAAGCGCGATCACGTGTTCCTGGCGAGCAAGTTCGGCATCGTGCGCGACCCGGCGAATCCGAGCGCCCGCGGGGTCAACGGCCGTCCGGACTACATTCGCGCCTCAATCGACGGCACCCTCAAGCGCCTCGGTGTCGAGACCCTGGACTTGTATTACCAGCACCGTATCGACCCGCAAGTGGCTATCGAGGAAACGGTCGGTGCCATGGCCGAACTGGTAAAGGCCGGCAAGGTGCGTTACCTGGGATTGAGCGAGGCCTCGGCGGCGACACTGGAACGGGCGAACAAGGTCCATCCGATCAGTGCGCTGCAAAGCGAGTACTCGTTGTGGAGCCGCGACCAGGAAGAAAACGGCTGTCTGGCCACGTGTCAGCGGCTGGGCATCGCCTTTGTCCCGTACAGCCCGTTGGGCCGCGGTTTTCTGACTGGCGCACTGAAAAGCCCGGATGATTTCGCGGCAGACGACTACCGTCGTTTCAGTCCACGGTTCCAGGGCGACAACTTTGCGAAAAATCTATTGCTGGTGCAGCAGGTTCAGGACCTGGCGGCGGAAAAAGGCGTGACGGCGGGTCAACTCGCGTTGGCGTGGGTGCTGGCTCAGGGGGATTACCTGATCCCGATTCCGGGGACCAAACAACGTAAGTACCTGGAGGAGAACGTGGCGGCGCTGGAGGTCAAACTGAGCCGCGAAGAGTTGCACGCGCTGGAAGCCATCTTCCCGGCGAATGCCACGGCCGGTTTGCGTTACCCCGAAGAAGTCATGAAGTTGCTGGACCGTTGATCTGCACCTGGCCCGTTCGGTTGCCTGAACGGGCCGGTCACTCCACCGCCCGTCACCTCGCCCCTAGCTTGCACGATCGTACCTAAAGCTCCGCATATGCAGGCCGATAGCCCTTTGAAGCGCCGAAATTTCCCAATAAGAACGCTGCTAAAAAGGACCCGGCTCCATGCCCGCATTCCGCACCATTCAGGCTCGCTACACACTGTTTCTGGTCCTGTTCATTCTGCTGCTGTCTATTCTCACCGTAGTCGGCATCAGCCAATTGGTAGCGCCGAAACTTCGCCACACCGAAGAACAAGTGGCCCTCAATCGCATCGCTGAAGTCGCCGAGCAAATCCAGGGCGAACTGAACAAGGTTCAGGCGCAGCAGCGCAGCATTACCCAGACCATTCCTCTGCTCGACAGCGCCGCCATCGACACCGTTCTGCCGGGCCTGGTCGATCAATACGGGGAGCTGAAAGTCTTCGGCGGCGGCATCTGGCCCCTGCCCGGCCAGCGTGAAGCCGGGCGCAACAAATTCAGCACCTTCTGGCACCGCGATGCCTCGGGCAAGCTGGCGGTGAACACCTTCTGGAACAGTGACGCGGCGCCCAACTATTACGACCAGACCTGGTACAAGGGCGGCATGCAGACCCCGCGCGGACAATGCGCCTGGGCCGCGGCCTATAAGGATGATGCCAGCGCCGAGCCGCGCACCAACTGCGCCATGGCCATTCAGAAAAACGGCGCGGCGTATGGCGTATCAACCATTGACGTGACCCTCGGTTTCTTCAATGACCTGGTGGCACGCAAGGAAAAAGACCTGGGCGCGGAAATGCTGATCGTCGAGTCCGACGGCAAGATCATCAGCAACAGCTCGCGCATCAGCGGGCCGATCGTGCTGAAGAACATCAGCGAACTGGCCGGTAACTCGCCCTTCGCCAGCCAAGTGAAGGCCGGCCTGCAAAACCGTGATCGATCGCAGCGCGTCGAGTTCGACAACAACGGCGAAGCCAGCACCTTCTTCATGCGCCCGATCGAAGGCACGCCGTGGTTCCTTGCCACCGCCCTGCCGACCAAACTGATCACCGCCCAGCGCGACGACGTGCTCAGCACGCTAAGCCTGCTGCAAATCCCGATGGTGATCCTGCTGGTGTTGCTGCAAATCTACGCGATCCGCCAGTTGATCCAGCGCATGAAAGCGCTGAAGGCCAATATCGACGCGCTGTCGGCCGGTGACGCCGACCTGACCAAACGCATCACCATCCGCGCCGAAGATGAACTGGGCGCCATCGGTCACTCGGTCAATGCCTTCATCGCGTACCTGCAAAACATGATCGGCGAAGTCACCCAGGCCACCGGCGCCATGGCGTCCAGCCTCGATAACCTGCAACGCACGTCCGCGCACACCAGCCAGATCCTGGTGCGCCACGCGTCGGAAACCGACCAGACTGTCACCGCCATCACCGAGATGAGTTCCACTGCCGAAAGCGTGGCGCAGAATGCGGCTGAAACCGCTGCGTTCACCCAACGCGCCAACGAAAACGCCGACCGTTCACGGGTGGTCGTGGGCGAAGCCTCCAGCAGTGTGATCGCGCTGATCGACGAAGTGGCCAGCGCCACGCACAAAGTCGAAAGCATGCAACAGGACGCCCAGCGCATCACCGAGATTCTCGGGGTGATCGGCGCCATCGCCGGGCAAACCAACCTGCTGGCCCTCAACGCCGCCATCGAAGCCGCTCGCGCCGGTGAGCAGGGACGCGGTTTTGCGGTGGTGGCCGATGAAGTTCGCGCCCTCGCCGCTCGCACCCAGGCCAGCACGTCGGAAATCAACGAGATGCTCACCCGCCTGACCCAAGGCGTGAGCTCGTCGGTCAGCGCCATGGAAAACACTCAGGCCAGCTGCCAGTCGGCGGCCGATGCGACGGCTCGCGTCAACACCGGGCTGGATGAAATGGCCGGTTCTGTCAGCCACATCAACAGCCTCAGCACCCAGATCGCCACCGCCGCAGAACAGCAGAGTGCCGTGACCGAAGAGATCAACCGCAGCATGGTGCAAATCCGCCACATGGTGGATGAATTGGTGAAAAGCGGTCAGGCGAGTGAGCTCAATACCCGGCAGTTGCTGGAGGCCAATAGTCGCGTGAGTGCGATTATGGGGCGGTTCAAAGTCCGCTGATGGGTGAACGCAGCTCCCTGTGGCGAGGGAGCTTGCTCCCGCTGGGCTGCGAAGCGGCCGCCTTGGCATTCAACGCGGTGCTAGCAGTTAAATCGCGCAACCTGGTTTGCGCCTGCTGCGCAGGCGAGCGGGAGCAAGCTCCCTCGCCACAAAAGCCCGCCTGGCGGTATCACTTCGAAACAATCTCTTGCCTCGTTACTGGCTAAAGCAGTCAAAATACCTCTTTTTTTGACCATCCTCCGAGTCGAGATATTGCCCATGCGAACCCACCTGCGTCTGGTCGCCCTGAGCGCCCTGTTCATTTCCTCCCTGGCCCAGGCCGCCGACCTGATCCCGATCGAAGTCCATCGCGACGCCAACTGCGGCTGTTGCAAAAAATGGATCAGCCATCTGGAGGCCAACGGCTTCAAGGTCGAGGATCACGTTGAAGCCAACATGAGCGAATTCAAGCAACAGCACGGCGTGCCACCGCGTCTGGCGTCCTGCCACACCGCTTTGATCAATGGCAAATTCGTCGAAGGGCATGTCCCGGCCGATCAGGTGCTGGCCCTGGGCAAGCGCGATGACCTGTTGGGTGTGGCGGCCCCGGGCATGCCGATGGGTTCGCCGGGCATGGAAATGGACGGCATGAGCGATGCTTATCAGGTCATCGGCCTGAAAAAGGACGGCACTGATGTGGTGGTGGCGGACTACGCTGCCCATTGATGTTCGGTGCGTACATCGGCCTGTTCCTCGCCGCATTCGGTGCGGCGACCCTGTTGCCGTTGCAGTCCGAAGCACTGCTGGTGGGGTTGTTGCTCAGCAAGCAGTATTGGCTCTGGTCGCTGCTGGCGGTCGCGACCCTGGGCAATGTCCTCGGCTCGCTGTTCAACTGGTGGCTGGGGCGCGGTATCGAGCGGTTTCGCGACCGGCGCTGGTTTCCGGTCAGCCCGCTGCATCTGGAAAAGGCCCGGGTTCATTATCAGCGCTACGGCCATTGGTCACTGTTGCTGAGTTGGGTACCCGTTATTGGTGATCCGCTGACCCTGGTCGCCGGGGTGATGCGCGAGCCGCTCGGGCGCTTCCTTGTGATCGTGACGATTGCCAAAGGCGCCCGCTATGGCGTACTGGCCCTGGCGACCCTGGGCTGGATGAGTTGAACGATCATTCGCCGCGATTGCCTGTGTTTAATGTCGCCCTAATCATGCCGATCCAGCATCGGCCGATTTCCTGTGGAGTTCACCCATGCCCCTCGCCCGCTTCCGTTGGCTACCCAGCCTGCTGCTGACCGCCGCACTGCCCGTCATCGCTGCCGAAGGTCCGGAGTACGGGCCGGAGCTGCAAGGCTTCGAGTATCCCTACACGATCAAGCATTTCGCCTTTGAGTCCCAGGGCAAATCCCTGCAAATGGGCTACATGGACGTTGCCGCCCATGGCAAGGCCAACGGACGCAGCATCGTGCTCATGCACGGCAAGAATTTCTGCGGCGCCACCTGGGACACTTCGATCAAGGCCTTGAGTGACGCCGGCTACCGCGTCATCGCACCGGACCAGATCGGCTTCTGCACCTCCAGCAAACCGGACAACTACCAGTACAGCTTCCAGCAACTGGCAACCAACACCCAGCAACTGCTCAAAGCCCTCGGTATCCAGAAAGCGACCCTGCTCGGGCATTCCACCGGCGGCATGCTCGCTACCCGTTACGCACTGCAATATCCCGAGCAGGTTGAACAACTCGCCCTCGTCAACCCTATCGGCCTGGAAGACTGGAAAGCCCTCGGCGTGCCCTATCGCACGGTGGATCAATGGTACGAACGTGAGCTGAAACTGACCGCCGATGGCATCCGCACCTATGAACGCAACACCTATTACGGCGGCCGCTGGAAACCCGAATTCGATCGCTGGGTGGACATGCTCGCCGGCCTGAATAAAGGGCCGGGGCATAAACAAGTGGCGTGGAATTCGGCGCTGATCTACGACATGATCTTCACCCAGCCGGTGTACTACGAGTTCAAGGACCTGAAGATGCCGACGCTGTTGCTGATCGGTACGTCCGACACCACGGCCATCGGCAGCGACATCGCGCCGCCCGAGGTCAAGGCAAAACTCGGTCACTACGACGTGCTCGGCAAACAAGTCGCGAAGCTGGTTCCCCAGTCGACGCTGGTGGAATTCCCCGGCATGGGCCACGCGCCGCAGATGGAAGAACCGCAGAAATTCCACCAGGCCTTGCTCGCCTGGCTGAACAAAACCAACCCCGTTCGTTGATGAGGTAAGGCTGATGGCTGTGCAGATTGCGGTGATCGATGACTGGCAGGATGTGGCGCGCACTGTCGTGGACTGGTCGGCGCTGGACGCCATCGGCCAGGTTGATTTTATCCATGATTACCCGGCCGACAACGAGACGCTGGCAGCACGCCTGGGTGAGTTCGAAGTGATCTGCGTGATGCGCGAGCGCACCCGGTTCGACGAGGATCTGCTGCGGCGTCTGCCGAAACTCAAACTGCTGGTTACCGGCGGCATGCGCAACGCTGCGCTCGACCTCAAAGCTGCAGCCGCCCTCGGCATTCAGGTCAGTGGCACCGACAGCTACAAACACGCCGCGCCGGAACTGACCTGGGCGCTGATCATGGCCGCGACCCGCAACCTTGTCGTGGAAGCCAATGCCCTGCGCGCCGGAAAATGGCAACAGGGCCTGGGGGGCGACCTGTACGGCAAGACCCTGGCGATTCTCGGCCTGGGCAGCATCGGCCAGCGGGTCGCGCAGTTCGGCCAGGTGTTCGGTATGCGAGTGATCGCCTGGAGCGAAAACCTGACCGCCGAACGCGCCGCCGAAGTGGGCGTGACCTATGTGAGCAAACAGGAACTGTTCGAACAGGCCGACGTGCTCTCCGTGCATCTGGTGCTCAGCGACCGCAGCCGTGGATTGGTCGACGCACAGGCGCTGGACTGGATGAAACCTACGGCGCTGCTGGTCAACACCGCACGCGGGCCGATTGTCGATGAAGCAGCGCTGATCAAGGCGTTGCAGAAACAGCGCCTGGCCGGGGCAGCGCTGGATGTGTTCGAGCTGGAGCCCTTACCGGCTCATCACCCGTTCAGGACATTGGAGAATGTGCTGGCGACGCCGCATGTCGGGTATGTCAGCCAGCAGAATTACCATCAGTTCTTTTCGCAGATGATCGAGGATATTCAGGCCTGGTCTGCTGGAACGCCGATCCGCCTTCTAAGCTGATACCGCGTCATCGTTCATCGCTAGCAGGCTGGCTCCCACAGAGGTCATGTGCACGCAGATCCAG
>NZ_CATKQK010000015.1:0-95866 GCF_949767185.1 Pseudomonas sp. IT-P100
ATGGGCAGCCTCATCGGCTGCCCCTGATCTCATCGGCACAGTTAGTGAAACTTTGGCAGAACGTATTCAGCGATCTCTTCGATAACGTCGGCAACCGGCCGTTCGCTACGACGCACATGCAGACCAACATGCTGCACACCGGCTTCACGCAATGCCTGAAGTTCATCAATCAACGCCAACCGCCCACAAATACCGCCGAACCGTACACGTCGCATCGGAGCATGAGGATTGGCTGCCAGATCCAGGTGGACGAAGCTGATGTAAGGCTTATCCCCACCTACTTCCCTCCACAGCCCCACCCGACGACGATGTTCGTCCGGCGTGCCGGGATAGGCGAGCCAGCCATCCATATGTTCGCCAATCCAGGCAGGTGACTGCTGACCAAGACCTGCCACCAGCAATGGCACTGCTTGGTCCCGCTGCGGAAGCAATTGCGCACCATCAGGCAAGCGGCCTGCACCCTGGTCGCGCAGCAACTCCACCGTATTGCGGAAGATCTCTGCGCGCTGATCGTAATCCACACCAAACAACGGATACTCCATCGGGCGGTCGCCGCTGGCGACGCCGAGCAGTAAACGTCCGTCGCTCAATTCATCAATACTGTTTGCGCCCTTCAGGGTGAGCCAGGGCTGACGCAATGGCAGTACAACCGCCGCGGTACCCAACATGATGTTGTCGGTGATTCCGGCGAGATAGCCAAGGTAGGAAAAGGTTTCGAAGACCTGTGCGGCGTCTCCGAAATTCGGATCATAAACCGGTACATCACGAACCCACAGCGCGCGGAAACCAGCCTTGTCCGCCAGACGCGCCATCGCCGCATGTTGCTTCAGATCTGGAACACCGAAAGGCCGTTCCTCAGCAATCCGCCGCCGCTGGCCATCACTGGACCAATCATTATCCAGCGGCAGCTCCAGGCCAATCGAAAACCCGTTGGAGCCCAGTAATCGTTTAAATCGTGAATGCATGAAAAGACTCCCAGACAAAATGGAATGACATGCACTCAGTATCCACAGACCTATCGGCAAGAAAAATGCACGAATGGGAATATCAATCTTGAGCAAACCGCACGAATCCACACGATAAACCAACTGTCGTTTTGGCCCTCAAGGACAACCATTAGAGAAAATCGCACTAAAGCGACCGCACGGTTTTTGGTATGGTGCAGCTCGTTTTTAACGGACTGATTTCAAGCCTAAGGATCGGCGCTCCATTTTTGTCAAAGAGCAGCTACAGAAATGCCCGAACCCATACCGATCAAGGATCACGAAAAAGAGACGCGCCTGGTCAACAAAAGATTGATGGCCTGCGCCTTGCTCGTCGTCTCGATCACCTGCGCACTGGTGGTGCGCATGTACGTGCTGCAGGTGGTCGAGTTTGACTATCACTCGACCATCTCCGAGAACAATCGTGTCCACGTATTGCCGATTGCCCCGGCGCGCGGGTTGATCTACGACCGCAACGGCGTGGTCCTCGCCGACAATCGTCCCAGCTTCAACCTGACCATCACCCGCGAACGCGCCTCCGACGTCAAAGAAGAACTGGACGAGGTGGTCAACCTCTTGCACCTGCCCGCTGAGGACCGGACGCTGTTCGACAAGGCGATGAAGCAGGCGCGTCATCCATTCGAGCCCGTCACCCTGTTCTATGAACTCAGCGAAGAGCAAATCGCCGTACTCGCCGTCAACGAATTCCGTCTGCCCGGAATCGATGTCGAGCCACAATTCGTTCGTCACTACCCAATGGGCGCACACTTCGCGCATTCGATTGGCTACGTCGGTCGGATCAACGAGAAAGAATCCAAAGCCCTGGATACGGTCGAGTATCGAGGCACTCAATCCATCGGCAAGACCGGGATTGAAAAGTTCTACGAGTCGGAATTACACGGCCAGGTCGGTTACGAAGAAGTCGAAACCAACGCTCAGGGCCGCGTTCTGCGGGTGCTCAAACACACCGATCCGATCCCCGGCAAAAACATCGTCCTGAGCCTGGACGTCAAACTTCAGGAAGCCGCCGAAGAAGCCTTGGGTGATCGTCGTGGTTCAGTGGTCGCGCTCGATCCATCGACCGGCGAAGTGCTGGCCATGGTCAGCAAGCCAAGCTTCGACCCGAATCTGTTCGTGACCGGGATCAGCTTCAAGGAATATGCGGCGCTGCACGATTCCATCGACCGGCCGCTGTTCAACCGTGTGCTGCGCGGCCTCTACGCTCCGGGCTCGACTATCAAGCCGGAAGTGGCCATCGCCGGTCTTGACGCCGGCGTGGTAACCCCGCAGACACGCGTCTTCGACCCCGGTTACTACCAACTTCCCGACTTTGATCATAAATACCGTAACTGGAACCACAGCGGCGATGGCTGGGTGGACATGGACACGGCGATCATGCGCTCCAATGACACCTACTTCTATGACTTGGCGCACAAGTTGGGCATTGATCGCCTGCACGACTATATGGCGATGTTCGGCCTCGGCGAGAAGGTCTCGCTGGACATGTTCGAAGAGTCTGCCGGCCTGATGCCGTCCCAGGCCTGGAAGCGTGCCACGCGTCGTCAGCCATGGTTCCCCGGAGAGACCGTGATTCTCGGCATCGGTCAGGGCTACATGCAGGTCACGCCGCTGCAGCTGGCTCAAGCGACTGCGCTGATCGCCAACAAAGGTGTCTGGAACCGACCGCACCTGGCCAAGACCGTGGACGGCGTTGCGCCAGTGGATGAGCATCCGATGCCAAACATCCTGTTGAAGGACCCACGAGACTGGGAGCAGGTCAACCACGGCATGCAAATGGTGATGCACGACGCACGCGGAATTGCCCGAGCGGCGGCGCAGGGGGCTCAGTACCGGATCGCCGGCAAGAGTGGTACGGCGCAAGTGGTCGCGATCAAACAGGGTGAGCGCTACAACCGGGCGAAAACCCTGGAGCGTAATCGCGACAACGCCTTGTTTGTCGGTTTCGCTCCGGCCGAGCATCCGAAGATTGTGATCTCGGTGATGATCGAAAACGGCGAGGCCGGCGGTCGCGTCGCCGGCCCTGTGGTGCGGCAGATCATGGACGCCTGGCTACTGGATCAGGACGGACATCTGAAGCCGCAATACGCCACGCCGAGTAAAGCGCCGGGCGATCCTCACGTTTAAGTGTTCAAGGCTTCACAGCACAGGCTCACGGATGCTGAGCATGTGCTGGAAGCTTTCGAGGAACACGGTTTCGGCCTGACTCATCTTCTGCTCGCGATTCCACAGCAGCTGGATATCGAAATCCACCACCCCGTCTTCCGGCGGCAAACGCCAGAGCAAACCTTGCTCGACATCCCTTCGCACCAGGTGCGTCGGCAAGCAGCCAATCCCGTAGCCTGCGCAAATCAAGCGGTAAATCTCTTCGAAACTCGTCGATGAGGCGACGATCTTGCCGGTGAAGCCTTGCTCGTCACGGAACAGTGTCAGCGGCGAAAGGTTGCCGCCGAGCTGGTCGCTGGTGAAGCTGACGAAGTTCTCCGCCGCGAGTTGTTCCAGCGTCAGGTTTTCTTGCCCGAAGAGTCGATGACGCTGGCCACAAAAGTACGCATAGCGCTCGCGAAACAGTACCCGCTGCTCCAGCCGCGGTTGCGGTAAACGACACAGTCCGACGCCAATGGTCGCGGTCTTTTGCAGTAACGAACTGATGATGTTCGAGCTGCCCATGACCTCGACTTCCAGCTCGACTTTCGGGTGGGTTTCATGGAAGTCGGCGAGGAAGTCATCGTAGTGTCGCGCCTGCACGCCACTGACGGTGAGGATACGGATCTTGCCCACCACGTCATCGTGACGACTCTCCACTACCGTACCCAATCGCGAGATATCGCCGTAGATATCCGCCGCAATGCGCAGGACTTCTTCCCCGGTTTCCGTCAGGTCGAACCGTCGCCCGCTGCGGGCAATCAGCACACATTCCAGTTGTTCTTCCAGCCGTTTTAGCGCTTGGCTGACCGCCGACTGCGTGATGTGCAGCCGCGCTGCAGCGCGGCTCATGCTGCCTTCCTGGCCGATCACCAGGTAGGTGCGCAACAGGTTCCAGTCCAGGCGATCGTTGAGAAAACGTCGGCCCACCCAAGGGTTAGTGGAGGTCATGACAATTCCATGTAGTAGCCGTGCTAATAGTAAAGATAAGAATATGAAAATTGACTAATCCTGGCACGGAAGCGATAAAGCCCACAAGCGCCACAGAGCGCAACCGTAAACAGCCTTCAGTACCTGCCCAAAACTATAAATACACAGGGTCCTTGCATGCACACCACCGCACAACCGCGACGAGCCGCGGCCGCCGCCTTCATTGGCACGACCATCGAGTTCTACGACTTTTACATTTACGCCACCGCGGCGGCGCTGGTGCTTGGGCAAGTGTTCTTTCCCAGCAGCGACCCGGTGATGAGCACCCTGGCCGCCTTCGGTAGTTTCGCTGTTGGCTTCATCGCTCGCCCCATGGCCGGCATGGTGTTCGGTCACTTGGGCGATCGTCTGGGCCGCAAGAAAATGCTGCTGGTGACCATGGCGCTGATGGGCCTGGCGACTGCCGGGATCGGCCTGCTGCCGAGCTACGCCAGTGTCGGCATCTGGGCGCCGGTCGGTCTCATCGTACTGCGCCTGATCCAGGGCATTTCGGTGGGGGGCGAGTGGGGCGGTGCGGTGTTGATGGCCAGCGAGCACGCGCCGGCCAAGCGCAAAACGTTCTACGCCTCGTTTGCCCAGCTCGGCAGTCCAGCGGGTTTGTTGCTGGCCCTGATCGCCTTTCGCCTGGTGACGTCCCTTGAGCCAGAAGACTTCTTGTCCTGGGGTTGGCGTCTGCCGTTTCTCGCCAGCGGTGTGCTGATGATGGTCGGCCTGATGATCCGTTCCGGCGTGCACGAGTCGCCGGAGTTCGCCAAGGCCCGAGACAACAACGAAACCGCCAGATACCCGGTGAAAGACGTGATCCGTACCTGCTGGCGGCAGATCCTGTTTGCCGCTGCGGCGGTGACCATTGGCTCCGCCGGGTTTTTCTTCACCAACACATTCATGATCACCTACGTCACCCAGTATCAGGGCATCGCGCGCTCGACGATTCTCGATTGCCTGTTTTTGGTGACTGTTATTCAGCTGCTTTCGCAACCGCTTTCCGCGTTGCTCGCCGAGCGTATCGGCGAGGGACGCTTCCTCAAGCTCGTCGCACTGCTGTGCATGGTCACGCCGTACCCGATGTTTGTGCTGGTGGGTACGCAAAACATTCTGTTGATGACCCTCGGCATCGCCCTGGCGGTGGTGATCCTGTCGGCGCTGTACGCGGTGATCGCCGGTTACATGACCCAGGCGTTCCCGGTGCATCTGCGCTACTCGGGCATTTCCATCGCTTACCAGTTGAGTTGCGCGCTGGCCGGGGGCACCACGCCGCTGATCGGCACGCTGCTGGCGAGCAAGTTTTCCGGACAATGGCTGCCGCTGGCGGTGTTCTTCACCTTGCTCTCGGCCCTGTCCCTGATCGGTGTTTGCGGGCTGGCCCGCCTGCGCGCCAACCCGATCGTCACCCACGCTGCTAAAGAGGTGTATTCGTGAGTCAACCTGAACACATCGGCCCGGTTGAGTGGAAGGCCCGTTGCGAGCTGGCGGCGCTGTATCGGCTGGTCGCGCACTTTCGCATGACGGACTTGATCGATACCCACATCACCCTGCGGATTCCGGGGCCTGAGCATCACTTTCTGATCAACCGCTACGGGGTGATTTTCGACCGCATGCGCGCCTCGGATCTGGTGCGTATCGATCAGGACGGGTGCATCGTCGACCCGGCCTACGAAGGTCAGCGGGTCAACGCCGCCGGCTTCGTCATTCATTCGGCGATCCACATGGCCCGACCGGATCTCAACTGCGTGATTCACACCCACACCGCCGCCGGCATGGCCGTTGCCGCGCAGAAGCAAGGTTTGCTGCCGATCAGTCAGCATGCGCTGAAGTTCTACGGCAAGCTGGCGTACCACACCTACGAAGGTATCGCGCTGTCGCTGGATGAGCGCGGGCGTTTGATCGACGACCTGGGGCCGCACCGGGCGATGATCCTGCGTAACCACGGCTTGCTGGTCGGTGGGTCGGGGGTGGCCCAGGCGTTTCAGGAAATTCACTTCCTTGAGCGTGCCTGTCAGGCGCAGGTCGCCGCGCTGGCCGGTGGTTGCGAATTGCATTACCCGTCCCCGGAAGTCTGTGCACACACCGCTGAACAGTTCGACCGCGATGAACAGGACAACATCATCGACCTGGCCTGGGAGGCCGCACTGACCCTGATCGAATCCCAGCGTGAGTCCTATCTGTCATGAACACCGTGGTTTTGCTGTCCCGCGACACCTTGCTGCTCCAGCAATTGCAGGCGGCGTTTGCCCGTAGCGCGCCGCAGCTCACCACCGTGCTGGCGGATGATCCGCTGGCTGAACACGCGCAGATTGCCGCCTGCTGGTTTCCTTTGCCGGGCAGCCTGGCCGCGTTGCCGAACCTACAGGTCCTCCACTCAGTGGCGGCCGGCATCGATCACCTCGAACATGACCCGTCGTGCCCGGATCTGCCGGTATGCCGGGTGGTTGATCCCGGCCACCGCCAAGGCATGACCGAGTACGTGCGCTGGGCGGTGATTCACTATCACCGTGGCTTTGATCAGGTGCTGGAACAACAACGCAATCAACACTGGGAGCGACCGCTGCAACGGGCGGCGGGGCAATTCAAGGTCGGTGTGATGGGGCTGGGATCGTTGGGTAGCGCCATTGCTCAGGATCTGGCTGCCGCCGGTTATGACGTTCGAGGCTGGGCCCGTCGTAGCAAGGATCTGAACGGTGTCCAGATCTTCGCCGGTGCCGAACAACTGAACCCGTTTCTTGAGGGCGTGGAGCTGTTGATCAACTTGCTTCCACTGACCCGCGAGACGCGCGGCATCCTCGGTAATTCAACCTTCGAACATCTGGCCAATGGCGCCGCACTGGTTAATTGCGGTCGCGGCGGTCACCTCAACATCGACGACCTCGAACGTGCCCTGAAAGCAGGAAAACTGCGCGGCGCCTTGCTGGATGTTTTCGAACAAGAACCGCTTCCGCCCCATCATCGCCTCTGGACCATGCCGGGCGTCGCGATCACGCCACACATGGCCTCGGCCGCGTCCCACGATTGCATTGCCGAACAAGTGGCAGAGAACTTTCGCCGTTTAAACGCCGATGAACCACTATTGAATTGCGCCGACCGAACACTCGGTTATTGAGACTGACTAACTCGCCCGCCAAGTTGGGCGAGACATAACAACAATCCCTCACCTCGAACGTTTTACTGCCAGTCAAAACAATTAAACAAATTCCTGGAGTCAGTGATGAGCGATCTATCGTCCGCAGAAAAGTCCGGCGCACCACCGGAAGTTGCAATCAGCATGAAAAAAGTCGCCGTGGCCAGTGTCATCGGCACCACCGTGGAATGGTACGACTTGTTTGTTTTCGCCACCGCGTCAGCGCTGGTGTTCAACAAAGTGTTCTTCCCGGATTTCGTGCCGTTGATCGGCACCTTACTGGCGTTCGGCACGTTCGCTTCGGCCTATCTGGCGAGGATCGTCGGCGCGGCATTGTTCGGGCACTTCGGCGACAAGCTGGGCCGCAAGTCGATGTTGTTGATTTCGCTGCTGACCATGGGCGCCGCCACATTCGCCATCGGCCTGTTGCCCAACTACGCGGCCATCGGTATCTGGGCGCCCATCCTGTTGTTATTGCTCAGGGTCATTCAAGGCCTGGCACTGGGCGGCGAGTGGGGCGGGGCGGTGCTGATGGCGGTGGAGCATGCGCCGGCCAACAAGCGCGGCTTGTACGGTTCCTGGGTGCAGATCGGCGTGCCCGCCGGGACCATGATTGCCAACCTGGCGTTCCTGCTGATCGCGGCGTGGCTGTCGCCGGAGGACCTGCTGGCCTGGGGCTGGCGCATTCCGTTCCTGGCCAGCGTTTTGCTGATCGCCGTGGGCTTGTA
This sequence comes from Pseudomonas sp. IT-P100, assembly GCF_949767185.1. Taxonomy (NCBI): domain Bacteria; kingdom Pseudomonadati; phylum Pseudomonadota; class Gammaproteobacteria; order Pseudomonadales; family Pseudomonadaceae; genus Pseudomonas; species Pseudomonas sp. IT-P100. The sequence goes on from NZ_CATKQK010000015.1 coordinate 7,980, forward strand.
CATCCGCCTGAACATCGCTGAAACCCCGGCGTTCAACAAGGTCAAGGAAGCCGAAGTGCAGGTGAAAATGCCGTTGGCCGAAGTCTTTCGCAAGTACTGGAAACAAGTGGTGCTAGGCGGTATTGCGACGATGTCGACCGGCGCGTCGTTCAACATCATCGTCGCGTTCGGCCTGACGTACGGCACGCAGAATCTGGGCTTCAGTCGCAGCGTGATGCTCGGTGTAGTGCTGCTGTCCTGCGCCTGGTGCATCGTCATGTTGCCGGTATTTGGTGCGCTGTCGGACCGTTACGGACGCAAGCCGATCATCGTCGCCGGCATCGTTGCCGAGGCGTTGGTGGCGTTCCCGATGTTCTGGTTGATGGACACCAAAGAGCTGTCGTTGGTGATCTTCGGCTACTTGCTGTTGATGACCGCCTTCGCCGCCAACTACGGGCCGATTGCGACTTTCCTGGCGGAGTTGTTCGGCACGCGGGTGCGTTATTCGGGGCTGTCGATCAGCTACATGTTGTCCGGGCTGCTCGGCAGCGCAGCGACGCCTATCGTCACCACCGCGTTGCTCGCAGCCACTGGCAAAGGCTCGTCGGTGGCCTGGTACATGATCGGCGCGGCACTGATTTCCCTGTTGGCGCTGTTGCTGCTGACCGAGACCTTCAAGCGCGACATCAGCGAAATTCCGGCGGGGGCGACTGCCGACGACCAACCCGCTCGCAAACCTTTCAAATCGGCTGCGGCCTGATCCATGGAGTTCAACAGCATGCGCAGAATCCAGTCGGCCCCGGGTTTCATCGGCCCGGTCGGGCCTTACTCTCAAGCGGTGGTCAGCGGCCATCTGGTGTTCACCGCCGGGCAGATTCCGGCGCAAAGCCGGCTCGACGACCAGCCCGTCGATTTCACCGAGCAAGTGCGGCAAACCTTGCGCAATCTCGAGGCGATCCTGATCGAGGCGGGCTCCGATTTCAGCCATGTGATCAAGGTCAACGCGTACCTGACCGATCCCGCGCAACTGGAGCCGTTCAACGCGGTGTACCGCGAGCTTCTCGGCCATGCGCCTCCGGCGCGAACCACGGTGTGTGTGGCGCTGTGGGGCGTGTCACTGGAGATCGATTGTGTGGCCGAGTTGATCACGAAGGAGTCGCCACGTGGATAAGTCGCAGCTGATCGAGCAGTTCAAAGCGGTGAGCTTTCCCACCCTCGGGCATTTTCTCGAGGAGGGCTTTGCCGACTCGCAGCTGCGGGCCATGGTGCCCAATGTGAAACTGGTCGGCCGGGCGTTGACGCTGAAACTGGTGGGCGCCGACGCCATTGCCGTCAACCAGGCGTTGGTGCTGATAAAACCGGGTGATGTGCTGGTGATCGACACGGGCGGCGACTGGCAGCACGCCCCGGTCGGCGCGGTCACCAGTTGCGCCGCGAGTTGCGCCGGTGCGGCAGGAATCGTGGTGGACGGCGCGGTCACTGATCTGCTGGAACTGCGCGAAGGCGGGTTACCCGTCTTCGCTCGCGGCACCAGCCTGCTGACCACCAAGTTGCATGGCCGGGGCGACAGCGAAATCAATCAGCCGATTCAGTGCGCAGGTGTCACGGTACAGCCGGGCGATCTGGTGCTGGGGGACGACAACGGTGTGCTGTTTCTCGACTGGTCAACGGCGGCCAGCGTGATCGAACAGGCGCTGGCGTCCGATCACGCCGAGCCACGTTTGCTCGAACGTTTGCGCGCTGGCGAGCCGGTCGCGCAGGTGTTGCGTGTCTAGGCCGTCAGTCCCTTTCCCGTCGCCATGCCAGCGCTGAACACGTTGAGCTGGCCAGTGCTTAATCACCGTTTTTCCAGGAGTTACTTATGTTGAAAATCAATGGCGAACGCCTGTGGGCGAGTCTGATGGCGATGGCCGAAATCGGCGCCACCGCACGCGGCGGCAGTTGCCGTCTGGCCCTGAGCGATGAAGACAAGGCCGGTCGCGAACTGTTTGCCCACTGGTGCCGTGAAGCCGGCATGACCCTGAGCGTGGACGCCATCGGCAACCTGTTCGCCCGCCGCGCCGGCACTGATCCGGACGCCGCGCCGGTGATGATGGGCAGCCACCTCGACACCCAGCCTGAAGGCGGACGCTTCGACGGCGTGTACGGCGTACTTGCCGGCCTGGAAGTGGTGCGTTGCCTCAACGACCTCGGCATCCAGACCCGCAAACCGCTGGAAGTGGCGGTGTGGACCAATGAAGAAGGCGCGCGCTTCACCCCGGCGATGTTCGGTTCGGCGGTGTTCACCGGGATCATGCAACTGGACGCGGCGCTGGCGGTGCAAGACATTGATGGCGTCAGCGTCGCCGATGCATTGCAGCGCACCGGTTACGCCGGGGAGCGTCCGTTGGGTGGCGCGGTGGATGCGTATTTTGAAGCGCACATCGAACAGGGCCCGATTCTCGAGGACAACGCCAAAAGCATTGGCGTGGTCAGCGGCGGCCAGGCGATTCGCTGGCTCGACGTACGGGTCGAAGGCATGGCCGCCCACGCGGGCACCACGCCCATGCCACTGCGCAAGGACGCCTTGTACGGCGTGGCGCGGATGATTCAGGCGATTGAAGGTCTGGCGGCCGATTTCGCGCCGGAAGGCCTGACCACCGTCGGTGAATTGAGCATCAACAAGTCGTCGCGCAATACCATTCCGGGGCTGGTGAATTTCACCGTCGATCTGCGTCACCATCGCGACGAAGCCATCGAGGCGATGGAGCAGCAGGTGCGCGCGCGGCTTCAGGCGATTGCCGATGGGCGCGGTCTGAAGCTGACGGTCACCCCGCACTGGATCAGCCAGGCGACGCCGTTCGATGCGGAATGCGTGGCGGCGGTGCAGCAAGCGGTGGATGCGCTGGGCTACGCTCAGCAATCGATAGTCAGCGGTGCCGGGCATGACGCGATTCATCTGGCGCGGTTCTGTCCGACGGCGATGGTGTTTATACCGTGCGTGGGTGGCTTGAGTCACAACGAAGCGGAAGATGTGCTGCCTGACGATGTGCGGCAGGGTACGGATGTGTTGCTCAACGCGGTGTTGTCCCGCGCCGGCATTGCCAATTAAAGAACAGGCTGCAAACACAACACCTGTGGCGAGCGAGCTTGTTCGCGCTTGAGTGCGCAGCACTCACATCAACTGCGAGGCCTGCCTGAGTTTTGGGGCCGCTACGCAGCCCAGCGCGAGCAAGCTCGCTCGCCACAGGGAATTCGTCTAGGCCCAAGATTAGGTATTCACCCATGCGCAGTTTTTTTCATCCTGAACAATTGCTTCATCATCCACGCAGTTACTACTCCCGTGGGCAGATGCGCACGCCGCAGGAAGTGCCGGAGCGTGCGCAGCGCCTGCTGCAGGCGTCTCACTCATTGGGCTTCAAAGTCGAGCAACCGGCCGATGCCGGACTTGAGCCGCTGCTGGCGGTGCACGGTGCGCCCTACCTGGCGTTTTTGCAGGAAGCGCATCAGCGCTGGAAGGAAGTGCCTGAAGATTGGGGCGACGAAGTGATGTCGAACATCTTCGTCCGCGAGCCCAACGCCCTGCGCGGAATTCTGGCTCAGGCTGCCCGGTATCTCGCGGACGGCAGTTGCCCGGTGGGCGAACAGACCTGGCGCTCGGCTTATTGGTCGGCGCAAAGCGCAGTGGCCGGGGCACAGGCGTTGCTCGATGGCGAGCCGGCGGCGTACGCCGTGTGCCGTCCACCGGGGCATCACGCTCGAGCGGAGGCGGCGGGTGGTTTCTGTTATGTGAACAACGCGGCGGTGGCGGCGCAGGTGTTGCGCGGCGGGTTTGGTCGCGTCGCGGTGCTCGATACCGACATGCACCATGGACAAGGAATTCAGGAGATTTTCTACGACCGCGATGATGTGCTGTATGTTTCGGTCCATGGCGATCCGACCAATTTCTATCCGGGGGTTGCCGGGTTTGGGGACGAGCGCGGTGTCGGGGTGGGTGAGGGATTCAACCTCAACTTGCCGATGGCCCATGGTGCGAGTGAGGCGGACTTTCTCGGGCAACTGGACGTGGCGCTGGCAGCGGTGAAGGATTTTGCTGCGCAAGTGCTGGTGCTGTCGTTGGGCTTCGATATTTTTGAGCTGGACCCGCAGAGTAAAGTGGCGGTGACGCGCGAAGGGTTCAAGCGGCTGGGTGAGCGGGTTCGCAGCCTGGGTTTGCCGTGTCTGATTGTGCAGGAAGGGGGGTATCACCTGGAGAGTCTTGAGGATAATGCGCGGGCGTTTTTTGTCGGGCCAGAGGTGTGGCAGATCTGAGTTGGGTGGTGCCTGACAGGCCGCTTTCGCGGGCAAGCCCGCTCCCACAGTGTTCGAGTCGAACCGCCTATGTGTGATTGACGCTGAACCTGTGGAAGCGGGCTTGCTCGCGAAGAACGATAACTCGGTGCAGCGGATGAATCCCAAACGCCGTAAGGCACTTGCCATCGCCCTGACGTTAACGTAAAGATTGCGGCAGGGCGCTGAACTTAAAAGAGCGCAGGGCGGACCGATCCGGAGCGCTTGATGACGCTGATAAAAACAACTTCCCCCAAGCTGCACCGCGAAGCCCGGCTGGCCCGGGAAAAACTCCACCTCGAGGGCGAAGTCCCCGATGGCGTGTTGCGCGCAGAAATCGATGCATCGTGGCGGCGCAGCCTCAGCCATGGCGTGCATTTCAACGGCAAACATGAACTGACACTGGAATCGAGCGCGAGCCTCGATGTGCTGTTGTCGAGCAATCGTCTGCTGATCGACGCGGCGTTGCCGGCCATCGATTACCTGGCCGAGCGCCAGGGCAAGGAAGGGCTGATCATCCTCGCCAATTCCGACGCCACCATCCTTGCCGTCGAAGGCCGGGCCGATCGCCTCAAGGGCAGCGGCCTGCAAGACATCACCCTCGGCGCCTGCTGGAGCGAAGCCGCTCGCGGCACCAACGCGCTGGGCACCGCACTGGTGGAAGCCCGGCCGACGATGATCGATTGCGGCGAGCATTACCTCGATCGCCTGACCGATTTCTCCTGCACCTCGGTGCCGATTTATTGCCCGCAAGGCGACATCCTCGGCGTCCTCGACCTGACCCGTGAAGGTCCGCTCGGCCGCGTTCACGATAGCACCGCGTTGCTGGCCATGGCCGTCAGCCAGATCGAAAGCCGGGTGTTCAACGCCAGTTTCCCCGACCAGATCGTCCTGGCCTTCCACAGCCGTCGGCAATACCTGGAATCCCCTTGGCAAGGCCTGCTGGCGGTGAGCCTCGGCGGGCAGATTCTCGCGGTCAGCGCCCAGGCCTGTCAGTTGCTCCACGCCGAACGCTCGGCGCTGGTCGGCCGCCGTTGCGAAGAGTTTCTCGGCGTCGATGGCCTGCAACTGCTGTCGCGTTTGCACCAGGGCGGCGTCGGCAGTCTGCAGACCGCCAAAGGCGAGTTCTTCTACAAAACCCTGCGCGCGCCGCAGCGGTCGATCAACGTCAGCACGCCGCCGCGCAGCACCGCCAAAACCACTAAACCGCAACCCGATCTAGATGCCCTGGCCGGCAACAATGTCCGTTATGCCCGCGCCTTGCGCATGGCACGCCAAGGGCTGGCCAACGAATTACCGGTGTTACTGCTCGGCGAAACCGGCACCGGCAAGGAAGTCATTGCCCGCGCCTTGCACATGGCCGGCAGTCGTTGCGACAAACCCTTTGTCGCGGTGAACTGCGCGGCGATTCCCGAAGGCCTGATCGAGTCGGAGCTGTTCGGCTACCGCGAAGGCGCGTTCACCGGTTCCCGTCGAGGTGGCATGGTCGGTCGATTGCAACAGGCCCATGGCGGCACGCTGTTCCTCGACGAAATCGGCGACATGCCGCTGGCCCTGCAGGCGCGACTGCTGCGCGTTCTACAGGACCGTAAAGTCGCACCGCTCGGCGCCGGCGAAGAACAGGACATCGACGTCGCCCTGATCTGTGCCACCCACCGCGACCTCAAACGCCTGGTCGAAGAAAAACACTTCCGCGAAGACCTGTTCTACCGGGTCAACGGCATCAGCGTGATGCTGCCGGCGCTGCGCGAGCGCGACGATTTCAGCGGGTTGGTCAGTCGCCTGCTGGCAAAACTCGACGCACCGACCATGGTCCTGCATGACGACCTGAACCGCCTGCTCGCGGGCTATCACTGGCCCGGCAACATCCGCCAACTGGAAATGGTCTTGCGCACCGCGCTGGCCATGCGCGAGCCGGGGGACACGGTGCTCACCCTCGACCACTTGCCCGACAGCATGCTCGACGAATTGAATGCCAGCGAGCGCCCTCCGTCCGGGAGTATTCGCGAAAACGAACTGGAGCTGATTCGCCAGTCCCTGGACAGCCATCAGGGCAACGTCTCGGCCGCCGCCGACGCCCTGGGCATCAGCCGCGCGACCCTGTATCGCAAGCTCAAACAGTTGCGTTCGTGATGCAGCGCCTGATCGTTCGGCTGATCGACAGCCAGAACCCCGAAGCCTTGCAAGCGGCGTTGCGCTGGCTATACAGCTTTGTGCGGCCGCATCGTCTGGCGATTGCCGGGTTGCTGGGGTTGTCGGTCTGCGCATCGTCGCTGGTGCTGGTGCAACCCTGGCTGACCAAGCTGTTGATCGACGATGGCTTGCTGGCGCGCAACTTCCCCATGCTGGTACTGATCGCCGGGCTGATGATCGTCGCCGGGTTGCTGGGGACGGCGCTGTCGGGGATCAATCGTTACCTGCATACACGGTTGTCCGGGCGGATTCTGTTTTCACTGCGCGACGACCTTTATCGGCATTTGCAAACCTTGTCGCCGAGTTTCTACGGTCAGCGGCGCATCGGTGATCTGATGTCGCGCCTCGATGGCGATGTCGCCGAAATTCAGCGCTTCGCCGTGGACTCTCTGTTCTCGGCGGTGTCGAGTGTGATCGGTCTGGTGGTCGCGGTGGCGATGTTGCTGACCTTGTCGTGGAAGCTTTCGTTGCTGGCGTTGGTGCTGATTCCGCTCGATGTGCTCTGGCTGCGCTGGATGCGGCGCAAGGTCGAGCGCGATGTCCGCCAGTTGCGCGAGCGTTCGGCGGACATGTCGTCGTTCATGGTCGAGACGTTGCCGGTGATGAAATTCATTCAGTCGGCCGGCCAGCAGCAGCGTGAGTCGCGGCGGCTGGAGGCTCTGGGGCAGGGCTATATGAGTCAGTTGCTGCGCCTGCAAGTCACCGAGTTTTTCACTCAGGCGGTGCCGGGCACGCTGACCTCACTGTCCCGCGCCTGTGCATTTTTGATTGGCGGTTACTGGGTGGTGCAAGGAACGTGGCAACTGGGCGCGTTGATCGCGTTTTCCACCTATCTGGGGATGGCCGTAGGACCGGTTCAAAGCCTGCTCGGGCTCTATGTCGCGATTCAGCGGATGACCGTCAGTCTCGGGCGCGTGATGGAATTGCGCGGTGAACAACCGACGGTTTTGACACCCGTTGAACCCAAGCCGATGCCGACCTGCGGCGAACTGCGTTTCGACGACGTGCACTTCAGCCATCCCGGTCGCCCGACCACCTTGCGCGGCATCGAAGCGCGGATTCCCTACGGTTTGAAAGTGGCCCTGAGTGGCGGCTCCGGAGTCGGCAAATCGACGCTGATCGATTTGCTGCAACGGCACCACGATCCACAGTCCGGCCGGGTGTTGCTGGGCGAGGTCGACCTGCGCGAACTGGACCTGTTCCAGTTGCGCCGGCGGATTGCCGTGGTCAGTCAGGACATTGTTTTGTTTCGCGGTAGCCTCGCCGACAACCTGGCCTACGCCGTGCCTGACGCCAGCCGCGAAGCGATTGCCGAAGTGGCGCGGCTGGCACAACTCGACAGCCTGATCGCCTCATTGCCCGAAGGCCTCGACAGCCCGCTGGGCGAGCGCGGTCAGCAGTTGTCGGGCGGCCAGAAGCAACGCATCGCAATTGCCCGGGCGCTGCTGCAGGACCCGTTGATTCTGGTGCTGGACGAAGCGACCTCGGCGGTGGATGAAGCCACCGAGCGCGAAGTGATCGAGGCCATCGACCGTCTGTTTGCCGGGCGCACGCGCATCCTCATCAGCCATCGCCCTTCAACCCTGGCCGACGCCGATCTGCGCTTCGAATTGCTCGACGGCGTGCTGACTTCAAAAACGGTGCAGCATGAAGTCTGAACTGCGAGTCGGGGTCGTCGACAGCGGTCATTCGGCGGCGCAGCGGGTGCAGGTGATCGCGGGGCGACGCTTCTCGTTGCTGGCGGACGGACTGGCCGAAAGCGCCTTGCGCGATGATCCGCTGGGCCACGGCAGTGCGGTGATCGAGGCCATCGGTCGGCGGGCCCCTTCTGCGGTGTTCTGCGTGGCTCAGGTGTTCGATCAGCGTGGCGTCACCAGTGCCTTGCAGATTGCCACGGCCATTGACTGGCTGGTGGCGCAGGATGTGCGGCTGATCAATCTGAGCCTCGGCTTGCGGCAGGATCGCAGCCTGTTGCGCGAGGCGTGTGCAGCGGCGGTGGCCCGGGGCATTTTGCTGTGTGCGTCCAGCCCGGCCCAGGGCGAGGGTGTGTTCCCGGCGAATTATCCACAGGTGCTGCGCGTCACCGGCGATGCACGCTGCGCCGAACAGGAGTGGTCGTGGCTCAACAGCGCCCAGGCGGATTTTGCGGCGTGCGTGCACGGCACGTACCCGGGTCAGTCTGGCGCCAGTCTGGGCTGCGCGGCGTTGAGCGGGCACATTGCGGGTTTCCTGGTTGCGCATCCCGAGGCGAGCAACGAGCAGGTCATCGACTGGCTGCGGGAAAACGCGCGGTATCGCGGGCCTGAACGGCGCTTCGGCGCATGATTGTGATTCTTGGCGCCGGGCCGGCGGGCGCGGCAGTGGCCCTGGGCTTGCGCCGGCTCGGTTACGCCGTCACGTTGGTCAGCGAGTGGCGACGGTTTGCGGCGCTGGAGGGCGTTTCGATCCGGGTGCTGGAGGCCTTGCGCGGTGCCGGTCTGCATCAAGCGTTGGCGGATGCGGCGTTACCGTCTCAACGGCAGGTGTCGTGGAACGGCCAACAGCATGCGCAAAACATCGAATTTCTGCTGGACCGCCCGAACTTTGATCGAGGTCTTCGTGAAGACCTGCGCCTGGCGGGCGTCGAGTTGGTCGAAGGTCGAGTGCTGAGCGTTCAGGCCTGGGCTGCGGGGCATCGGGTCGAGATTGAGGGACGCGAAGCGCTGGTCGCCGATTTTCTGGTGGAGGCACGTGGACGCCAGGCGCCGGCGCTCGGCAAAGGCCTGCGCGGCCCGGAGACGGTCAGCTTGCTCAATCGCTGGCAAGCCGCACCGGGCGACACCGCCAGCGCCGTGGAAAGCCTTGAGGACGGCTGGGCGTGGATGGCACGGCGGGCGGACGGTCAGTGTTATTGGCAGTGGACTGTGGACGTGGCCAGCGCGCACTTGCCAGGCAAGTCGCGGTTGCTTGATTACTGTCGCCAGCGGCGTCGGGATTCTATGTTGGCGCAGGCGTTTTTCGGTGGCGAGCCTGAGGTCGGTCTACAGTTGCATGCCCGCAGCAGCACCGCGATTCTGAGTCCGCAGGTGTGCGGCGAAAACTGGATACGGGTCGGCGATGCGGCGATGGCGGTGGATCCGCTGTCGGGCAACGGCATCTTTCAGTCCTTGTCCTCGGCGTTGCAGGCGCCAACGGTGATCAACACGCTGTTGCGAAAACCGGAGCGGGCGGCGTTGGCCCAGCGTTTTCATCAGCAACGGGTGGAGCAGTTGTTTTTGCGGTTTGCGCGGATCGGGCGGGATTTTTATGCCGATGAGCAGCGTTGGCCGGATCAGCCGTTCTGGCAGGCGCGACGGCAGTGGCCGGATGCGCAGGTCGCGCATGCCGAGGCTGATTTTTCTTCGTTGAAAATCGAGCGAGCGCCGGTGTTGAAAGAGGGGTTTGTGGATGAGGCCGAGGTGGTGATCACGGCGGATCAGCCGTTGGGGATCTGGCATGTTCAGGGGGTTGAACTGGCGCCTTTGGTGCGTCGTTTGCGCACTGAACCGGCGGAACAGGCTTTAGCCGGGTTGACGATGGAGCAGGGCAGGATGGTTCGCAGTTGGTTGTTGGGGCAGGGATTCAAACCCTGAAATCTCGGTTGCGTGGGCCGGCCTCTTCGCGGGCAGGCCCGCTCCCACAGGTTTTTGTGGTGAACCTGCAATTTACGGCACACACAAATCACTGAGGGAGCGGGCTTGCCCGCGAAGGCGACCTAAAGAACGATGAAGATCAAAGCTTGATCAACACCGACTTCAATTCGGTGTAATGCTCGATCGCCGCATACCCCATCTCACGCCCAACCCCCGACATCTTGTACCCGCCAAACGGCAATGCCGGGTCCAGGGCGCTGTGGCAATTGACCCAGACCGAACCCGACTTGATCCGCGGAATCATCCGGTGCACCGCCGCCAGATCATTCGACCAGATGCTCGCGCCAAGCCCGTAGGGACTGTCATTGGCCATGCGCAACGCATCGGCCTCATCATCGAACGGAATCGCCACCAGCACCGGCCCGAAGATCTCCTCCTGCACCAGCGAATGCTTCTGATCGACATCGACGATTACCGTCGGCTTGACGAAGAATCCCGGCCCGAACTGCTCACCGCCGCAGGCGATGGTCGCGCCGCTTTCCCGGCCCTTTTCGATGTACCCGTAAACCCGTTCCTGCTGCCGCGCAGAAATCAGCGGCCCCATCTCCACGCTCGGGTCCAGCCCGTTGCCGAGCTTCATGGCGTTGGCAATGTCGGCGATGTCCGCCACCACATTGTCGAAATGCTTGCGCTGCACATACAGGCGCGAACCGGCACAGCACACCTGGCCCTGATTGAAGAAGATCGCACTGGCGGCGCCCGCAGCGGCGGTCTTCAGGTCGGCATCGGCCATGACAATGGTCGGCGATTTTCCACCCAGCTCCAGGGTGACGCGGGTCATGGAATCCATGGCGATCTTGCCGATCTGCTTGCCCACGGCGGTGGAACCGGTGAAGGTCAGCTTGTCCACCAGCGGGTTGTGCGTGAGGGCTGAACCAGCGGTGATGCCGGTGCCGGTGACCACGTTGAACACACCTTGCGGATAACCGGCTTCCAGTACCAGCTCCGCGAGTTTCAGCGCGGTCAGGGGCGTTTCGTCGGCGGGCTTGAGCACCACGGTGCAACCGGTGGCCAGGGCCGGGCCGAGTTTCCAGCAGGCCAGCAACAGCGGGAAGTTCCAGGCGACGATGGCACCGACCACGCCCACCGCTTCGCGACGAATGAAACTGTGGAACTGATCGTTGGGCATCAACGGCAACGACACTTCCACGCTGGAGCCTTCGATCTTGGTCGCCCAACCGGCCATGTAACGCAGAAAGTCGATGGACAGTTGCACGTCCATCACTTGGGCCACCGCCGCGCTCTTGCCGTTGTTCAGGCATTCCAGCTGCGCCAGCAATTCGGCGTCGCGCTGCATCAGGTCGGCGAGTTTCCACAGCAGGTTTTGCCGCTCGCGAGGACGGGTACGGGTCCAGGCGGAATCATCGAACGCCTGACGCGCCGCGAGCACAGCCCGGTCAACATCTTCCGGCGTGGCCCGCGGCACCACGCACAGCACCTCGCCGGTGGCCGGGTTGTGCAGGGGCATGGTCTGGCCGTCGGCGGCCTCGACCCAGTCGCCGCCGATAAGCATGCGCGGGGCGCGCTGGATGAACGCCGAGGTGGCGGGAAGCAGGTAGGGGAGCGTCATGGCGAGGCCTCTTGTTGTTCGTGAGAACGAGGCTTTCGCAATGGCTGTGCCAAGTGTCCGCAAGGGTCGGATAGCCCTTTGGCGGCGGGCGTTGGATGAGATCCGGGACCGCCGGGTTCTGCCGTGTTGTCGCAAATCGCGACGGTGCCTGAGATTCAAGAGACGGTTTTTCAGCCCAGACCTATGGAATGTCCGGGCTGATTCGGGCGATACGCTGCGCTGTCTGCAATCAGACCGTCTCGTCGATCTTCTTGGCGTCGCGCTCGGTCAGCATCTGCACTTCCATCTCCTGCGTCATCCGCTCGCCTTTGCTCCACAACTGAGAGGAGAAGAAGCCGTTCAGGGTTTCAGCGTTTGGCGCCGAGCCTTTCTTCAAGAACAGGGCGCCCAGATCGATGGTGTTGGCGAAGTTCTCCTTGTTCAGGTTGTACCCGCCCACGTAGCTGCCCCCCCAGACGGAGTCGGCGGACACCAGCTCGATGGAGGCGTCGCGGTAACTGCTCGCTGCCGATTTGAGCGAACTGGATGCATTCAGTAAATTGTTCAGCCGATTCATGTCGGAAGAACTGAGCGCGCCAGAAGTGTTGAGGGCCTTGAGGCTTCCATCCGCTTGAATGGTGAAGCCGAATTTTTTGTCGGCGAGGTCCGGATAGGCGTGGGCCAACGCAGACTGGAACTCTTCAAAAGAGGATTTCAGCGATTGATGGGCGTTTTGGTGCCGCTCGGCAACCTGCGGGAAATCAGGCGACTGGCTGCGGCCGATCCAGGTCTCGATCGATTCGATGGTCAGACTGGTGGCAGGCGCCTCATCGCTTGGATGATAAATCGCCGCGGGATTGATGTTTACCGTCGTTTTCTGCTGCTCTTCACTCAGCGTTTTCGCTGTCAGTGGTTGGCTGGACTGGCTGAGCTGAGCGGCCGATGGCTGGATCGAGGCTGAGTTTAAAGAAATTGCCATGTCGTCATTCCCTTAACGTTTGGTGTAGCAGGTTATCGACGGGTAGCGCGAAAGCTTGAACGCCGAGACGACGAGCAACCGGGTTGCGCTCTTGAGCCCCCCACTTTTGGGGAATAGAATTTTCAGGCTCGGTGGGTGAAATGACGGAGCATTTACCCGGCACACATCTGGTGTAAGGGAGGTTGCGATGTTCCTTTCAACCCTGGAAATCCAAAGCATCATCGAACACAGTTTTCTGCCCGCCGTCTGCACCTGCAACATGGAAGCGGACCAGTCCCTGACGATCCGGGTCTGTGACTGCATGACTGGCAAAGTAGACCTGATCGCCACCCACGTTCCGGTGTGGACACTGGACAGTCCCCATGCCATCGCCACACTGGTGGCGGACATGCGTCAGGAAATCGAGGCGCACAAAAGCATTCATCCCACCTATTCGATCTGAACCAGCGACAAGCCGCACCGTGTAACCGGTGCGGCTCGCGCTGAGTAATCAGGCGGCGATTCTCCGAAAAATATCGTCGAACGTGTTGCCATCTACGGCAACTAGTAATTTCCTGTCGTCCTTGAGCGTGGCCAGGAACGTCACTTCGGTTTCCTTTCCGGCCAGCATGAAACCGGCAATGGCGCCGATGGGGCCGAGCAGCATGGCGCCGGCGACGCCGAAACCGATGGCGTCCTTGATGTTATTGATCGAATCCTCGTTGGCGACTTCCACGCTTTTGAACGAGGAAAGTGGCAGGGTGATGCCGGGCCACGGGTGGAGCGACGTTCTCAGGGTGAAAACGCCGTCTGTGTACTCTCCGTCACCCTGCAGAAAGTCCCCCGCCAGGACAGTGACGCTTGCCATGTTGGGACCCCCGACTGGCAATGGATGAACACTTATTTCGCCCCCGCAGGGGATTGCCGTCAATCGTCGGGCGATGAGCTGTTGCCGCCACGGCAACTATGCTTGTCTCAGACTGCAACACCTGTCGCGATATTAGACGCAAGTACTCAGGCTCAGGCAGGCTCAACCGCAGTCAACTTCACGCAACCGCTTGATTAAAAAGCTAATCGGCAAGCTGGCACGCTCCGTGTATTGGTCATCGCAGACGTTTCTCTTGCCTCCGTCTGCGGTGCGCCGCCGGCGGCAGAAACCATAAAAACGATAAGCCACAAAAATAAGAAAGCACCGTGCGAGGTTCGACGTTGATGAAGAGAAAACTCCGATCAGGCCTGAGCGTCAGTCTGCTGGCCGTGGCCGCCTGTGTGGCGCTGCATTCGCCTTATAGCCTGGCAGCCCGCGACGCCCAGACCATCCTCAAGGAAACCTGTCAGGGCTGTCACACCCCTGAAGCCGATAATGCCCTGAGCCGCATCAGTCACCAGCGTAAAACGCCGGAAGGCTGGCTGATGAGCATCGCCCGGATGCAGACCATGCACGGTTTGCAGATCAGCGATGACGACCGCCGCACCTTGGTCAAGTACCTGGCCGACACTCAGGGCCTGGCGCCGAGTGAGACCGATGGCGTTCGGTATGCGCTGGAGCGGCGACTCAATACTGTCGAGAAATTCGACGACCAGACCAGCCAGATGTGCGGCCGCTGCCACTCCGGGGCGCGGGTCGCCCTGCAACGGCGTCCGGCCCAGGAATGGGAGCGTCTGGTGAATTTCCACCTCGGCCAGTGGCCGTCGCTGGAATACCAGGCCCTGTCTCGCGACCGCGACTGGTTCGATCTGGCACGAAAAGACATGGTGCCGTTGTTGGCCAAGCGTTATCCGCTGGACAACCCGGCCTGGAAAAAATGGCAGGCCACGGCGCCGAAAGCCGAGGCGCTGGTGGGCGACTGGAGCTTCAGCGGCCACTTGCCAGGCAAAGGTGAACTGGCCGGGGTGATGAGCGTGAGCGCCGATGGCGACGACACGTTCAAGGTCAGCGTCAAAGGCCAATACGCCGATGGCACCCCGTTCAATGGCGACGGCAGCGCGATTCTCTACACCGGCTATGAATGGCGTGGCAACGTGACCATCGACGGCGTGACCATGCGTCAGGTGTTCGCCGCCCAGGGCAATGCCATGCAGGGCCGGATGTTCGAGGCCGAGCACGATGAACGCGGTCTGGACTTCGTCGCGGCCAAGCAGGGCAGCAGTCGTTTGCTGGCGGTGCAGCCGGGTTATCTGAAGGCTGGCGTCGAGACCGAAGTGACCCTGATCGGCAGCGGTCTTAGCGGCAAACCGAACTTCGGCAAAGGCGTGGAAGTGGTCGAGGTTGTCGAGCAAAACGCAGATCGTATCAAGGTCAGACTCAAAGCCGCCGCCAATGCCCAGCCGGGCCTGCGCAACGTCACCGTCGGCACGCTGAAAGGCCCGACCCTGTCGGTCTACAGCAAAATTGCCGAAGTCAAAGTCGTGCCCGAGTTCTCGGTGGCGCGGATCGGCGATGGCGGTGGTTCGACGCCGAAAGTCCAGGGGCGTTTTGATGCTGAAGCGTGGGGCAAGGGCGCTGACGGCAAGCCGTATCGCATCGGCGTGTTCCCGGCGCAGTGGTCGGTCGAAGCCTTCGACGACCGCGCCAAGGAAGACGAAGACGTCAAGTTCGCCGGCACCATGCAAGCCGACACCGGCGTGTTCACCCCGGGCGATGCCGGGCCGAACCCGCAACGCAAAATGTCCACCAACAATGCCGGCAACCTCAAGGTGATCGCCGCCGTCGACGACGCAGGGAAATCCCTGACCGGCGAAGGCCACATGATCGTCACCGTGCAACGCTGGAACAATCCACCCATTCCGTGAGTTGGCTGAAACCCAAGTCTTCAGACACTTTTTTCGGAATGACCGCAGGCCCCGCAAAACGGGGTTTGCACAGGAGGTTGCAATGGGCGCTATTTTGAATCTGGTTGAGCGGAACCTGCACGAAGTGCACGTCGATGCCGACCGCATGCTGTTTCACATTCCCAGCAGTTCACTGTTCGCCAGCGACGAGCTGACGGGCACCATCATTGATACGTTGCGCGGTCCCGGCTGTTCGTCGGACGACCTGATCCAGCGTTTGTCTTCTCGCTTCAACGGCGACGAAATCACCGAGACCCTGCGTGAGCTGATGTCCCTGGAGCTGGTCAGCGACGGCTCGCCGCTGACCCCGGACATCGGCACCAAACGGGTCGAGCGCACCGCGATCAATACCGTAGTGCTCAACGTCAACACCGGCTGCAACCTGAGCTGCACCTACTGCTACAAGGAAGACCTCGACAAGCCGTCGGCCGGCAAGAAAATGGACGTCGAAACGGCTATTGCATCAGTGGAAATGCTGCTGCGTGAATCCCCGGACGAAGAGCGTTTTACCGTGGTGTTTTTCGGCGGTGAGCCGCTGAGCAATCGCAAGCTGATCGAATACATGGTCGACTATTGCGAGAAGCGTTTCCGCGAGGCCGGCAAGTTCGTCGAGTTCGTCATGACCACCAACGCGACGCTGCTCACCGAAGACACCGTGGACTACCTCAACGCCCACCGTTTCGGCCTGTCAGTCAGTATCGACGGGCCGAAAACCGTGCACGACCGCAACCGCATCACCGTGGGCGGGCAGGGCACTTACGACGTGGTGCGGCGCAAGGCCGAGATGCTGCTGTCGCGCTACAACAGTCGTCCGGTCGGTGCCCGCGTAACCCTGACCACCGGCGTCACCGACGTCGAAACCATCTGGGATCACCTGTTCAATGAACTGGGGTTTGCCGAAGTCGGCTTTGCCCCGGTGACCTCCGGCGACATCAGCACCTTCAACCTCACCAGTGACGAACTGATCGAGGTCTTCGCCAGTATGAAACGCCTCGGTCGGCGTTACCTGGACGCGGCGCTGGAGCACCGCAACATCGGCTTCTCCAACCTGCACCAGTTGATCACCGACATCCACGAAGGCCACAAAAAAGCCCTGCCCTGCGGCGCGGGCCTGAAGATGCTGGCGGTGGATCACAAGGGTGAACTGAACCTGTGCCACCGCTTTACCGGCTCATCGCTGCCGACCTTCGGCAACGTGCACAGCGGTGTGAAACAGGTCGAGCTGAACGACTTCCTGTCCCAGCGCCTTGACCGTACCAACACCGGTTGCGAGGACTGCCAGATCCGCAATCTCTGCTCCGGCGGTTGCTACCACGAGAGCTACGCCCGTTACGGCGACCCGACCCACCCGACCTATCACTACTGCGAACTGATGCGTGACTGGGTCGATTTCGGCATCGAGGTCTACACCCGGATCATGGCCCACAACCCTGCGTTTATCAGCAGCTACATCACTCCGCGCAAGGCTCACTGATATGAAACATCTCAAGGCAATCAATAATAAAGCGTTGAAACTCGATGAGGCCGCGGCCGAAAACCGCATCGAAGAAGTGGTGGCGATGAGCTCTGTCGCGGGCTGTGCGTCGACCACCGACCCGGGTTGGGAAATCGATGCGTTTGGCGGTGTGTCGTCGTTGTGCCAGCCGATGGAAGCCGACCTTTATGGCTGCTCCGACCCTTGCTGGTGGCCGGCCCAGGTGCCCGACATGATGAGCACCTACCCGGACTGGAACAAGGATGCCCAGGCGTCCAACGACAACTGGCGCAACCTTGGCACTGTCTTTCCAAAAGACAAGTGATCGGACAAAAGAAGGATTCCAGCATGCACAGCATCAAAGCCTGCGGCCTGGCCGCGTTTGCCGTCCTGAGCGTCTGTTCGTTCAACGTTCTGGCCGATGAAAACTCCGCTCTGCAAGACGGTCACGAGTACATGGTGACCACCAATTACCCGAACAACCTGCACGTGATCGACCTGGCCACGGACACGCTGTTCAAGACCTGCAAGATGCCGGACGCCTTCGGTCCGGGCACGGTTCAGTTGTCGCCGGATCGCAAGACCGCTTATGTGCTGAACAATCACTACGCGGATGTCTACGGCGTCGAACTGGACAGCTGCAAGCAGGTGTTCCACGCCAGCATCACCCAGAAACCGGGGGAGAAAGCGAAGTCGATGTTCGCCTTCACCCTCAGCCATGACGGCAAGGAACTGTTCGCCATCGCCAACCCGACGTTGATGCTCAATGACCGCTACGAAGTGCAGCAGCCTCGGCTGGACGTCTACGCCACCGACGCCGGTATGGACGCCAAACCGGTGCGCAGCTTCCCGGCACCACGGCAGCTGACCATCATGCAGAGTGGCGACGACGGCACGCTTTATGTCGCGGGGGCGGACGTCTACAAGGTCGATGTGAAAACCGGCAAGTTCGACGTGCTGATCCCCAGCCGTCACTGGAAGCGGGCGAATTACAGCGCACCGGACGTGCTCTACGTGTGGAACCAGCAGACCTATCGTCACGACTTTTCGCTGCTCTACACCGCGGCGAAGTTCAAGGACAAGAAGCAGGATCCCGCTACCGCCGAGTACCTCTACGGGTTGTTCAGCATTGACCTGAAAACCGGCAAGACCGAAACCACCGACTTCGGCCCTCTGACGGAAATCTACTTCAGCGGCATGCGCTCGCCGAAGGACCCGAACCTGATGTTCGGCGTGCTCAATCGCCTGGCGAAGTACGACATCAAGGAAAAGAAAATGCTGCAGGCGGCGACGCTGGATCATTCCTACTACTGCATTTCCTTCAACAAGGACGGCAGCAAGATTTACCTGGCGGGGACGTTTAACGATGTGGCGATTTTTGATGCCGACAGCCTGAAACAGGTGGGCAGCATCAAGTTGCCGGGTGGGGATATGGCGATTACCACGGCGCAGATATTTGTCCGGTAATTGCGGCGCCTGTCAGGGCTTCATCGCGATCCGACTTGTCCGCGATGAGGCCCTGACAGGCACCAGATCCTCAAACCCCAGGCACCGGACAACTCAGATCCCCCTCCTGACACTTCAAGTAAATCTTGAAAGCCTCAACCCGCGCCTTGGTCAGGTCCGTGATGCAATTGCTGTAAATCAACGGATAGACACTCCCGCCCTCAACCCCGGACGCCGAAAACTTGCACTCGGCATCCCGAAACCCGATCCATGCCCGCTGCGCGCCTATCAACAGCTTCTTGCTGTCGGGATGGTCCTTCAAGCGCTCGGTGATCTGCCGGTAAAGCGCATTCAACTCCTTGTCCGCCGCCTTGTTCTGCTGCGCCGCACATTGATTCATCGTGGCCTGGTCGGTGGCGTTGTCGCAATCGACGGCATGGGCAATGGTGGTGAACAGCAATGGCGTCAGCGCCAGAAGCAAGCGTGGGTGCATGGGGATTCTCGCTGTGACTGGAAAAGTGAGGTGCAGTGTAGCGAAGCCTCATTCGCTTGCGGTGGCGCTGGAGCCCTTAGTAAGTGATCTGCGCACGCTTGGATGTCCTTGCGCCTGTATCACTTCTGTCGTTCTCAACCCCGAACTCCGGTGCGGATGTGCGGCCTGAATATTTCAGGCAGGGTTGATTGAGAAACCCGATTGATACAACTTTAAGGTTGGTCTTGTGGTCTTACAGGCCTACTGTTAAGTACAGGAGGTGACTTATGAACCCAGCATCAGATCGCATCGAAAGGAAGATCCTGCTTAAAGTGCCGCGTTCGCAGGTCTGGCGCGTGCTGGCCAACGCCGAAGCGTTCGGGCAGTGGTTTGGCGTGGCACTGGAAGGCAAGCGTTTTGTCGCCGGCGAATGGACTCAGGGACAGATTACCTACCCAGGTTATGAGCATTTGCTGTGGAATGTCCTGGTGGAGCGAGTCGAGCCGGAACGCGTGTTTTCGTTTCGCTGGCACCCGTATGCCGTGAAGCCCGAAGTCGACTACTCCCAGGAGCCCACCACCCTGGTGCTCTTCGAGCTTGAAGACATGGATAACGGCACCTTGCTCAAGGTCACCGAGTCCGGCTTCGATCACATTCCCCAGTCGCGGCGGCTCAAGGCGTTCCGTATGGACAGCCGTGGTTGGGATGAGCAGATGAACAACATCGAAGAATTTCTGAAGATCAACACCAAGGCTCGCGAGCATCAGCCAGAGTAATGGCCCGCGGGCCCCTGAATTCAAGGCTTTCAGGCTCGACGCCTGAGGCGTCTAAGGGTTTACGGAAGGGGCGGTATGGCGAATGTCTTACACGCAGTGGCAACGATGTCGCCTGTTGCAGATTGGATCCGATGCGTAATCTAGCCTCATCAACCGGAACACAGGAAGTGCTTCGGGATCAAGGATGATCGGCCATCAGCAAGGAACGCTATCGACAGGGAGTCGACATGGTCTTGGGAAAAACCCGCTTCGGCGGGTTTTTTTTCGCCTGCTGAAAAGATGACCATGTCTTTGTGCGAGCGAGCCTGTGTGGCGAGGGAGCGTGCTCCCGCTCGCCTGCGAAGCAGTCGCAAAGCTTTTGGGCTCGCTTCGCGACCCAGCGGGAGCAAGCTCCCTCGCCACACAGTCCCCCGCGCCACACTGTGCGGACTCGGGTCCTGAATGGTCAATGGCTTACACCAGAGCGCGGGTATGTCGTCTGTTTACGCTTCAACAATGTCGTTAATCTGGATCCATCAACTGAGTCGCAGGATGCACTCAGGATCACGGATGATCGACCATAAGCCTGGATGGCTGCTGACAGGATGTCGAAATGGTCTTGAGAAACCCGCTTAGGCGGGTTTTTTTGTGGGCGATGGAAAGTCCTCGGTGGAGCCGGACGCTGGCTGCACCGAGGAATGGATCAGCGTACTGACACCTGATCGAGCTTCGCCGCAACACGCTCGGTGATTTCCGAGCGCAATTTCAACGACCCGGCAGCCCGTTTCCGCGCCTCCTCCAGCACGCTGACCGGAGCGGTCTCAGGACAGCCCGAAGCAAATGGCGGCGCCGGAGCATATTCCAGCTGCAACTGCACCAGCTGCGCCGTGTCCTTATCGAACAATTCAGCGGCCAATGTCAGCGCGAAATCGATGCCCGCGGTGATCCCGCCACCGGTCAACAGATTGCCATCGCGCACCACCCGATCCTTCACCGGAATCGCACCCAATGGCGCGAGCAATTGGTGATACGCCCAATGAGTGGTCGCGTGTTTACCCTTGAGCAGGCCCGCAGCACCCAGCACCAACGCTCCCGTGCACACCGAAGTGACATACCGGGCATGGGCCGCCTGAGCCTTGATGAATGCCAATGTTTTTTCATCTTCCATCAACGGCCCGACACCGCTGCCGCCGGGAATGCAGATCACATCCAGTGCCGGGCAATCGTCGAAGGTGACGGTGGGTTTCAGCACCAGGCCGGTGCTGGCGGTGACTGGCATCAAGTCCTTCCAGATCAAATGCACCTTCACGTCCGGCAACGAGGCCAGCACGTCATAAGGGCCGGTCAGGTCCAGTTGCTGAACCTGCGGGAACAACAGAAAACCGATCTGCAGCGTCATGGTGTTTTTCTCGTGAAGTGGGTGGACGGCTTCACTCTAGGCTCGTAGGATTTGGCGCATACGCCAATTACCCCACGAATTACGCCAAACATGCCCAAGACCATTCATGTGCTCGCGTTCGCCAATGTGCAACTGCTCGACGTTACCGGGCCACTGCAGGTGTTCGCCTCTGCCAACGATATTGCCCGCCAGAAAGGTTTGCCGCCGCCTTATGCACCGACAGTAATTGCCAGCGGCGGCGGGGCGGTGATGTCGTCGGCGGGGCTGGCGTTGTTGGCCGACCCGTTGCCCGCACAAGGCAGCGATACCTTGATCATTGCCGGCGGCTGGGGCGTTTACGCGGCAGCGGAGGATGCGGCACTGGTGGCCTGGGTGCATGAGCATGCGGCGAGATGCCGTCGGGTGGCATCGGTGTGCACCGGGGCGTTTTTACTGGCGGCCAGTGGCTGGCTCGATGGCCGTCGGGTGGTCACGCACTGGACCCGTTGCGATCAGCTGGCGCAGAGGCATCCACGGCTGCGGGTCGAGCCCAATCCGATTTTCATCAATGACGGCCCGGTGTGGACTTCGGCCGGGGTCACGGCTGGCATCGACCTCGCGCTGGCCATGGTCGAAGAAGACCTGGGTCGTAACATGGCGCTGGAAGTGGCGCAGCAGTTGGTGGTTTTCCTTAAACGTCCGGGCGGTCAGTCGCAGTTCAGCGTCACCCTGTCCTTGCAAAAAGAAGGCAGCCGATTCGACGACCTTCACGCCTGGATCAGCGAACACCTCAGCATGGATCTGGGCATTCCCACCCTGGCGCTACAGGCCGGCATGAGCGAACGCAGCTTCGTCCGCCACTACCGCGCCGACACCGGTCAGACGCCTGCGCGGGCCATCGAACTGATTCGGGTCGAGACGGCGCGGCGGTTACTCAGTGATACCGGTGTGCCGATAAAACGGGTCGCCGTGCAGTGCGGGTTTGGTAGCGAAGAGACGCTGCGCCGCAGTTTTCTGCGCGCCATGGGCGTGACGCCGCAAGCCTATCGCGAGCGGTTTTCGGTGAGTTCTGAAGTAGATTCGGTGACGCTCTGATCGTTGCGCCTGGCGTTTTCGCGCCAATCTTTGCGACTGCTGCGCAGTCGAACGGGAGCAAGCTCCCTCGCCACACAGTGGAGGCTCAAGTTTCGGCTTCCGCCACCTGATTGATATATTTCGCCCGATCCGGCGTAAACGTCACCACCATCCCGGTCCGCGAGCACGTCAATGCTCGTTCTTCATCCAGGTCAACCTCCAGATCTTCCCCGCGCAAACCCTGCCATTGAGCAAGGTATTTGAGGGAGCCGTACTTTTCGAGTTTCTTCAGGCTGCGGCTGACACCACCTTTCCAGCCCAGCACCGGCAGTTCGCCGGCGCGGCATTGTTGGGCGAGTTCGGGGAAGCGGGCGGCGCGTTGGCGGCCGATTTCCCAGCATTTGATCAGGCCTTTGTCGGGGCCTTCCCACAGTTCGTCGCGGTTCAGGCCGGATCGGAGTGGGGTGTCGATGCTGCGGTGGATACGCTGGGTCATTCGGGTTCCTTGAATTCGGGTTTTGTTGGACAGCTCCGCTGTGCCCGTTGACGGTCGATGGTAGGTGGGGATGTAGCGGCTGGCAACAAGGTATTTCGGGAGTTGGCGGCGGGTCTTGTTTATGAAGCGTAGGACTTTTCCCTTCACGAAACCTGTGGCGAGGGAGCTTGCTCCCGTGCGGCGACGAAGTTGTCGTAAACCCTGTGGTTACGTTTCACCTGATGTACCGAGTGGGATGGTTTTGGGGCTGCTTCGCCGCCCAACGGGAGCAAGCTCCCTCGCCACAGATGATGGGTGGGATCAGCAAAGCGTCTCGGTCTCACGGTTGCCAGTAGTTTTTTTCCCCACTCAGTTTCCGGTCCAGAAAACTCGCCGCGCTGATCAGCGCCAGGTGCGTCAGCGCTTGTGGTGTATTGCCCAGATGCCGCGCATGGCTGTCGAACTCTTCGGCGTACAACCCCAGCGGATTGGCGTACCGCAGCAATTGTTCAAACTCCAGGTGCGCCTTTTCCACCTGGCCGGCCCGGGCCAGGCATTCGACATACCAGAACGAACACGCAGCGAAGGCGCCTTCGGTGCCGGTGAGGCCGTCGATCTGACTGTCTTCGTTGCGGTAGCGATAGACCATGCCGTCGCGTACCAGGGTTTTCTGGATGGCTTCGAGGGTCGATAACCACCGCGGATCTTTCGCGCTGACAAAGCGCACCAGCGGCATCAGCAACATCGAACCATCCAACGCGGTGCCGCCGATGTGCTGGACGAAATGCCCGCGCTCTTCGTTCCAGAAATTTTCCCAGATGTCGACGTAGATCGCCTGACGGGTCTGGTCCCAGCGGGCAAACGGGGCGGGCAGGGAGCGTTTCGAGGCGAGGCGGATCGCCCGGTCCAGCGCGACCCAGCACATCAATCGAGAGTGCAGGAAATGATGCTGCTCGCCGCGCATTTCCCAGATGCCGACGTCTTTTTGCTGCCAGATTTCGCAGACCTGATCGACCACGTCCACCGCGTGTTTCCAGCCTTCATGGGAGATGGCGTCGCCGTACTTGTTGACCAGGTACACCGCATCCATCAGCTCGCCGAAGATGTCGAGCTGGATCTGGTCGTAAGCCTGATTGCCGATGCGAACCGGCGTGGCCCCGCCATGGCCGCTGAGGTGCGAGAGTTCGGTTTCCGGCAGTTCCTGACGGCCATCGATGGCGTAGAGAATGTTGAGTTTCATCGGTTTTCCGTGGCAGTCGCTGACCCGCCCGCGCAGCCAGCGCATGTAATCGTTGGCCTCCTGGACAAACCCCAGGCGCATGAAGGCATAGACCGTGAACGAGGCGTCGCGGATCCAGGTGTAACGGTAATCCCAGTTGCGTTCACCGCCCGGCGTTTCCGGCAGGCCGAACGTGGCGGCGGCGAGGATTGCGCCGTGTTTGCGTGAGGTCAAAAGCTTCAGCGCGAGGGCTGAGCGGTTGACCATTTCCCGCCAGCGACCGCGGTAGTTGGACTGGCCGGCCCAGTCGCGCCAGAACTTCAGTGTGCGCTCCATGCACAAGTCTGCGGCCCCGTCCTTGAAGCGGGGATCGTCGACGCCGCCCAGCAGGAATTGCGCACCCTGGCCCTGTTCCAGCGTGAATTCGGCCACCGCCGTGTTGCCGTCGATACGCAACACCTGATCCGAAGACAGGCGCATGGACGGTTGATCGGCTGCCTCGAATACCACGTCCTTTTCGTCCAGGTGCGCGCGGGTTTTGGCGCGAGCATAGTCATGCCTCACGGCGCAGCGCATGTAAAACGTCGCCTGGCCGCTGACCACCCGAACCCGGCGCATCAGCACCGGCAGATCATCTTCGCTATCGCCGATGGGCAGCAGGTCAGTGACTTCGACCACCGCGCTGTCGCTGAGCCAGCGGGTTTGCAGCACGTTGGTGTCGGGCAGGTAGATCTGCTCGCGGCGGGCATCGGCCAGGTAAGGTGCCAGTTGGAAAATGCCGGCCTCGGGCGTGTCCAGCAACGAGCAGAAGATCGACGGGCTGTCGAATTCCGGCCAGCAGAAAAAATCCACGCTGCCCTTTTCGTTGACCAATGCCGCGCTGCGCATGTCGCCAATGATGCCGTGGGCGTCGATAGCGCTTTGTCGTTCGGGATGATGATCAGCCATTGCTGCGAAACTCCGGATCAAGGCTCATGCCTCCGGAAGGTTAGCGCCTTGAGATGTGGGCTTAATCAGCAGACTGGTCTGGGTGGTGGAGAGTTCAGCAGCAAGATCAAAAGATCGCAGCCTTCACATTCAACCAACAATTCGACCCTTTCCCCTTCACCCGCCTTATGGCAACTTGCAGGCCCTTATCGAGAGCCGAACCATGGCCAACCCCTACCGCGAACTGTTCAAAGCTCCAGGCAGCCGGGCTTTCGTGCTGGCCGGGATGATCGCGCGCATGCCGATTTCCATGACCGGTATCGGCCTGATCACCATGCTCTCCCAGTTGCAAGGTGGTTACGGGCTGGCCGGTGCGGTGGCGGCGACGTTTGCCCTCGCGACGGCGTTTTGCGCGCCACAGGTTTCGCGTCTGGTGGACCGTTTCGGGCAACGCCGGATCTTGCCGGTGTCAGCGCTGATCGGTGGCGGGGCATTGCTGCTGGTGTTGCTGTGCACGCGTTTGCAGGCGCCGAACTGGACGTTGTTTTTGTTCGCCGCGCTGGCCGGTTGCATGCCGAGCATGTCGGCGATGGTGCGGGCGCGCTGGACCGAGGTCTATCGCGGCCAGCCACAATTGCAGACCGCGTACGCCCTGGAATCGGTGCTCGACGAAGTCTGCTTCATTGTCGGACCGCCACTGTCAGTGGGCCTGTGCGTGGTGGCGTTCCCCGAAGCGGGGCCGTTGGCGGCGTTGCTGATGCTGGCGATTGGCGTCACGGCGTTTGTCCTGCAACGGGACACGGAGCCGGCGATTCATCCCCATGAAGAACACCATCAGGGCTCGATCATTCGTTCCGCCGAGATTCAATTGCTGATGCTGTTGATGGTTGCCATGGGCACCATTGTCGGCGTGGTCGATGTGGTCAGCGTGGCGTTCGCCCAGCAACAGGGCCAACCGGCGGCGGCGAGCATTGTGTTGTCGGTGTATGCCATCGGCTCGTGCCTGGCCGGGCTGGCGTTCGGGGCGTTGCGCTCGAAAGTGCCGTTGCCGCGATTGTTTCTGTATGGCGGGGTGGCGACGGCGGTGACTACGTTGCCGTTGTTGCTGGCGAGCAATATTCTCGGGTTGTCGCTGGCGGTATTCGTTTCCGGGCTGTTTTTTGCCCCGACGCTGATTGTGGCGATGGCCTTGGTGGAGCGCATCGTGCCGCCGGCCAAACTCACCGAAGGGCTGACCTGGCTGGTCACCGGGTTGAGCATTGGCGTGGCGATTGGCGCGGCCAGTTCAGGGTGGCTGGTGGATGCGTTCGGTGCGCGCAGCGGGTTCTGGGTGGCAATCGTGGCGGGGGCTGTCGTCCTCGGTTCCGCAATCCAAAGTTTCCGTCACCTCAAGTAATTCATTCACCCATTCTGTGGCGAGGGAGCTTGCTCCCGCTCGGCGGCGAAGCCGTCGTAAATCCCTCAGCCAAGTGTTACCTGACATACAGAGGCGGCTGGTTCTGGGGCCGCTTCGCAGCCCAGCGGGAGCAAGCTCCCTCGCCACAATTCAGTATCCACCTAATTCCCCGCGGCGCTCATCCGTTCTCTTTACAGACAACTTTTCGAGGTAAGCCCGGTGACCCAGCTGACATTGCTGTGCCTGCCCTATTCAGGCGCGAGCGCCATGGTCTACAGCCGCTGGCGGCGCAAACTGCCGGAGTGGCTCAAGCTGCAACCGGTGGAACTGCCGGGGCGCGGCGCGCGGTTCGGCGAGCCCTTGCACACCGACATGCGGCACCTGGCGCTGCAACTCGCCCAGGAACAGAAAGCCACGCTCAAGGCGCCGTACGCCCTGTTCGGCCACAGTCTCGGCGCTTTGCTGGCCTGCGAAATGGCCCACGCCTTTCGCTCGCTGGGTTGCCCTGAGCCGGTGGCGCTGTTCGCTTCAGGCACCGCCGCGCCGACGATGCGGGCCGACTACGACCAGGGTTTTGCCGATCCGAAAACCGATGCCGAGCTGATCGAGCAACTGCGCACCCTCAATGGCACCAGTGAAGAAGTGTTGGCCAATGAAGAGCTGATGAGCCTGACGCTGCCGATCCTGCGTGCAGACTTCCTGCTGTGCGGACGCTTCGAGCCGATCCAGCGTCCGTTGCTGAAATGCCCGGTGCACGTGCTTGGCGGCAAGGCTGATCGCGCGACCACCGAACAGCTGATCGGCTGGAGCAGGGAAACCCACGGCAGCTTCTCCGTGGACATGCTGGCCGGTGGTCACTTCTTCATCCATGAGCACGAAGCCAAGGTGTTGCGGGTGATCAAGGACCAGCTCGATGTTCACCATCGCCGGCACGCCATGGCTGCCACTGCCTGACACGGCCAGATTTGGGAGCGGGCTTGCTCGCGAAAGCGGTTCATCATTCAACATTGATGTTGGCTGACCCGACGCTTTCGCGAGCAAACCCGCTCCTACATTTGATTTGCCGCAACCTGACATCCCGCGATCCGCCTCCGCTGATACTTGTTCTCATTCGCTAATTTTTCCGGTCTGCATTCGTTTTATAGGGACGACGTGCCTTTGTGCTTCCCGCCACTGATCCGGATGCTTAGAAATGAATGCTGAAGACTCCTTGAAACTTGCTCGCCGGTTTATCGGGTTGCCCCTGGAAAAGCGCCAGATGTTCCTTGCGGCCTTGCAAAAGGAAGGCATTGATTTCGCCCGGTTCCCGATTCCTGCCGGCGTCGAGGCCGAGGATCGCCAGGCGTTGTCGTACGCCCAGCAACGCATGTGGTTTCTCTGGCAACTGGACGCGCAAAGTGGCGCCTACAACCTGCCGGGCGCGGTGCGTCTGACCGGGCGGTTGAACCTGCCTGCGCTGGAACAGGCCTTTGCCAGTCTTGTGGAGCGTCACGAAACCCTGCGCACGGTGTTCCAGCGTCAGGCCGACGACTCCTTGCTGCAAGTGCCGGCCAGCGCGCCGCTGGTCATCAAGCAGGTGGATTTCAGCGCATTGCCGGCCACTGAGCGCGAACGTGCCGTCGCTCAGGCGGCGGAGCAGCAATCGGTGTTGCCCTTCGATCTTTCGGTCGGTCCGTTGCTGCGCGTGACCTTGCTCAAACTCGCCGAACAGGAACATGTCCTGCTGCTGACCCTGCACCACATCGTTTCTGATGGTTGGTCGATGAACGTGCTGATTGATGAGTTCATCCGCTGCTACGACGCCTTCGAGGCCGGTGCACAACCGCAACTCGCGCCGTTGCCGATCCAGTACAGCGACTACGCCTTGTGGCAACGCCGCTGGCTGGAGGCGGGTGAACAGGCGCGTCAACTGGATTACTGGCAGGCGCAACTCGGCGACGAACACCCGGTGCTGGAACTGCCCACCGATCACTCGCGCCCGGCGATGCCGAGCTATCGCGGCACTCGTTACGAGTTCGCTGTCGACCCGCAACTGGCCGAGCAACTGCGCGCCACCGCGCAGAAACACAACATCACCCTGTTCATGCTGTTGCTCGGTGCGTTCAACGTGCTGCTGCATCGCTACACCGGGCAAACCGACCTCCGTGTCGGCGTGCCGATTGCCAACCGCAACCGAGCGGAAATCGAAGGCCTGATCGGCTTCTTCGTCAACACTCAGGTGCTGCGCACACAGCTTGACGGCCAGACCCGCGTCGACGATTTGTTGCGCGCCATCAAGGAGACCGCCCTCGGCGCCCAGGCCCATCAGGACCTGCCGTTCGAGCGTCTGGTCGAAGCGCTGAAACTGGAACGCAGCCTCAGCCACACGCCGCTGTTCCAGGTGATGTACAACCACCAGCCGCAAGTCGCGGACATGTCCAGCATCAGCACCGCCTCCGGTCTGGTGTTGGGCGCAATCGAGTGGGAAGGGCGCACCACGCAGTTCGACCTGACCCTCGACACCTATGAAAAGAGCGGCAAGCTGCACGCCGCACTGACCTACGCCAGCGACTTGTTCGACGCACCGACCATCGCGCGCATGGCGCAGCACTGGACGCGCCTGTTGCAGGCGATGGTGGTCGATTCGAATCAGCGGGTCGGCGAGCTGCCGATGCTGGCGGCGGAGGAACAGCAGGTGCTGGTGCATGACTGGAACCGCACCGCCGAAACTTATCCCGTCGAGCAGTGCGTTCACGAATTGATCCACGCCCAGGCCTTGCGCACGCCCGAGGCGCCCGCGCTGGTGTTTGGCAATCGCCAGCTGACTTATGCACAGCTCAATGCGCGCACCAATCAATTGGCCCACTACCTGCGCGAGCAGGGTGTCGGTCCCGATGTGCTGGTGGGGATCGCCGTCGAGCGTTCGCTGGAAATGGTCATCGGCCTGTTGGCGATTCTCAAGGCCGGCGGCGCCTACGTGCCGCTCGACCCGGAATATCCGGCGGAGCGCCTGGCCTACATGATCGAAGACAGTGCGATTGGCGTGTTGCTGACCCAAAGCGCTCTGGTCGGTACGCTGCCGACCGAGGGCATCAAGGTCATTGCACTGGATCAGGACGAGGCTTGGCTGGACGGTTACCGCGAAACCTGCCCGTCGGTGTCGGTGCATCCTTTGAACCTGGCCTACGTGATTTACACCTCCGGCTCAACCGGCAAGCCCAAGGGCGCCGGGAACAGCCATGCGGCGCTGGTCAATCGTTTGTGCTGGATGCAACAGGCGTACGGGCTGGACGGCAGCGACTCGGTGTTGCAGAAAACCCCGTTCAGTTTCGACGTGTCGGTCTGGGAGTTCTTTTGGCCGCTGATGACTGGCGCCCGTCTGGTGGTGGCGCCGCCGGGGGCGCATCGCGAACCGGCGCGGTTGATCCGCCTCATCGGCGAGTTCGGCATCAGCACCTTGCACTTTGTGCCGTCGATGCTTCAGGCGTTTATCCACGAGCCGGGCGTTGAAGCCTGTGCCAGCCTCAAACGCATCGCCTGCAGCGGTGAAGCCTTGCCACTGGACGCTCAACTTCAGGTGTTCGCCAAGCTGCCGGGCGCCGGGCTGTACAACCTGTACGGTCCGACCGAAGCGGCCATCGACGTGACCCACTGGACCTGCGTTGATGAAGGCGCCGACAGCGTGCCGATCGGCCGGCCGATTGCCAACCTGCGCACCCATGTTCTGGACGCACAGTTGCTGCCGGTGCCGGCGGGTGTAGCGGGGGAGTTGTACCTGGGCGGCGCGGGTCTTGCGCGCAGTTATCACCGCCGGCCGGGCCTGACGGCCGAGCGTTTTGTACCGTGCCCGTTCCATGATGGCGCACGCCTGTACCGCACCGGCGACCGGGTGCGCCAGCGCGCCGACGGCGTGATCGAATACCTCGGCCGCCTCGACCATCAAGTGAAGTTGCGCGGCCTGCGTATCGAGCTGGGGGAAATCGAAACCCGCCTGATGCAGCATCCGCTGGTGCGCGAAGCCGTGGTCCTGGTGCAGGGCGGCAAGCATCTGGTGGCGTACGCGGTGCTGGAAAACGTCGAGCCGCAGTGGCCGGAAACCCTCAAGGCCTGGCTGCTGAGCAGCTTGCCGGAATACATGGTGCCGACCTACCTGATGCCACTGGATGCCCTGCCAGTGACCGCCAACGGCAAACTGGACCGCAAGGCCTTGCCGCAGCCGGACGCGTCGCCGCAACACGCGTTCGTCGCGCCGCAAGATGCCATGCAGACGGCGCTGGCGCAGATCTGGCAGGACGTGTTGGGTCTGGAGCGCGTGGGACTCGAAGACAACTTCTTCGAGCTGGGCGGCGACTCGATTATCTCCATTCAAGTGGTCAGCCGCGCCCGTCAGGCCGGCATCCGCCTCAGTCCACGCGACCTGTTCCAGTACCAGACGGTGCGCAGCCTGGCGCTGGTGGCGGCGTTCGACAATCGCAGTTCCATCGATCAAGGGCCGGTCAGCGGCGAGGTGCTGCTGACCCCGGCGCAACATTACTTTTTCGAGCAAGCCATCGCGCAGCCGCAACACTGGAACCAGTCCTTGCTGCTGACGCCGCGCGAAGCGCTGAACCCTCAAGCCCTTGAAGCCGCGCTGGTCGCGGTGATCAACCATCACGATGCCTTGCGCCTGCGTTTCACCCAGGGTGTCGATGGCTGGCAGCAGTGCCACGGATCGCCCGTCGAAACGGCGGAACTGTGGCAGCGGCAGGCGTCCTCGAGCGAGGCGTTGTCGGCGCTGTGCGACGAAGCGCAACGCAGCCTTGATCTGGCCGATGGGCCGTTGCTGCGCCCGTTGCTGGTCAGCCTCGAGGACGGCACGCAACGCCTGTTGCTGGCGATCCACCATTTGGCGGTGGACGGCGTGTCGTGGCGGGTTCTGCTCGAAGACCTCCAGCAGGCCTACGCCCAATTGGCCGCTGGCAGCGCCGCGACGTTGCCCGAGAAAACCAGCGCCTATCAACACTGGGCCGGACACCTGCAAGAGCATGCCCGCACCCTGGATCAGCAACTGCCGTACTGGCAGGCGCAATACGCCGATGCCCGCGACCTGCCCTGTGAAAACCCGCTGGGTAGCGTGCAACAACGCCACGGCCACAAGATCGAATCGAAGCTCGACGCCGGGTTGACGCGGCAGCTGCTGCAAACAGCCCCGGCGGCCTATCGCACCCAGGTCAATGACTTGCTGCTGACGGCGCTGGCGCGGGTGATTTGCCGTTGGACCGGGCATCACTCGACGCTGATCCAGCTCGAAGGCCATGGCCGTGAAGACCTGTTCGACGCCCTCGACCTGACGCGCACCGTAGGCTGGTTCACCAGTTTGTTTCCGGTACGCCTGCAACCTCACGCGGAAACGGCGAACGCGATCAAGACGATCAAGGAACAACTGCGCGCCATCCCCGATAAAGGTCTCGGCTACGGGTTGCTGCGCTACCTCGGCGAGCCGGCTCAGCGTCAGTCCTTGCAAGGATTGCCGGCACCACGGATCACCTTCAACTACCTCGGCCAGTTCGACCGTCAGTTCGATGAGGGCGCGCTGTTTGAACCGGCGCTGGAAAGCGGCGGTCATGCCCAGGGTGACGATGCGCCGCTGGCCAACTGGCTGACCCTGGAAAGCCAGGTCTATGGCGGTCAACTCTCGTTGCAATGGGGCTTCAGTCGCGACATGTTTGCCGACAGCACCGTTCAGCAACTGGCCGATGCCTACACCGAAGAACTCACCGCGCTGATCGAACATTGCTGTGCAACCCCGACGGGGCAGGTCATGCCATCGGACTTCCCGCTGGCACGGATCAACCAGGCGCAGCTGGACGCGTTGCCTGTCGCGGCCCCGGCCATCGAGGACATGTATCCGCTAACACCGATGCAGCAGGGCATGTTGTTCCACACCTTGTATGAGCCACAGGCTGAGGCCTATATCAATCAACTGCGCCTCGATATTCAGGGGCTGGACTTGGCGGCGTTCGGTCGGGCATGGCAAGCGGCGATCAACCGCCACGACATTTTGCGCAGCAGCTTCCATTGGTTGGGTCTGGAGTCTGCGCATCAGGTCATTCATCGTCAGATCGACCTGCAATTGCAGGTGATCGAGGCCGCCGATATCGACCTCGATGCGCTGGCCGCCGAACAGCGCAGCCGTGGTTTCGAACTCAGCGCCGCGCCGCTGCTGCGCCTGATGCTGGTGCGTCAGGGCAGCGACGCGTGGCACCTGATCTACACCAGTCATCACATCCTCATGGACGGCTGGAGCAACGCGCAGTTGCTCGGCGAAGTGATTCAGCATTACGCCGGGCAGGCACTGGCCAAACCCCTGGGGCAATACCGCGACTACCTGGGCTGGATTCAGCAACAGCCACTGGCGGCGGGCGAACAGTTCTGGAAACAGGCGCTGGCTGCCCTCGAGACGCCGACGCTGCTGGCGCAAGCCTTGCCGACGCCGGTCGAGGGGCGCGGCATGGGCGAGCATCACCTGACGCTGGAAAGCGCCGCCATGCAGCGTCTGACCGAGTTTGCCCGGCATCAGAAGATCACTCTCAACACCTTGTTGCAGGGCGCGTGGGGTCTGCTGTTGCAGCGCTACACCGGTCAAGCGTGCGTGGCGTTCGGCGCGACGATTGCCGGGCGATCCGCGCCGTTGCCGGGCATCGAACAACAGTTGGGCCTGTTCATCAACACCTTGCCGATCATTGCTACGCCGTACTCGACGCAGCCGGTCAGCCAATGGCTCAGCGAGCTGCAAGCGCTGAACCTGAGCTTGCGTGAGTTCGAGCATGTGCCGCTCTACGACATCCAGGGCTGGGCCGGACAGCAGGGCAGCGCGCTGTTCGACAGTCTGCTGGTGTTTGAAAACTTCCCGGTGGCCGAAGCGCTGAAGCAAGGCGCGCCGGCGGGACTGACCTTCAGCGCATTGCGCAATCACGAAATCACCAGTTACCCGCTGACCCTCGGCATCGAAGTCGGCGCCAGCCTGCGCCTGGAATTCAGTTTCGATCAGGCCTTGTTCAGCGCCGTGCAGATCGAGCGGCTGGGCGCGAACCTGCTGCAGGTGCTGGAGCAATTCGTCGCACAGCCGCAACAGGTTCTGGGGGCCGTGAGCCTTCTGGATGCCAAGCAAAAAGCCCAGGGGTTGCTCGGCTCGCGTCCCGCCGCGCCGCTGCTGGACAGTCCATTGCTGGCGCATCAACGCTTCGAGCAACAAGCCGCACGCACCCCCGACGCATTGGCCGTGATCGTCGGCGAAGAGCGACTGACTTATGCACAGCTCAACGCTCAGGCCAACCAGCTTGCCCATCGCCTGCGCGAGCACGGTGTGGCGCCGGGGCAGCGGGTCGGCCTGTCGGTGCGGCGTAATGCGCAGATGATCGTCAGCCTCATGGCGATCCTCAAGTCCGGCGCCGGTTATGTACCGCTGGACCCGGACTACCCGGCCGAACGCCTGGCCTACATGATCGAAGACAGCGGGATGGACCTGCTGTTGGCGCAACCGGAACTGCTGGCGGATGTCGCATTGCCCGAAGGCCTGCCGCGTCTGGCACTGACGGCGGCGTCGCTGGCCGGCTACTCCACGAGCAACCCGGTCAACCTCGCCTGCGCCGAAGACCTCGCGTACCTGATTTACACCTCCGGCTCCACCGGCCGGCCGAAAGGCGTGTGCCTGGCCCACGCCGCGTTGCGCGAATTCTGCGTGATTGCGGCGGACTATTCGCAACTCAGCGCCGATGACCGCGTGCTGCAA
This sequence comes from Pseudomonas sp. IT-P100, assembly GCF_949767185.1. Taxonomy (NCBI): domain Bacteria; kingdom Pseudomonadati; phylum Pseudomonadota; class Gammaproteobacteria; order Pseudomonadales; family Pseudomonadaceae; genus Pseudomonas; species Pseudomonas sp. IT-P100. The sequence goes on from NZ_CATKQK010000015.1 coordinate 41,836, forward strand.
TTCGCCACGTTCAGCTTCGACGGCTTTGTCGAACAGTGCTACCCGCCCCTGTGCGTGGGCGCGGCGCTGGTGTTGCGCGGTGATGAACTGTGGGATACCGACACCTTGTACCGGCAAATCATCGAACAGGGCGTGACCCTGGCGGACTTGCCTGCAGCGTACTGGTATTTGCTGGCCCAGGAATGGGCGGCGCAGCCTCAGCGCGACAAAGGTCGGCTGCGTCAGGTCCACGTCGGTGGCGAAGCCATGTCGCTGGAAGGCCTGAAGCTCTGGCATGCCGCCGGTCTTGGTGATGTGCGCCTGCTCAACACCTACGGGCCGACCGAGGCCACCGTGGTCTCCAGCACGCACCTGTGCACCTTGGCTGACACGCAAAACCTGATCGGCGTGCCGATTGGCCGCGCGTCGCCCGGTCGGGCCTTGTACGTGCTGGATACCGAGGGCCATCTACTGCCCACCGGTTGCGTGGGCGAGTTGTGCATCGGCGGTGACGCCGGCATTGCCCAGCACTATCACCAGCGTCCGGGACTGAGTGCCGAGCGCTTCATCGCCGATCCGTTTTCCACCACGCCCGGCGCACGTTTGTACCGCAGCGGCGACCTGGCGCGGTATCGCGAAGACGGCGCGCTGGAATACCTGGGACGCATCGATCACCAGGTGAAAATCCGTGGTTTCCGCGTCGAGCTCGGTGAACTGGAAGCGCACCTGCAAGGCTTGCCGATGATCAGCGAAGCGGTGGTGCTGGTGCAGGAAGGCATCGGTGGCAAGCAGTTGATCGGCTACGTCGTGCCAACGTTGTCGGACGCCGACTCGCGTCAGCTCACCGAAACCGTGCGCCAGGCTTTGGGCGAGCGTCTGCCGGACTACATGCTGCCGGCGCAACTGGTGGTGATGAGCGCATTGCCGCTCAACCGCAACGGCAAACTCGACCGCGCCGCGCTCCCTGCGCCTGAGGTCTGGGAAACGGCGGCCGGCACCGCACCGCAAGGCGAGCTGGAAATCGAGCTGGCGCAGATCTGGCAGCAGGTGTTGCACGTCACCCGTGTCGATCGCGAAAACAGCTTCTTCGAGCTGGGCGGGCATTCGTTGCTGGCCACGCAGATCGTCTCGCAGATTCGCCAGCGCCTGGGCCTGTCGGTGAGTTTGCGCAGCCTGTTCGAACACCCGCGCCTGCAGGATTTCGCCGCTCAGGTGCAAGGCCTGCGGCACGTCTGCGAACGCCCGGCGCTGGTGGCGGAGCCTTCCGGCGAACGCCAGCCGTTGTCCTTTGCCCAGCAGCGGTTGTGGTTCCTCTGGAACCTTGAGCCCGACAGCTCGATGTACAACATGCCCGGCGCCTTGCGGTTGCGCGGCGAGTTGAACCTGTCGGCGTTGCAGCAAACCTTTGAAACCCTGGTGCAACGCCACGCTGTGTTACGCACCACGTTCCATGAGAAAGACGGTCACGCCTGGCAGCGGGTACACACTGAACTGCCGTTGAGTTTCGTTGCCAGCGACCTGCGGCATTTGCCAGACCCGGACGCCGAAGCCGCGCAACTGGCCCGAGAAGAAGTCGCCCGGCCGTTCGATTTGCGCCATGGCCCGTTGCTGCGGGTGCGGGTGTTGCTGGTAGCGGATCAGGAGCATGTGTTGTTGCTGACGGTGCACCACGTCGCGGCAGATGACTGGTCGTTCCGGATTCTGATCAATGAGTTCGTAACCTTGTATCCGACCCTCAACCGGGGCGGCGTCGCGCCGTTGCCGGAACAGGTCGTGCAATACGCCGACTTCGCCAGATGGCAGCGCCAGTGGCTGGAGCAGGGCGGCGAGCTGCAGCGTCAGCTCGATTACTGGCAGGCGCGCCTTGGCCAGCCGCAAGCCGTGCTGGAGCTGCCGGGCGACGGCGATCAGCGTCAGGCGCAGGAAGGTGCCAGCCACCATTTCACCTTGAACGCGACCTTGAGTCAGCAGTTGCGCGACTTCGCTCAACAGCGTGGATTGTCGCTGTTCATGGTGCTATTGGCCGGCTTCACCCTGGTGTTGCGTCAGCGCACCGAGGTCAGTCGTGTGCGCATCGGCACCGATATCGCCAACCGAAATCAAGTTGAGCTTGAACAAATGGTCGGCTTCTTCGTTAACCAATTAGTGCTGCAAGTGGAGGTGAACGCTGACGAGGCTGCCGGGCAACTGCTGCAAGCCTGTCGCCGCGCGGTTCTGGAGGCTTCGGACCATCAGGACCTGCCGTTCGAGCGACTGGTGGAAGCGTTGCGGCTGCCGCGTCGGGCCGGGCGGTCGCCGTTGTTCGACATCAAGTTGATCTACCAGGAAGGCGTCGGTCGTTTGCCTTCCATGGACGGCCTGCTGGTCGAGGACTTCCCGTCGGGCCGGCAAGCCGCCGAGATCGGCATGGTCGCTGCGTTCTACAACGAGGCTGAACACATTCACCTGAGTTTCGAAACACCCGCCGGGCAGTACTTGCCGAGCACGCTGCAAAGCCTGTTCGAACAAATCGAGGCGGTACTGCAAGCGTTGTTGCGCGCCGACGAGCTGACGGTCAGCCAATTGCTGGACCTGGCCACCGATGTGCAGCGCCGCGCCGATGCGCGCCTGAACGAACAACGCAAGGCGTTGCTGGGCGGGCGCATGGCGATCAAGCGCCGTCGCGGCACGCCGGCAACGCAAAGCACCGCGGACTGATTCATTGCGGCGGCGCCAATCGGGCGCCGCCGTCATCATTTTCTGGAGGGGTTTATGACTGTTTCAACCACCAAGTCCATTCCCAAAATCGGTCGCGGTGCACGCAAAAGCCTGTCCACCGACCCGACCCGGCTGGTGAGTTTTGCGCCGATGTTCGACGGTGCCAGCATGCCCCTGGTGTGCCGCCCGGCGGTGCCCGGCGTCAGCCTGGTGGAGTGGGCGACGGAGAATCGCGCACTGATCGAAAGCAAGCTGCTGGCCCACGCAGTGATCCTGTTCCGTGGCTTCCAGGTGGCCGACATTGCCGAGTTCAACCGCTGCGTGGCGGCGATTTCCGACGGTGCCCTGGAGTACCTGTTCCGCGCTTCGCCACGGACCCAGATCACCGGCCAGTTCAAGATCTACAGCTCCACCGACTACCCGGCAGCGGAGAAAATCTTCCCGCACAACGAGCATTCCTATTCGCCGGTGTTCCCGCGTCACCTGTACTTCTACTGTGACACGCCCTCGACCACCGGCGGCGAAACCCCGTTCGGCGATACCCGCGAAATCCTCGCGCGAATCGACCCGGCCGTGCGTGAGGAGTTTCAGCGTAAACGCATCATGTACGTGCGCAACTACGGCGACGGCATGGGGCTGCCGTGGCAGACCGTGTTCCAGAGCGAGGACCGCGCAGAAGTCGAAGCCTACTGCGCCAGAATCGGCATTCAGGCGGAGTGGAAGTCGGGCAATCGCCTGCGCACCCGGCAAAACGGCCCGGCGATCGTGCGCCATCCGCTGACCGGCGAACGCATCTGGTTCAACCACGGCACCTTCTTCAACGCGCTGACCCTGCCGGACAGCATTCGCGACAACCTGCTGCGTGAATTCGGCCCGCTGGACCTGCCGCAAAACACCTTCTTCGGTGACGGCACGGCCATTCCCGACGACGTCATCCGTCACCTGCAAGGCATCTATCGCGACGTGATGGTCGAGTTCGCCTGGGAGAAGGGCGACGTGGTCCTGCTGGACAACATCCTCAGCGTGCATGCGCGCAACGAATTCACTGGCTACAGAAAAATCCTCACGGCCATGGCCATCGCGCAGAAAAGCGCCGACCTGGATCAGGAATAAGGACACTCGACATGAACACCACCGCCCTCGAACCTTCGGTAGACGTTTTCCAGACTTCGGCCCAGCAAGCCTTCTATTTGCGCGCTCAGGAGCTGGGCGGACAGAGCTTGTTCGCCGCCCTGACCGTTCCGGTCGCCCAGGCTGTGGACGCGCAGGCCTTGCGCCTTGTACTGGACGAGCTGGGTCAGCGCCATGAAACCCTGCGCACGGTCTATCGCCGATTGCCGGGCATGAAGTGGCCTGTGCAAAGCCTGTGCGATGAGCTGCCGGTGACGTTGTCGGGCAGCGTGTCTTCGGTGGCCGAAGCCCTGCGCCGCGGCCGTGAAACCCTGGCTGACGATCCGGCTCGAGTGTTGGTGGTGACGCCCGTACAAACCGCAGAAGGTCAGCATTTCGTCACACTGCTGGCGCCGGCCAGCAGTCTTGATGAAGTATCGCTGCGGGTGCTGTCGGCGGAGCTGGCGAGCCTGTTGCGCGGCGAAACACTGGCCGACAATCAGGAAGATCTGCAGTACCTGGATTACACCGCATGGCAGGAAGAACTGCGCGAAGAAGACATCGGCCTTCAAGGCGCCGTGTTCTGGCGCAACCTGCAACAGCAGTTCGCGCTGGCCCATCATCTGCCGTTTGAAAAGACTGTTGAAGTGACGCTGGCTCGCCATCAGGCCACGCTCGACGACGCGGCATGGCTGGCCGATGTGCAGCGCGTGGCCGCCGCTCAGGGTGTCGAAGCGCAGCGCGTGGCGTTGTTGCTGTGGAGTGCATTCGTGGCGCGCATCGGCAACCAGGAAAAGTTGCTGATGGGCTGGGAAGTGGCAGGGCGCAACGAGCAGACCGACGCGACCCTGGGGCGTTTCGCCCGGCGTTTGCCGGTGGCCTTCGACAATCGCCGCGACGAGACCCTGGCGCAAGCGCTGGCCTCGTTTGCGGCCAGCGTCGAGCAATCGCTGTCCTGGCTCGATTGCCTCAACGAGTTCGAGCTGAGCGCCGAAGGCACGGCGCCACTGCGTTATGGCCTGGTGTTTCAGGCCGATGAGAACACGAACATCGAAGTGGACGACGCCAACTCGGAAGTCCTGCGCCTGCGGGTTCAGGGTGAGAAATTGCAGCTGTCGTGCCTGGCCGGCGCGGTGCCTGAGTCGATGCTCGCCGCCTGGCTGGAGCAGTTTGTCGAATTCAGCCGCCAGTTGCTGACTTCGCCGGAGCTGACGCTGGGCCAGGCCACTCAGGTCAACGCGGTGCAAATGACCCGTTTGATCGAAGACTTCAACCCGCTGTCCGCCGAGCAGGCATTGCCGTGCCGCTACCTGCAAGACCTGTTCACCGAACAGGCTTGCCTGCATCCGCAGCGTATCGCTGTGAGCGTCAATGGCCAGCGTCTGACGTATGCCGAGCTGGATGCACGCTCCAACCAGGTGGCCAATACCTTGCGCGCCCAAGGTGTGGCGCCGGACGAAATCGTTGCGGTCTACGGTCAGCGTTCGCTGGAAATCGTCATTGCTTTGCTCGGCACGCTCAAGGCCGGCGCCGCTTACCTGCCGCTCGATCCGAACTACCCGATCGAGCGTCTGACGTTCATGTTGCAGGACGCCGCCGCGCGTCAGGTGCTGGCCTGCCAGCCGCTGCCGGAAGCGTTGCACAGCGAACGGATGGTTTCGCTGATGGTCGATGCCGAGGTCTGGTCCGCGTCACAAGAGCAGCCATGTCCGCTGGGCGACAGCGCCCATCTGGCCTACGTCATTTACACCTCCGGTTCCACCGGCAAACCCAAGGGCGTGATGATCAGTCACGCCAACGCGGTGGCCTCGACCCTCGCACGCAGCGCGTTCTATCGTCAGCCGTTGCGCACCTTCCTGATGCTCTCATCGTTCTCGTTCGACAGCTCCGTGGCCGGGGTTTTCTGGGCGTTGGGGCAGGGCGCGACCCTGTGCCTGCCGGACGAAGACAGCTACAAGGATCCGGCGCTGCTGGCGGCGCTGATCCAGCGTGAAGAAGTTTCCCATTACCTGACTTTGCCGTCCTACCACGCGCAGATTCTGGAGCACCTCGACAGCCATGCCCTGGCCTGTGTGATCGTGGCCGGCGAAGCGTGCAGCAATGCCTTGGTCGCACGCCATCGCGAGGCTTTGCCGCAGGTGGCGCTGGTCAACGAATACGGCCCGACGGAAGGCACGGTCTGGTGTTCGGCGTGGGAACTGCCGCTCGGTCAGGATGACGACACCATCCCGATTGGCCCGCCGATTCCGGGCATGCGCATTCACGTGCTCGGCCCGGACCTGATGCCGGTGGCCGTGGGCGTCGAAGGCGAACTGTACGTCGGCGGCGCCGGCATCGCCCGCGGCTACCTCAAGCGCGCCACATTGACGGCCGAACGCTTCATCCCCGACCTGTTTGCGAAGCAGGCCGGCCAACGCCTGTACCGCACCGGCGACCTCGCACGCTACCGCGCCGATGGTGTGTTGGAGTATTTGGGGCGGGTCGATCATCAAGTGAAAATCCGCGGTTTCCGCATCGAGCTGGGCGAGATCGAATCCGCCATGCGCAGCGCCCCCGGCATCGAAGACGCCGCGGTCATCGCCCGTGAAACGCCGACCGGCCCGCAACTGCTGGGCTTCGTGATTTCCCCGGCCGACACCGCCGACATCCGCCTCAACGAATTGCGTAGCCATCTCGGCGAAGCACTGCCCGAGCATATGCAGCCCGTTCGCTTGCAGGTGCTGGAACGCTTCCCGCTGATGCCCAACGGCAAACTCAATCGCCAGGCCTTGCTCGACCTCGACGTACGCCGCAGTGCCTTCGTCGCCCCGCGCACCGACCTGGAAAAAGTCCTGGCGGCGATCTGGGCCGAAGCGCTGCACGTGGAGCGGGTCGGCGTGCACGACAGCTTCTTCGAGCTGGGCGGCCACTCGCTGCTGGCCACGCGGATTCGCGCGCGGATTCAGGAAGAACTGAACCTGGCGATCCCGCTGAAGCTGTTCTTCGAGGGCGACACGCTGGAGCGCCTGGCGGCGGAAATCGAGCGGTTCCGTCAGCACAGTGAACACAAAGAAAACGATGTAGACGCGCTGGAAGCGTTGTTCGACGAAGTGGATGAGGAACACACGCGATGAGTGCTGCACCGGACAGAATGATGACCCTGGCCCAGCGTTTCTGCGGCTTGAGCCTGGAGGCGCGGCGTGCCTTGCAAGAAAAGATGCACGCGCAAGGCCTGACCCTGGAACTGCTGCCGATCCCGCCCAGGGACCCGGCGGTGGACACGTTACCGGCGTCGTACGCGCAGCAGCGCTTGTGGTTTCTGTGGCAGATGCAGCCGCAGGCGACCGCGTACAACCTGACCGGTGCCTTTCGCCTGAACGGTGAGCTGAACCGTGCAGCGCTGGCACAAACCCTCGCCGCGCTGGTGCAGCGCCACGAAGTGTTGCGCACCACCTTCGTCTTCGACGAGCAGCAGGTGCTGCAAAAAATCCATCCGCAGATGGACGCACCGCTGATCGAGGCCGACGCCGCTGACGAAACCGAACTGCAACGTCAGGTCGGTCTCAACGCCGAGCAGCCGTTCGACTTGCAGCACGGTCCGTTGATGCGCTGCCGGTTGATCCGCCTCGACGCGCAGCAGCATGTGCTGGTGCTGACGTTCCATCACATCGTCACTGACGGCGGTTCGCTGCCAATCCTGTTGCAGGAATTCACTCAACGCTATGCGCAACTGAGCGCGGGGCAGTCGCCGCAACTGCCGGAGCAGGGGATTCAATACGCCGATTTCGCCCGCTGGCAGCGCCTGTGGCTGGAGGCCGGCGAAGCCGAACGTCAGCTGGCGTACTGGCGTGAACAACTGGGCCGTGAGCATCCGCCGCTGAACCTGCCGGCGGACCGTCGTCGCCCGGCGATCCCGAGCCAGCAGGGCGCGAGCGTCGAACTGAAGGTGCCGGCCGAGCTAGCGATCAACCTGAAGGATCTCGCTCGTCGCGAAGGCTGCACGCTGTTCATGGTGCTGATGGCTTCGTTGCAAACCCTGTTGCATCGCTACAGCGGTGAACAGGACATTCGCGTCGGCGTGCCGATTGCCAACCGTACCCGTCAGGACGTGGAGAACCTGCTGGGCTTTTTCGTCAACACCCAAGTGCTGCGTACCCAGCCCCATGCCGATCAGCCATTCCTGCAATTGCTGGCCGAGGTCAAAACCGCGGCACTGGGTGCGCAGGCGCATCAGGATCTGCCTTTCGAGCAACTGGTCGACGGGCTCGATGTCGAACGCAGCCTGAGTCACACGCCGCTGTTCCAGGTGATGTTCAACCACCAGCGCGATGCCGGTGGCCAGCAGCGCTGGGACTTGCCGGGCCTGAGCGTCGAACCGCTGATCTGGGATGAAAAGACCACCAAGTTCGACCTGATGCTCGACACCGTGGAGAGCGACGACGGCATCCGCGCCTCGTTTGTCTATGCCACCGAATTGTTCGACGCCGCGACCATCGAGCGTCTGGGGCGGCATTGGCTGAACCTGTTGCAGGCGATTTGCGCCGACGGCTCGGTCGCGTTGGCCGACCTGCGCATGCTCGCGCCAACCGAGCAACAAGCGACTTTGCTGGACTGGAACCGCAGCGCCCCGGCAAACGTGGCCGGCCAATCGCACACGCTGTGCGCGCATCAACTGATCGAAGCCCAGGCCGCCGCGCACCCGCACACCATCGCGGTGACCTGCGACGGCGTGACCCTCAGCTACGCGCAACTGAACCAACAGGCCAACCGCATCGCCCAGCGTCTGCGCGAACGCGGTGTTGGTCCGGACGTGTTGGTGGGGATCGCGCTGGAGCGCTCGCTGGAGATGATCGTCAGCGTGCTGGCGATCCTCAAGGCGGGTGGCGCTTATGTGCCGCTGGACCCGGAATACCCGCAGGATCGTCTGGCCTACATGTTGGCCGACAGCGGCACGCGCCTGTTGCTGACTGACTCCGCGTTGTTGCCGCGACTGCCGTTGTCCGAAGGCATCGAGGTGATTTGCCTGGATCACGCCAATGACTGGTTCAACGAAGTATCTGCCGAAAACCTGCCGAACCTGACCCGCCCGGAAAACCTCGCGTACGTCATCTACACCTCCGGCTCCACCGGCAAACCCAAGGGCACGCTGCTGCCCCACAGCAACCTGACCCGCCTGTTCAGCGCCACCGAACACGGGTTCGGTTTCAACGCGGACGATGTCTGGAGCCTGTTCCATTCCTATGCCTTCGACTTCTCCGTGTGGGAAATCTTTGGCGCGCTGTTCTACGGCGGCAAGCTGGTGGTGGTGCCGCACGCCATCAGCCGATCCCCGGAAGATTTCGCCCGCCTGCTGTGCGATGAACAGGTTACGGTGCTCAACCAGACACCGTCGGCGTTCCGCCAGCTGATGCCATTTGCCTGCGCCAATGCCCAGGGCATGGCCCTGCGTTACGTGGTGTTTGGCGGCGAGGCACTGGACGTCGCGAGCCTGCGTCCGTGGTACGACGTGTTCGACGACCGAAAGACGTTGCTGATCAACATGTACGGCATCACCGAAACCACCGTGCACGTGACGTACCGGCCGTTGTCCCGCGCCGACCTTGACGGCGTCAACAGTTCGCCGTTGGGCGAGCCGATTGCCGACCTGCGCTGGTACGTGCTCGATCCGCGCCTGAACCCGGTGGCCAAGGGTTGCGTCGGTGAGCTCTACGTCGGCGGTGCCGGCCTGGCGCGGGGTTATCACCAGCGCGCCGATTTGACCGCCACGCGGTTTGTCCCGGACCTGTTTGCCAGCGAGGCGGGGGCGCGCCTGTATCGCACCGGCGATCTGGCGCGCTATTGCACCGACGGCAGCATCGAGTACGCCGGACGCATCGACCATCAAGTGAAGATTCGTGGCTTCCGCATCGAACTGGGAGAAATCCAGGACCGCCTGCAAAGCCATCCGGCCATCGAGCAAGCGCTGGTGCTGGCGCCCGAGATCAATGGCAGCCAGCAATTGGTCGCGTGGTTTACCGTCACCCAGGACGTCGCCGATTTGCGCCAGGCGTTGCGCGAGCACTTGCAAGCGGGCCTGCCGGATTACATGGTGCCGGCGCATTTGCTCAAGCTCGATCACTGGCCGCTGACCAGCAACGGCAAGCTTGATCGCAACGCGTTGCCCAAGCCTGACGCCACGCTGGCGCAGCAGGTTTACACGGCGCCAGCGGACGAGATGCAAACCGCGTTGGCGGCGATCTGGCAAGACGTGCTCAAGCTTGAGCGCGTGGGCATCGACGACAATTTCTTCGAACTGGGTGGCGACTCGATCATCTCGATTCAGGTGGTCAGTCGTGCGCGTCAGGCCGGGATCCGCATCACCCCGCGTGATCTGTTTCAACACCAGACCGTGGAAAGTCTGGCGAAGGTCGCCCAGCGCAGCGCCGGTTTGGTCATCGACCAGGGCCCGGTGCGCGGCGATGTGCTGCTGACACCGATCCAGCACTGGTTTTTCGAGCAGACCATCGAAACCCGGGACCACTGGAACCAGTCGGTGCTGCTGGAGCTTCGCGAGCCTCTGGACAGCGCCTGCCTGCAACAGGCATTGACCGCGCTGCTGGAGCATCACGACGCGTTGCGCCTGCGTTTGCATCAGGTGGATGGCGTGTGGCAGCAGGCCCAGGCCGAGCACTGGAACAGCGCCGAACTGTTGTGGCAGCGGCAGGCCACGAACGCCGATGAGCTGCTTGATCACTGCAACGCCGCACAAGCCAGCCTGAGTTTGCAAGATGGTCCGCTGTTGCGCGCCTTGCTGGTGGACATGGCCGCGGACGGCCAACGCTTGCTGTTGGTGGTGCATCACCTGGCGGTGGACGGCGTGTCCTGGCGTCTGCTACTCGAAGATTTGCAAACAGCCTACGACCAGGCGCGTCAGGCGCAACCCCTGCGCCTGCCGGCCAAATCCAGCGCCTATCAGGCCTGGGCGGCGCGTTTGCAAACCCATGCGCAAAGTCCCGAGCTGGCGCGTCAAGCGGATTACTGGCAGCGCCAATACCACGACGTGGTGGTGGACCTGCCCGCCGATAATCCACAGGGCAGCCTGGCCAGCCAACATGCCGTGAGCGTGGAAACCGTGCTCGACAGCACCTTCACCCGCCAACTGCTGCAAGACGCTCCGGCGGCGTATCGCACGCAGGTCAACGACCTGTTGCTGACGGCGTTGTCGCGAGTCCTGGGGGCCTGGACTGGCCAGCCATCAACCCTGGTCAAACTGGAAGGCCACGGCCGCGAAGACCTGTTCGACGACATCGACCTGACCCGCACCGTGGGCTGGTTCACCTCGATCTTCCCGGTCAAGTTGACCCCGGCCGGCGATCTGGCCGGGAGCATCAAGGCGGTCAAGGAACAGCTGCGCGCGGTGCCGGACAAAGGCATCGGTTTTGGCATCCTGCGCTATCTGGCTCAGGCCGGTCTTGAGGCGTTGCCGCAGCCGCAAATCACCTTCAACTACATGGGCCAGTTCGATGCCAGCTTCGATGAGCAGGCACCGTGGCGTCCGGCCCGGGAACACGGTGGCGCCGAGCAAGGTGCTTCCGCCTCGCTGGACCGTGGCCTGAGCATTAACGGTCAGGTCTACGCGGGGCAACTGCGCCTGAGCTGGACCTTCAGCCGCGAAGTCTTCGCCGAGCACACCGTGCAGCGTCTGGCCGAGGCCTATGCCGCCGAGCTGCAACAGCTGATCGAACACTGCCTCAGCGGTGCCGGTGGCCTGACGCCGAGTGATGTGCCGCTGGTCAGTGTCGATCAGGCACAGCTCGATGCACTGCCGCTGGCGGCGCGTGAAATCGAAAACATCTTCCCGCTGTCGCCGATGCAGGAAGGCATGCTGTTCCACAGTCTGTTCGCCCCTGATGCCGGCGCTTACATTCCGCAAATGCGCGTGGATGTGCAGGGCATTGAGGTCGAGGCGTTCCGCAGCGCCTGGCAGCAGACGCTGGAAAACCATGAAGTGCTGCGCGCCGCGTTCTTCAGCGAGAGCAATGGCTCGCGACCGCTGCAAGTGATTCTGGCCCACGCCACGTTGCCGTTGACCGTGCTCGACTGGCGCAGTGAAGCGGATCAGAGGCAGGCCCTGGAACGTCTGGCCGAGGACGATCGCCTGCGCGGTTTCGACCTGACGGCGGCGCCGTTGCTGCGCCTGACCCTGGTGCAGACCGCGAACGACACCCATCACCTGATCTTCACCAACCACCACATTCTGCTGGATGGCTGGAGCACCTCGCAGTTGTTCGGCGAAGTGCTGCAGCGTTATTCCGGTGTGATGCCAGTGGCGAGTGGCGGTCGTTATCGCGATTACATGACGTGGCTGGGCGGGCGTGATCGCGCCGCGTGCGAAGCGTTCTGGCTGGAGCAGTTGCAAGCGTTCAACGAACCGACGCGATTGGCCGGCGCGATGCCGGGAGCGGTCGCAGGGCAGGGCGACGGTCATCGCACCGTTCATCTGAGCCTGGACCGGGCGGCCACCGAGCGCCTGAGCGGGTTTGCCCGGCAGGCCCGCGTCACGCCGAACACCTTGCTGCAAGCGGCGTGGCTGTTGCTGTTGCAGCGCTACACCGGTCAGCGCACGGTGGCGTTCGGCGCCACGGTGTCGGGGCGTCCGAGCGAGTTGCAGGGCATCGAGCAGCAAGTCGGTCTGTTCATCAACACCTTGCCGGTGATCGCCACGCCGCACCCCGAGCGCACGGTCAGCCAATGGGTGGACGAGGTGCAGGCGCTCAACCTCAAATTGCGCGATGTCGAATACACGCCGCTGGCGGATGTGCAGCGCTGGGCCGGGCATTCCGGCGAGGCGCTGTTCGACACGCTGCTGGTGTTCGAAAACTACCCGGTCGCCGAGGCGCTGGAGGGCGGAAATCCAAGCACGCTGAAGTTTTCCGGTATCAGCCATCACGATCAGACCAGTTTCCCGCTCGCCATCGCCGCCGAGCTTGGCGAGTGCCTGGACCTGCGCTTCAATTTCGACACGGCGCTGTTTACTGCTGAGGCCATCGACAGCCTGAGCACTCGTCTGGTGGCGTTGCTCGATGCGATGGTTCGTGAGCCGCAACAAGCCCTGGGCCGTCTGAGCCTGCTCGACGCCACGCAGACCGAGCAGCAAGTGCAAGGCTTCAACGACACCGCCGTGACCTGGCCCGACGTACGTCCGGTCAACCAGTGCTTCGAGGCCCAGGTGCTGAAAACTCCGGACGCTGCGGCGTTGGTGTTCGCCGGTCAGACCCTGACGTATGGCGAACTCAACCAACAGGCCAACCGCCTCGCGCACTACCTGCGTGCCCAAGGCGTCGGCGCCGAAGTGCTGGTGGGGATTGCCGCCGAGCGTTCGCTGGAACTGGTGATCGGTTTGCTGGCGATCATGAAGGCCGGCGGTGCCTATGTGCCGCTGGACCCGGACTACCCGCGCGAGCGCCTGGAGCACATGTTCGAAGACAGCGGCGTGCGCGTGCTGTTGACCCAGCGTCATCTGCTGGCGCAATTGCCGATTCCGGCCGGCACCACGGCAATCTGCCTGGACGACAGTGCTCATCTGGTCGAAGGCTTGAGCGACGAAAACCTGCCGTGCGTGGTCGAGTTGCAATCGTTGGCGTACATGATTTACACCTCCGGCTCCACCGGCAAACCCAAGGGCGCGGCCAACCGTCACGATGCGTTGTACAACCGCATTGAGTGGATGCAGGGCGCGTATCCGCTGGACGGACGCGACACGGTGCTGCAAAAGACGCCGTTCAGTTTTGACGTGTCGGTGTGGGAGTTCTTCTGGCCGCTGATGGTCGGTGCACGCCTTGCAGTCGCCGAGCCCGGCGCCCATCGCGACCCGGCGCAACTGGTGCGTCTGATCGAGCAGTATCAGGTCAGCACCCTGCATTTCGTGCCGTCGATGTTGCAGGCGTTTGTCCAGGGCGAAGGCTTTGAACGTTGCGCCAGCCTGCGGCAGATCCTGTGCAGCGGTGAAGCGCTGTCGGCGGATTTGCAGAACAGCCTGTTCCGCGTGCTGCCCGGCGTCGGTTTGTACAACCTGTACGGGCCGACTGAAGCCGCCATCGACGTGACTCACTGGACGTGCGTCGATGACGGTTCGATCAGCGTGCCGATCGGTTACCCGATCGCCAACCTGGTGACCTACATCCTCGACGACAGCCTGCAACCGCAAGTGCCGGGTTGTGTCGGTGAACTGTATTTGGGCGGTATCGGTCTGGCGCGGGGTTACCACCGTCGTCCGGACTTGACGGCCGAGCGTTTCGTCGCCAGCCCGTTCGGCGGAAAGGGCGAGCGCCTGTACCGCACCGGCGACCTGGCGCGTTATCGCGAGGACGGCGTGATCGAGTACGTCGGCCGCATCGACCATCAAGTGAAGATCCGCGGCTTGCGCATCGAACTGGGCGAAATCGAAGCCTGCCTGCTGGAACATCCACAGGTGCGCGAGGCGGTGGTGATCGCGCTGGATGTGGGTAAATCCAAACAGCTGGTGGCTTACGTGGTGGGCCAGTCGTTGGTGCTCGATACGTTGAAGCAGCACCTGCGCAACGCGTTGCCCGAGCACATGCAACCGAGCCATGTGTTGTTGCTTGAGCAACTGCCCGTGACACCAAACGGCAAGCTCGATCGCCGCGCCTTGCCGCAACCCGATCAGCAGGTGCGCGAATACGTCGCGCCGCGCAATGCCGTGGAGGCGACGCTGCAGGACGTGTGGCAGGCCTTGTTCGAAGTGCCGGTCGGTATTGAGGACAACTTCTTCGAACTGGGCGGCGATTCCATCGTATCGATCCAGGCGGTCAGCCGTGCACGCAAGGCCGGCCTGAGCATTTCGCCGAAACACGTGTTCAGCCACCCGACCATCGCTGAACTGGCGACGGTTGCCCAGACTGTGGACGCCGTTGAATCGGCGCCGGTGGTGGTTGCACCAGCGCTGAAACTCGAACTGAGCGAAGCGCAATATCAGGCGCTGGAATTGACGGCAGACGAAGTGGACGACGTTTATCCCCTGTCGCCGATGCAGCAGGGCATGCTGTTCCACTCGGTGCAGGACGGTGATTCGGGGCTGTACGTCAACCAGATCGAAGTGGGCGTGCGTGGCGTTGACGGTCCGCGCTTCCGCGAAGCCTGGGCCGACGCCGCGCAGCGCCACGCGATCCTGCGTACCGCGTTCCTCTGGGAGGGCGACAAGGAGCCGCTGCAAGTGGTGCTGCGCCAGGCGCCGGCGCTGCTGACCGAGCTGGACTGGCGCGGTGTGGATAACCAGGTCGAACGTGTACGCCAATTGGCCAGCGATGAACGTGAACGTGGCTTCTCGCTGAACCGTGCGCCGTTGTTGCGATTGCTGCTGGTACGCCTGGAAGACGACCGCTATCGGCTGATCTGGACCTACCATCACATCCTCATGGATGGCTGGAGCGTATCGCGCCTGATCGGTGAAGTGCTGCGGCATTACAGCGGCGACGCGCAGGAACCGGTGGCCGCGTATCGCGACTACATCGACTGGCTCGGCCAACAAGTGGCCGAGGCCAGCGAGGCGTTCTGGAAAGGCAAACTCACCGCCCTCGAAGGCGCCACGCACCTGGCCCGCGCATTGCCGGTGAAGGCGCCGCAAGCGGGTTATCACGCGATCTACACGCACCTGAATGCGCAGCAAACCGCGCGTTTGCAGGCGTTTGCCCAGCAACAGCAAGTGACGCTCAACACCCTGGTGCAAGCCGCGTGGCTGTTGCTGTTGCAGCGCTACACCGGTCAACGCACGGTGACGTTCGGCGCCACGGTGTCGGGCCGCCCGGAAACCCTCAACGGTTCGGAGAACATGTTGGGGCTGTTCATCAACACCTTGCCGGTGGTCAACAGCGTGCCGACCGAAGCGAGCGTCGGTGACTGGCTGCGCGAAATCCAGGCCTACAACCTCGACATCCGTGACTTCCAGCAAACTCCGCTCAGCGATATTCAACGCTGGGCCGGGCAGGGCGGGCAGTCGCTGTTCGACAGCATCATCGTCTTCGAAAACCAGCCGGTGGACCGCACGTTGCGTGAGTGGAACGGCGATTCGCTGCGCTTCGAAGACGTCTCCGACTTCGGCCTGACCAGCTTCGCCATGGACTTGATGGTCAGCCTCGATGAAGGGCTGCGCATCGAGTACATGCACCCGCGCGATCAGTTCGACCTGGCCACCGTGGAGGTTTTGCGCAGTCACATGGAAAGCCTGATGCAGCGTCTGTGCGACAACGCCGAGCGCGCAGTGGGCGAGTTGGGCTTGCTGACGCTGGACGAAGGCCGGCAACTGGACGGCGAACTGCCGACGCTGGCCGACGACCACGAACGGCCGGTGCACGAACTGATCCGCGAGCGGGCGCGCCTGCAACTGGAGCACACCGCATTGGTGCTCAGCTACGCCGACCACGACGCTGAACGCTTGAGTTATGCCGAGCTGGATCGTCGTTCCGACGCACTCGCGGTGCACCTGCTGGAGCAGGGCGTGCAGGCCGAAGACGTGATCGGCGTGTTCATGGAACGCTCGCTGGAACTGGTGGTGTCGCTGTTGGCGGTGATGAAGTGCGGCGCCGCTTACGTGCCGCTGGACCCGCAATACCCGCAGGAACGCCTGCGCTACATGATGGCCGACAGTGACATGCGTTTACTGCTGACCCAGGAGCGTTTGCGTGACACCGCGCAACTCAATCCGGGCACGCCGATGGTCGCCGTGGATCGCTTGAACCTCGACGTCGAAGTGTCGGCACCGCAAAGCAACGTCCACGCCGAGCAACTGGCCTACCTGATTTACACCTCGGGCTCGACCGGCAAACCGAAAAGCGTCGCCGTGGCCCACGGGCCGTTGAGCATGCACGTGCAGGCGATTGCCGAGCTGTACGAAATGGCCCCGGGCAATCGCGAACTGCATTTCATGTCGTTCGCCTTCGACGGCGCCCATGAACGCTGGATCACCGCGCTGATCAGCGGCTCGACCCTGGTGGTCCGTGACAACACGCTGTGGACCGCCGAGCAGACCCTGGCGGTGTTGCACCGTCAACGCATCAGCGTCGCCTGCTTCCCGCCGGCGTACCTGTTGCAACTGGCCGAACACGCCGAGTTGCAGGGCGGTGATCCGCCGCCGGTGCGCATCTACTGCTTCGGTGGCGATGCGGTGCCGGACGCCACGTTCGAGCGGGTCAAGCACAGGCTCAAACCGCAATTCCTGGTAAACGGCTACGGCCCGACGGAAACCGTGGTCACGCCGTTGCTGTGGAAAATCGCTGCCGACGGCCACTGCGAGGCGATGTACGCGCCGATCGGTCGCCGCGTCGGCACTCGCAGCCTGCATGTGCTGGACATGGACCTCAACCCATTGCCGGCGGGCATGGTCGGCGAGTTGTACATCGGCGGTCGTGGCGTTGCGCGTGGCTACCACCGTCACCCGTGGCAAACCGCCGAGCGTTTCGTCGCCGACCCGTTCAGTCGCGACGGTGGTCGCCTGTATCGCACCGGTGACCTGGTGCGCCGCCGCGAGGATGGCGTGTTCGATTACGTGGGGCGCATCGACCATCAGGTCAAAGTGCGCGGCTTCCGTATCGAACTGGGTGAAATCGAAGCCCGTTTGCGTGAGCAAGTCGGAGTCAATGACGCGCTGGTGGTGGTCCGTGACAGCGGCCTGGGTCCGCAACTGGTGGGTTATGTGGTTGCGGCCGAAGACGACGGTCTGGGCCTGCGTTGCCAGGCAGCCTTGCGTGAAAGCCTGCCGGATTACATGGTGCCGACGCAGATCGTGGTGTTGCCACGCTTCCCGCTGACACCGAACGGCAAACTCGATCGCAAGGCATTGCCCGATCCGACCTTCGAAGGCCGCGACTACGTGGCCCCGCGCACGCCGCTGGAATGGGCGCTGGCCGAAATTTGGCAGCAAGTGCTCGGCGTCGACAAAGTCGGCATCACTGACAATTTCTTTGAGTTGGGCGGTGATTCGCTGCGCACCCTCAAGGTGATCTCGAAGGTGCGGGCGCTGAATGAGCCGGACTTCCAGCTGAAACTGCGCGACATGATGGCCAAGCCGACCATCGCCGGGTTGTCCGGTGTCGATGAGCAACCGGTCAAACAGAGCCCTGAACCGCTGTTGCTCTTGAACCAGCCCGTGGACGGTTTGCCGGCGCTGTTCTGTCTGCACGCCGGTTTCGGCACGGTGTTCGACTACGAGCCTTTGGCCCGTCGACTCGAAGGCCAGCGCACGGTGTACGGCGTGCAATGCCGCATGCTGCTCGACCGCCAGTGGCACGACACCTCGCTGCATCAGATGGCCGCGGACTACGTCGGAGCAATCCGCCGCAAACAGGCACAAGGCCCGTATCACTTGCTGGGCTGGTCGTTGGGCGGGGCGCTGGCGTTGCTGGTCGGCAACCTGCTTGAGCAGCAGGGCCAGCGGGTGGCGTTCGTCGGTCTGGTGGACAGTTTTGTGCCGACCCAGGCCAACGCCGTCGCCAGTGTCGATGAGTGGCGCGCGGACCTGAGCGAGTTCCTCGGCGCAACCTTGAACATGGACAGTGATGTCGTAGCCCGGGCATTGAGTGTCGAAACTGCGGGTGATCAGGACGCGGTTGCGCGGATCATTCGCACCGTGATCGACACCGAGGGCGAGCAGGCCAGCGGCTACGCGTTGCTCGGTGCCGATGAGCTGGCGCAGACGTTCATGGTCAGCACCCGCTTGAAGGCGTTGTCACGGCAGGTCGAGAGCTTGCCGCTGCCGCACGCCGAACTGTGCTGCTGGTGGGCCGATGGCAACCCGACCGCCGAACGGGCGACGCTGGAACGTCAGCAACCGCGGCTGCGCAAGGTGCAAACCGTCACCGCCAGCCACTTCGATATCCTGCAACGGGAGGAATGCCTGAGTGCCGTGGTCGCGGTACTTGATCGGGAGGTGGTGTCACAGCCGTAACGCTCAAGAAAAATATCGAGGCATGCAAAAAACATGTGGCGAGGGAGCTTGCTCCCGCTGGGTCGCGAAGCGGCCCCAAAAAAGGACTGCTGCGCAGCCCAGCGGGAGCAAGCTCCCTCGCCACAGAAGAGCATTGCGCTTGTGTGCCCTAATGAACGGCCTTCACCGTTCGTTTATAGGGCGAGCTTTTTATTTTTTGGAGACGACCGCCCATGGCACTGCACCCGGACATCGAAGGTTTTCTGGAACTGGCCGAGTTCGGCCGCCTCACCGGAAAAAGCCTGCCCATGCACGAGCTGAGTCCGACCGACGCGCGCCAGCAGTTCGAGCAAACCTCGCAGCTGCTCGATGCTGCACCGATGGGCGCGCTGACCGTGACTGCGGTGAGCATTCCGGCCCGCGCCGGCCATCTGCTCAACGCGCGCCTCTACGCTCGCCCGTCGCTGGGCACGCAGGAGCGTCCGGTGCTGCTGTATTTCCATGGCGGCGGATACGTGGTCGGCAGCCTCGATTCCCATGACACCCTGTGCCGGCGCCTGGCATTGGCGGGTGGTTTTGCGGTGCTGTCGGCGGATTATCGACTGGCCCCGGAACACCGTTTCCCTACCGCTTACCACGATGCCGAGGACGTGACACGCTGGCTTGCGACTACCGGCGCCAGTGCTTTGGGGCTGGACGCCACGCGCATCGCATTGGCGGGGGACAGCGTCGGTGGCAGCCTGGTGGCCTCGTTGTCGATCGCCATCGCGCAGAATCCACAAGCCTGGCCGCTGACGCCACGGCTGCAAGCGTTGTTGTACCCGGTGATCGACGCCGTGGAAAAACGCCCGTCCCTCGCACGTTTCGCCGAAGGCTATCTGCTGGAAGCGACCACGCTGGAATGGTTCTACCAGCAGTATCAACGCAACGCCGATGATCGCCGCGACTGGCGCTTTTCACCGTTGTTTGCCGAGACCTTGCAAGGTCTGACGCCGACGGTGTTGTGGCTGGCCGAATACGACCCGCTGCTCGACGAAGGCCTGGCCTGGGCCGAAAAATTGCGTGCGGCGGGGCAGCCTGTGGTGCTGGACGTGAAAGCGGGCATGACCCACGACTTCGCGCGGATGGGGGAGATGGTTCAGGAAGTGCCGGGGATGCTGGAGCAACTGGCGGGGCAGATTACTGAAAGTCTGGGTTGAGGGGCAGGAATCGTTCCCACGCTCTGTGGGAACGATCATGTCACCGGACTAATGCGTGTCCTCTATCGGATCCAGATGGTCCAATGCCCGATTCACCGTCAACTCCGCCAGCATGATCACCTGCGAAATGCCCAGCAGTGAATTGCGCGACGACCCCGTCATATGATCAGCCAGATCATTGGCCATCACCTCGGCCGAGGCCAGCGATTCACACGCATAACCCAGCAGGGTTTCGATATCGAATTCCGGATTGACGATGAACATTGTGCTGAGTGTGCGCGGGGTGGGTTTGATGTCGGCGATTGAGGGTTGGAAATCAGGAGTGGGGGCGGTGGGTGAGTCGAGGTTTTCTTTGGGGGAGGCCGGATCGGTTTCCGGCGGGTTTGGTGTGACCTTGGGCATATTTAGATTCCTGTTGTGGGCCGGAACCTCTTCTCTACTAAAAGAAGGGGTGGCAGCTGTACGCAGGTTAGTAGACCGGGGAATCTAAGAAGCCGGCGTGCCCGAGGGCACCCTGCGTACAGCTACCATCAAAATGCAGGAGTAAACCTGATTGATAGCGCGTTGTACGTCTTAGATTAAGCCTCGGGCTACTAAACCCGATCACTGATGGGCAGTGACAGGAATAAAGTTATAGAGAGGACCCATGACGCACAAGCCGGCGGATTCTGGCGTACCTGTAGGCAACGACGCAAGGTGATGTAGCTTTCACGAAGTAACCTGTAGGCCGCTTAAACAAACTATGCCGAACAGCATTAATAAGCGGCTGCACGGTTCTTACACCCGAGGTAAATCGCGTAAATATCGGGGAAATTTCCGACATGTTTTTAGGCTTGGCGGTCGGAAGTTCGGCGTGTAGCGTGGTGGCTCCCCTATTCGCGGGTAGAGGTGTACTTCGTCTCACCGGAGGTGACTATTAGCGCCGACTTTTCCCCTATCGTTTCAGCGTTCGAAACCAAAGAGCAAGCCGTCAGCTATAACCGTTGGTTCCGTGCCAGGGTGCAAACTTCGCTCGATGATCCACGCTTGAACGTCCCCGCACAGGTGATGACTGAGATGCGAGCGCTGATCGAATCAAAGCGCCACAAGCGTGATGATGGTTGAATATCGGTTCGCCACCTCCCTTTACGATCAGCAAATACACGGAAAGACGCACTCATATGGACTGCCTGATTCGAATCGCCACAAGCGAAGATGCAACCGCCATAAGCCGAGTCATTATTGACGCGCTACGCGAAACCAACGCCCAGGACTACACGGCAGCAATCATCGAACAAGTGGAACAAAGCTTCTCCCCGGAGGCCATTCTTCGCTTACTGACTCAACGCCAGGTTTACGTGGCAACAGTCGACCATCACGTTGTTGCAACCGCCAGCCTTAATAAGGACGTTGTTCGAAGCGTATTCGTCGACCCGCTCTATCAGAGGCAGGGTATCGGAAAACAGTTGATGGTGATGATTCAGTCAACCGCCGCCAGCGGTGAAGTCAAATTTCTGCGCGTTCCTTCTTCAATCACCGCAGAAGGCTTTTACGCATCGCTTGGCTTCAAAAAAGTGCGGGACGAATTTCACGGCACCGAGCGCACGATCATCATGGAAAAGGGGTTGGAGCAGTAGTTCACGCTTCTGCTCTGCAAACAATCAGTTTGAAAACCGTTGCGTGGGGAATTAATGATGAATGAAGAACAAACCTTTATCGAGCACCTGCAAAAATTTTCAGAAGAACATCTTGAACATAAAAAGCACCTTGAAAACCTGGGAGTGTACTTCAATGAAGTTACAGGTAGTGTCGAGGATTTACATGTGGGACATGATAATCCGCTTCCATTCCTGATTAAAATTCAGGCGCAAAGCCTTCTGGAGATTTTAGAAGACCTTAATAGCAGCCTAATATCGTCGTTGTCGAAAGGCTTATATTCTTCAGTGGAAGCCTTGTCCAGGGTTGCTATCGAAAACGCAATAAATGTCATGTATATCTGTGGCGAGGACGATACGTTCAGAGCCAAATCCCTGCTAAAAAGTTATGTGACATCTTCTCGGGAAAGAGGAGAGAAATGGCTTAAGTATTCAGTTATTGAGAGGGATAGCGTTGCCGAAGACCGGGCAAACACTTTTCTCGAAACGCTAAAGACAGCCAAAACCTTTCTGACGTTCTTCAACGACCCGAATGTGAAAGGGTGGCCCGACGCGCGTGCTCGCTTCAGAGCTGTCGGAATCGAAAATCTTTATCATGTGTTATTCGCACCTTCGTCTAATGCCGTGCACGGGTTTTCTGAAGATGTTTACAATCTTACGTACGTTGAGTTTGTGCCAGTTCAATTCAGGCAGAAAATGTTTAACAGTTACAACGCTGAAAAAACATCGTTTGCCTATTATTTGGCTACAAACGCGATTCTTCTTTATTGTGAGGCAGTGTTCAAATTGTCATTGAAAATGGAGAACGAAGACGTGGCGGGAAAACTTTTTGATGTTCGAGAGAAATTGTTCAAACTAATCAGCGAGCATGAAGACCTGACTGCTGCTTACTACGGAAAGATAGATAAAAACGCTCCAGCAACAAATTGATTGCCGTCGAAAGAAAAACACTTCCCTCCACCAGGATTTATCCCGCTCCAACACATCCAACCCCAAAAACAAAACCGGGTCGCAAGCGGCCCGGTGGTATGTAGCTTTTTGACGATCCCGAAACTCAGTACTGAGCCCGCAACGTCAGGGTCAAATTCCGCGGATCCCCATAGAAGTTAGTCCCCCACGACCCATCCACGCGATCATAGTACTTGCGATCAAACAGGTTGTTGCCAGTCAGTGTCGCCGACAGGTTCTCGTTGAACTTGTAGCCCACCTGCGCGGTGGCAATGCCGTAGCCACTTTGTTCGAAGCGCACATCACGCTGGTACCAGGTCTTGCTGACCACGCGCACGCCGCCGCCGACGCTGAAGTCTTTGAGCGCGCCATCGGTGAAGTCGTATTTGGTCCACAGGTTGAAGTTGTGTTTAGGCGTGATGGTGCTGAAGGTGTTGCCTTCGGTGGCGTCGTCAGATTTCACCAATTTGGTGCTGGTGAAGGCGTAGCCGGTGACGATGCTCCAGTTGTCGGTCAGGTTACCGCTCAACTCGGTTTCCCAGCCCTGGCTGCGTGCCTTGCCTTGTGCTTCGTTTCCACCTGTATCGGCGTTGAACTCGGCGCGGTTTTCATCGTAGATGCGGAACATCGCGATGCTGGCGTTCAGGCGGCCGTCGTAGAATTCGCGCTTGAGGCCGATTTCATATTGCTTGCCTTTTCGCGGTCCGATGGGCGTGTTGTCGCTGCCGAGTTCGCTTTGTGGCTTGAACACACCGGTGTAGCTGGCGTAGGCCGACAGTTCCGGGGTCAGCTTGGCGATGATGGCGCCGTACGGCACGACCTTGCGGTTGATGCTGGTGTGGGCCTCGCCGAAATTGTTGAAGAAGGCATTGGCGTTCTTGGCGTCGCTTTCGTACCAGGTCACGCGGCTGCCACCGATCACGTCGAGCCAGTCGGTGACGTTGAACTTGGCGCGGGTGTAGAGGCCGTACTGGTCGGATTTGGACCAGTTACCGTTGACCCGCTCATAGTCGTTCTTGGGAATATCGATACTGCCCGGGTTGTAGACGTTGATCGGGAAGTACTCGCCGCCACCGTATTCGAAGTCTTTGTCCAAGTGCTGATACTCGGCGCCCACGGTGAACTCGTGCTGGCGATCAGCAAACTCGAATGGCGTGGTCACGAAGCTGTCGACGCCGATGGTCTTGATGTGGGTGTAGTAGTCGTACGCCACGGCCGAGCTATCACCCGTAGCCGGATCGACCGTACCGTCTGCCCAGGTGAAGTTTCGCTGCGGCGTTTCAGCGTCGCGGTAGGTGACGGTGGTCTTGAACTGACCGCCGTTGTCCAGCGCATGATCGACCTCGGCGAAGGATTCCCAGACTTTCTCGTTCAGGGTGTTCCACTTGGCATCGACGAAGGTCGAGCGCGACACGTCCAGCAACTTGCCGTCGGCAAAGGCTGGCAAACCGAACGCTGGCGTGGAGTGGTTTTGCTGGTAGGCGCCGCCGACCGACAGGGTAGTGGACGGGTCGAGGTCGAATTCCAGGCGACCATAGACCATCGGGCGTTCGTTCTGGGCGGAGTCGACGAAGGATTTGTTGTTCTCGTAAGCGGTGATGAAGCGACCGCGCACGGTGCCCTGATCGTTCAACGGGCCGGTGACGTCCACCATGGAGCGGTAGTGGTCATAGGAACCTGCGCCCAGTTCGCCGCCGAGGGCGAATTTGTTCAGGGCGCGCTTGCGCACCACGTTGATGGTGCCGCCGGGTTCGCCAGCGCCTTGATACAGGCCCGACGGGCCACGCAGCACTTCGACGCGGTCGTACATGGCGAGGTCGAAGCTGGTGCCCATGTCGCCCTGGCCGGTCGGTTGCGACACGCCGTCAACCTGCACCTGGTCGACGAGGAAGCCGCGCATGTAGACGTCGTTCAGGCTGGAACCGGAGTTGTACGTCTTGATGGTGACACCGGTGACCTGGCGCATCGCGTCTTGCAGGCTGTTCATGTTCTGGTCGTCCATGCGCTGGCGCGTGACGACGGACACCGACTGGGGGATGTCCTTGAGCTTGATATTGCCCTTGCCGATGCTGACTTCATCGGACGTGTAGGAATGCGTGCCTTCAGTCGTCGGCCCCGGTGCCACGCCGGAAATCGCGGTCGCGCCCAGTTGCAGCGCGCTGGAGTTTCCCGCAATTGGAACCAGCGAGACAGTGTTGCCAGTCAGTTGAAACGTAATGCCGCTCCCCAGCAGCAATGTGTTCAATGCCTGTTCCGGCTCCAGATTGCCGGAGACCGCCGTCGATTTGAGGCCGTTGACCATGTCCTGGCTGTACAGGATTTGCAGGTCGGTCTGTTGACCCAGTTGCTGCAGGGCGCTGGCCAGCGACTGCGAAGGAACGTTGACGTTCACCGGCGCTGCCTGGACTTCAGACGTGCCCAGCAGCAACAGGGTCAGCAACGCACCCGGTACGACTGTTCGGAATTTCTTTTGCGACGCGATGGCCATTGCCAATGGCGCGCGGGACAGGGTAGGGCTTTGCATTGCTCAAATCGCTCCTGAGGTGTGCAGTTTTTTAGTTAATGATAATTATTATTAGACGCGTCGCCGCGGTGAAACCGGAAAACAAACTCCGAAAAATCGTCGGGCGATGCGATTTCAGCCGAACTCAGGCGGTTGCCCGCTCCGTCACCACGCGGCCCGACTCCATGCGCACCAGCTGATCGGCCATGTCGAAATAGCGATCGTCGTGGGAGATGACGATGATGGTTTTGCCCAGGCGCTTGAGGTCCGGAAGCAGCTCTGTGTAGAAGATCCGGCGGAAGGTCGGGTCCTGGTCGGCCGCCCATTCGTCGAACACCAGCACCGGCCGTTCCTCCAGCCAGGCATTCACCAGCGCCAGGCGTTTACGCTGGCCGGTGGACAGGTCGGTGGTGGTGAAACTGCCGTCCTTGACGCTGACCTTGTGCGCGATTTCCAGACGTTGCAGGTAGGTGTTGGCGTCTTCGGGGATGTGCTGGTCGCCCTGCACCACGTCATCGAACAGGTAGTAGTCGGCAAAAATCGTGGTGAACAATTGGCGGTAGTCGTCACGGTTCTGCGCGTCGATGCTGTCGCCGTTGAGCAGGATGGCGCCCTGTTGCGGCGCATACAGGCCGAGCAGCAATTTGATCAGCGTGGTCTTGCCGCAGCCGTTTTCGCCGACGATGAAAATGATGTCGCCCTGTTCGATGGTCAGGTTCACCGGCCCGAGGCGGAACGCTTCGCTGCCTGGTGCGGCGGGGAAGGCATAGCTGACGTTGTCCAGTTGCAGGCTGTTGACCACGGCAGGTTTCTTGCCGGTATCGTTGAGCAGCAGGTGCGGTTCGGGCGAAGAGAACTGGTTCGACAGTTCGGCGATGCGGCGGAAGGCAATCCGCGCCCGGCTGACCACCGGCAAGGTGCCCACCAGATGCTCGATCGGGCCTTTCATGTACAGCAGCACCAGGACGAAGCCGCTCATCACCGACTTGTCGGCGCTCGGCCAGAACGATTGCAGGGCCAGCGCCAGGCCGATGACCACGAAGAACAGCATCGACCCCAGCGTCTTGGCGATCACGAAGGTATTGATCGAGCGCACTTGGGTGTTGCAGATGAAGTCGGCCGTGCCCTGGATACCCGAGGTGAACATGCGCTGGCGGCGCGGACGGTGAATGCGCAGTTCCTTGGCGCCGCCGGCGATGGCGTTGTAGTGCTTTTGCAATTCGTCTTCGGCGTCGCGGGCGGCCATGAAGCCTTTGATGCCCTTGCCCTGTGCGTAGAACTGGATGCCGGTGCCGATGGCAATCGCCAGCACCATCATCAGGAACATCGGCCACGACAGCAGCGCCAGGTAGCCCATGCAACCGAGGGTTACGGTCAGGGAAATGGCCAGCGGCGCGAAGGCGAAGGCGAAGTCGCTGATGGTGTCGACGTCATGGGTCAGCACCGGGATCAAGCGGTGGCTGCGATAGCGTTCGATCTGTTCGATGGGGGCCGATAGAACCTTTTCCCCCAGCTCTTTGCGCAGCTTGGCAATGATGTGCTGGCCGACATAGTTGGTGCCGATGTCCGAGCAGATCGAACTCGCCAGGGCCAGCAGGCAAAGGCCGCCGAACAGCGCAACCACGCTTTGGGTCAGGCCGCTTTGCGAATGCAGCGCGTTGTTGATCGTGGCCAGCAGCACCGTCACGCTCAGACCGCCCACCATGCCCAGAATGATCGACAGGCTGACCACCAGCCGGAACGGTTTCAGGAGGGTGAACAATTCATGAATTGCACCGCGCGCAGGCTGGGTCTTGAGGAAATGCATTTGAGGACGGTCCCTTGGGTCGTGAGGCATACCCAGTAGAACGTGTGGTCAGGCGTTTAATTTAGACGGCCGCCGACTGGCGGCGGCCGTAGGGGGAGGGGCTCAGCCTTTGGACGGCAGCTCGCGCACCACACGGAAACCGATCCAGTCGCCACGGGTTTGCGGGTAGATGTTGTTGCGGTTGCCGGAACGCGAGAACACCGGCGCTTCGCCCCAGTCGTTGCCGCGAATCTGCAGGGCTTCGCAGTTGGGTTCGACCCACGCGCTGCCATCGGTGGGGGCGCCGACGTAATCGCTGTGTTCGCAGTCGGCGATCCACTCGTAGACGTTGCCGTGCATGTCGTACAGGCCGAAGGCGTTGGGTGGGAAGCTGCCGGCCGGGGAGGTGTAGCTGTAGCCGTCGGTTGGCCCGTAAGTATTGGCATGGGTGGCGATGCTGTACTCGGTGCCTTCGTCGAACGGGAACGGGAACGGCCCCGTTGAACCGGCTCGGGCGGCGTACTCGCGCTGGGCCTCGCTGACGATGTGGTAATGCTGGCCGGTCTTGAGCGACAGCCACGCGACATACGCGCTGACCTCGGCGAAGTTCATGCACACCGCCGGCTGACGCGGGCCCTGTGGATAACGTGGCTTGCTGTTGATGCACTCGCGGCCGGGGCGGGTGTCGCCATCGGGAAGGGTGATCCCGGTTTCCTTCATGTATTGGTCCCATTCACCGGCGGTGATCTGGTAACGGCTCATGGCGAACGGCTTGGCGAACGTCACTTCATGCATCGGGCCTTCATCGGGCTCGCGACCGACTTCACCTTCCGGCGTGCCCATGGTGAAGGTGCCGGCAGGCAGCACCACCATTTCCGGGCAGTTGCGGCAGTCCTTGAACACTGTGCCCGGCAGCGGCGCAGTGGAAGCCAGGGCTGCGCCGGGCAACGCGGTGCCGAGCAATGCCAGCAGGGTCAGCGCCCGCCATTGCGGGCTCGGCGCTCCGAGTCTGTGCAGGATGTTTTTCATAAGCATTCTCGCTAAAGGAAATCGGTGTTTCAGAGTGTGCTGGCCAACAGCGCCATGACGCGGTCGATGTGCGCCTCGGTGTTGAGCAGGCCCGGGGACAGACGAATGATCGGGCCGACATCGCGGTCGACGGCGTCGCAGACCACGCGCTGGTCCATCAGGAAGTTGGCGACTTCCTCGCAGTCGCGGTTCTTGATCCGGAAGAACGTGAAGCCGGCGGAATACTCGGGCGACAGCGGCGTGACGAGCTCCACCGACGAATGTTCCTGCAAGCGCCTTTTTAGGTAGCTGTTGATCTCGTGAATGCGCGCCTGAACCTCGGCCTTGCCCAGGTCCAGATGCAATTTGAACGCTTCGGTCAGCGCCCAGCGGTGTTCAAACGAGTGATAGCCGCCGTAGGTCATCACGGTCGAAAACGTGGTGGCTTCCGAGAACGTCGGGATGGTCGGCGTGATGTCCTTCATCTCGTCCGAGCGCGCGCAAATGATCCCGGTGCCCCGTGGGCCGAACATCCATTTGTGGGTGCCGGCGATGAAGTAGTCGCAATGCATGTCCGGGAAATCGAGGTTTTCCACGCCGAAACCGTGGACGCCATCGACCACATAAAGGATGCGATCCTTTTCCTCACGGTCGCGGTTTTTCTCGGCGACCAGTTTGCCGATCTCGCCGATGGGCAGCTTCACACCGCTGCCGGAGTGCACCCAGGTCATGCCGAGCACGCGGGTTTCGGGGCGGATGTTGCGGGCAATCGAAGCCAATATTTCGTCGGTCGAAACCTTGGACGGGTCTTCGAACAATTTGATTTTGCGAACCTGGGTGCCGTCCTTTTGTGTGCGGAATTCAAACACGCTGTTGGCGGCGTAGTGCTCATGTTCGCTGGTCAGGATTTCCTGATCCGGGCGCACATGGATGCCGGCGTAAATCATTGCCAGACCTTCGGTGGTGCTGCCGGTCAGGGCGATCTGCGACGGCTTGGTTTTCAGGTAACGGCCGGCCCACACGCGGACTTCTTCTTCGCGGCGTTCGGTCTCACCGCGATGCCAGTCCATCGCCAGGCCCGGGTTACGGTCGAGGTTGGCGCGGTGCATCTCGATCGCCTCGCGCACCGGCCGGGGGTGTGAGGTCACCAGAAAGTTGGCGAAGTGCAGGTAATCGGGGTCCTGGTCGAACAGCTGACGGAACTGCGCCCATTTGTCTTTGGGCAGCGGCGCCGGCATGGCGGCCAGCGCGGGCAGGCTGACGGCGGAGCTCAGGGGGATGCCGGCCGCGATAACGCCAGCCTGCTTGAGGAAGGTACGACGGTTGGTCATGAATTCGGTTCGCTTGGCAAAGGTGAATGTCAGTGTTTGGCGACAGGCCGGGAAGACTTCTGCACCTGGTCCCAGACCCGCAGGAAATTGCCGCCCCAGAGCTTGGCAATGTCGGCCTCGCTGTAGCCGCGACTGATCAACTCGGCGGTCACGTTGCGTGCCTCGCTCACGTCTTTCCAGCCGTTCAGGCCGCCACCGTCGTTGAAGTCGGAGCTGATGCCGACGTGATCGATGCCGATTTTCTTTACCGCATAGTCGATGGCGTCGCCGTAATCCTTGAGCATGGCCTTGGGTTCTTCATCGATGATGCCGTAGAGCTGACTGGCGTATTCGCCGAAACGCTGTTCCGACCACACGGTGATCACCGGGTCGCCCGGCATCAGCGCCATCTCCAGGCCTTGCAGCGGTTGCAGGTCGAAACGGGCGCGCAGGGCGTTGAGTTTGTCTTGAGTGTCTTGGCTCAACGGCTTGATGTAGGTCGGGAAGCCGACGATCTGCACCACGCCGCCGCTGTTCTTGATCAGCTGCATTTCCTGGTCGCTGAGGTTGCGCGGGATGTCCACCAGCGCCCGTGGCGCCGAGTGCGAGGCGACCATCGGCGCGCGGCTCAATTGACTGACTTGCTCAAGCGCTTTGGTCGACATTTGCGACACGTCGATGATCACGCCGAGGTCGTTCAGGCGATGCACCGCTTGCTTGCCCAGCGCCGACAAACCGCCCAGGGCGTCACGGGAATCATTGAAAAACGGTAGCGGCCGGGACGAATCGGCCCAGGCGTTATTGCCCACGTAACTGAAGCCGAACATGCGCATCCCGCGGGCGGCCCACTTGTCCAGCGCGTCGACGTCGTTGCCCAGCGGGTAGGCGTTGAGCATGCTAATGAACACGGCGAACTTGCCCTCGCCGTGCAGGCGCCGGAAATCGTCCGGGGTGTAGGCGATGGCGACCTGATTGGGGAAGTCGCGCACCAGGGTGTTGATGATTTTGTAGCGGGTTTCCTGCTCGTGACGGGCTTCGTCGATGAACCCGGCCGTTGGACGATGCGGGGCGTTATCGCCGTTCCAGATTTCCGGCCAGCCGAAAATGGTCAGCGCCGCGCCTGACAGGCGACCACGTGCGGCCTTGACCAGGTCGAACTGGCCGCTGCCGTCCTTGTCGGCCTCGTTTTCGGCGGTGCCGAAATCCATCGGGACGGTGATGTGGCTGTCGAACGAGAGGATGCGCTCTTGCAGTTCATCGGCCTGTTTCATTACCGCGACCGGGTAGCCGGGGTTGTCGTTGAGCCAATAGTCCCAGGCCGCAAATCCTGCCGCGCCGGCGATGGCCAGCGCCAGGGGCAGGCCAATGAAAAGAGCCTTTTTCGAACGAGGTTTTGTCATTGCCATCTCAGTCAGGTTCGCCGTCGAGGGTGCAGGCGCGGAGCCTTTGCTATCTGGGAAGAACGAGTGGCCAAGGCCAGAATTTAGTCGTTTGTGCGAGCGTCATCGCGAGCAGGCTCGCTCCCACACTGATTGAGTGAACGCAAGATCACCTGTGGGAGCGAGGCAGCTCGCGATGCTTCTAAATTTGTCGGGGCAACAAACGTTCTAGCTTGGATAAAGCCTGCTCCATGGCTGACACAGGTAGGGCAATGACGATTTCTCGACGATGGTTCCTGGCGGGTCTGGCACTGACCGGCGCCGCCATGCCTGCGGCGTATTACGGGCATCGCGAACTGACAAAACCGGACCCGACGATTACCCCCGGCGAAGCGTCATTCGACGTCGCGGATGTGGCCGGGCAGCGGTTGGCCAACTCGCTGCAGGGTGTCTGGAACATTCGTTTCGAAGGCCGTGACGCCGGCCTCGATGGGTTGCCTCGCGAGGGGCTGCAGGTGTTGCTCGATATCGGCCACAAGGGCCGTGGGCTCAATGGCTTTCTCGATACCTTTGATGCGCTGCGCGGCGAACCGACACCGCGCTATCGCGTCCTCGGCGATCTGGCCGGCCCGAACACCACCGAGTTGAGCTGGCGCCTGATCGATAGCCGATCCCCGACGGGGACGCCGGACTATGAATTCACCTTCACGCTGGACGAAGTCTGGGCCGCGTTCGGCAATGCCGGCAGCGGCACATTGAGTGGGCGTGTGCTGCGTCTGGATCGTCCGCTGGCCTTGACCGCTCAGGACAATCGCTTCGTCGCGGTCAAACAAGTGTTCCCTGAGGCGCGCGAACGCACAGGCCTGGGTCCGGCGTTGCTGGCGTGGCTGATTTCGCCCGAGCACCGCTTGTTTCACCAGCTCTGGCACGCTTCGCGAGACAAATGGCACACCTTGCCCGAGGACAAACGCAACGCCTTGCGTGGTATCGGCTGGCAGCCGGGGCGGCGGGACAAGGAGCGCGATGCGCGGGGGCCGCGCAAGGACCGCAATGGCTCGGGCATCGACTTTTTCTTCATGCACCGGCATATGCTCGGCACCGCGCGCTCCTTGCAGGACCTGCCATCCTGGCAGCAGTTTCCGTTGCCGCAACCGGAGTTGGTGCGTGATCGCCAGGGTTTTGCCCGTTACTTCGACAACCACGACGGCACCGCGCTGCCACCGGCCTGGCGCGCCGCCGACGATGATGAATACTCGCAGTGGGTCGCCGATCTCAAGACGGCCGAGACCTATCACAGCAATTTTCAGGTCTGGGAATCGCGCTACCGTGACCCGCGTTACTTGTCGAAACTGACCTTGGGGCAGTTCGGTTCCGAGGTCGAACTGGGCCTGCATGACTGGTTGCACATGCGCTGGGCATCGGTGCCTCGCGACCCGTCCAACGGCCAACCTGTGCCGTTCGCGCGGGACACCGCAGACTTTTCCGCCCGCTGGTTCGCGGCGGAAAACGATTTTCTTGGCGACCCGTTTTCATCCCATGTGAACCCGGTGTTCTGGCATTTCCACGGCTGGATCGACGACCGTCTCGAGGACTGGTTCCGGGCGCATGAGCGCTTTCATCCGGGGGAGGTCAGTCGGCTGGAGGTCAATGGCGTGGCGTGGTTCGCCCCCGGTCGCTGGGTCGAAATCGACGATCCGTGGCTTGGCCCGAGCACCCACGGTTGCAACACCACGCCGGGGTTGAAGGTGGGCAAGTCGGTGGAAATGGACCCGGAAACCATGAAGCTGGCGCTGCGGATTACCTTTGGCGAAGACGAGAAGAAGCTGGAGGATCTGTTTAGAAAGGTGCCGCAACGGCCGTGGTATGCGCGAAACCTGAAGGCCAAGCCGATGACCAGTTAAGCCAGAGATACCGCGTTATCGTTCAATCGCGAGCAGGCGCTGCAATTCACAAAACCTGCCACCCACCCCCAAGCGCCTTGTACAACGCAATACTCGCCTGCAACCTCGACAACCGCAGTTGCACATTCAAATCCTGCGCCGCATACAACGTGCGCTGCGTCTCCAGCACCGTCAGCAAATCCTCGGCCCCGGCCTGATAGCGGCTTTGCGCAATGTCGAACGCCCTTTGTGCCTGGCTCAACTCTTCACTTTGCCATTGGCGCTGGGCATCCAGTCCGCGGATACCGGTCAGGGCTTTTTCCACGTCGGCAAAGCCGTTGATGATCGCGCCACGGTAGGTTTCCAGCAGTTCTTCCTGGCGCGCCGTGGCTTTGTCGCGTTCGGCGCCGAGGCGGCCATTGTTGAAAATCGGCGCGACCAATCCGGCGGTGAGGTTGTAGAACGGGCTGCGCAGCACATCGTTGAAGGTGTCGGCGCCAGAGCCGATCTGGGCGCTCAATGTCACCGTGGGCAGCATTTTTGCCCGGGCCACGGTCACGTCGGCCCGGGCCGCCGCCAACTGCGCCTCGGCACGGGCAATGTCCGGGCGCCGATTGAGCAAGTCGCTGGGCACGCCCGCGCCGATGGCCGGCCAACTGAGCTGTTCGAAGCGCTGATCGTCGAGCTTCAACTCCTGAGCCGGACGGCCGAGGAGGGCAGCGAGGGTGATCCGCGCTTCGTCGGCTTGTTGCTGCACCAGCGGCAACTGCCGTTGTTGCGCGGCCACCAGGCTCTTTTGCTGGGCCAGCTCCAGGGCGGTGGCCGAGCCTGAGTCGAAGCGGGTTTGTACCAGGCTCAACACCTTTTGCGCATTCGCCAGATTGAGCTGCGCGATACGGTGCTGCTCTTGCAGCGACAGGGCTTGCGCATAGGTGCTGGCGACCGCGCTGAGCAGCGTCAATTCCACCGTGTCGCGATCGAACTCACTGGCCCGCAGGCCGAATTGCGCACTGTCGCGGGAGGCGCGCTGGCCGCCCCAGAAATCGATTTCATAACTGGCGCTGAGGCTGGCGTCGAAGTAATCCACCGCCTTGTTGCTGTCGTCGGCATCCAGTTGGCTATAGCCGTTGCCGCGCATCAGCTTCTGGCGATTGGCGTTCATCGCTGACTTCACTTCCGGCAGCAGCGAGCCGCCCGCAATCACTGTCGTCGCCCGGGCCTGACGAACCCGCGCCAGTGCCGCCGCCAGGTCATAGCTGCCGACGCGGGCCTGTTCGATCAGTTGATCGAGCTGCGGGCTGCCAAAGTACGTCCACCACCGGGCGTTGCTCAACACAGCGTTTTCACGGTGCGCCGACTGCCAGGCGGGCGGCGCCTGCAGGCCACTGTCCTGACGCGGGTCCGGGCTGGCGCACGCGCTGAGCAACACGCAGAGGGTCAACAGGCTGAGTGGCGCTTTCATAGATCGATCATTCACTGGTAAGGGCCGTGACCGGGTCGAGCCGGGCAGCTTTGCGGGCCGGCATGAAGCCGAAGACAACACCGGTGACCAGGGCGCAGCCGAAGGCACCGAGTACCGCTATCAAGGAGAACGCGACCGCGACTTCGCTGAGGATCAGCACACCGCCGACGATCAGCGCCAGGGCAATCCCGGCGAGGCCGCCAACCACCGAGAGCATCACCGCTTCGGTGAGGAACTGCCGCAGGATGTCGCGTTGCCGGGCGCCGGTGGCCATGCGGATGCCGATCTCGCGGGTACGTTCGCGCACGGTCATGAGCATGATGTTCATCACGCCAATCCCGCCCACCAACAGCGAAATCGCGGCGATCGAACCGAGCATCAGCGACAGGGTATTTTGTGTACGTGCTTCGGCCTGGATCATCGCCGCGTTGTTGGTCAGCTCGAAATCCTTTTTGCCGTCGTGCAGACGCAACATCAGCTGCTCGATGGCCATTTCTGTTTCGTTGACCTTGCGTGCATCAGCTGCCGCGATGGCCACGTATTCCGGATTGTGAGTGCCGAACAACCGGACGCTGGCGGCGGAATACGGGATGGCGATGCGGTCGTCGCTGTCGGTGTCGCCGGAGCTGGCGCCTTTTTCCGCAAGCACGCCGACCACCTGGAACGGCACGTTTTCGATCAGGATGTATTGGCCGATCGGGTTGGCCACGTCCTTGAGCAATTTGGTCCGCACCTTGTGGCCGATCACCGCGACAGCCGCTGCGTTGCGTTCATCTTCCTGGGTGAAATAACTGCCTTCCACCACGGGCCAGTTGAAGATCGCCGGAAAGTGGGTGTCGTTGCCGCCAACGTAGCTCAAGTGATCGAGGTTGCCGAAACGCACCCCGGCTTCCTCGCCGTTGACCGGCATGATGCGCGTCACCTGCGGCAGGCTGCCCACCGCCGCGACGTCATCGAGGGTGATGATGCCCGGCGGCGTTCGCGGGTTCGGGGCCGAGCCGCTGAGGTAAATGATGTTCGAGCCGAACGCGCCCATTTGCGCCATCACCTGACGCTTGCTGCCTTCACCGACGGCCAGCATCACCACCACCGACGCGACGCCGATGATGATCCCGAGCAGCGTCAGGGCGGTGCGAAACCTGTTGATCCACATCACCCGCCACGCGGCGTGCACCGCGTCCACCAATTCGCCTTTCCAGGCACCGGTGGCTTCAGCGCCTTCGCTCAGGCGCTTGCGCAGATCGACCGCTTGCAGGGCGCCGGGGTTGGCGGAGGTTTGTACGTCGGGGTTGTCGTGCGCGCTGTCGCTGATGATCAGCCCGTCGCGGATTTCGATGATGCGTTTGGCCCGGGCCGCGACTTCGCGGTCGTGGGTGATGAGGATGACCACGTGGCCCTGGCTCGCCAGTTCATCAAGCAGCGTCATGACCTCGGCGCCGCTGTGGCTGTCGAGGGCGCCGGTGGGTTCGTCGGCGAGGATGATGTGCCCGCCGTTCATCAAGGCGCGGGCGATGGAGACGCGTTGCTGTTGGCCGCCGGAGAGTTGATGCGGGCGGTTGCCGGTACGCGAGGCGAGGCCGAGGCGGTCGAGCAGGGCGGCGGCGCGGGCATGGCGTTCGGCGGCCGGGGTGCCTGCGTAGATCGCTGGCATCTCGACGTTTTCCTGGGCCGAGCCGGACGGGATCAGGTGATAGCCCTGGAACACAAAGCCAAAGGCTTCGCGACGCAGCCAGGCCAGTTCGTCGCTGTCGAGTGCGGCGACGTTTTCCCCGGCGAAGCGGTATTCGCCCGAAGTCGGGCGGTCGAGGCAGCCGAGGATGTTCATCAGCGTCGACTTGCCGGAGCCGGACGCGCCGACAATCGCGACGAATTCACCGGCATGGATCGACAGGTCGATGCCGCGCAACACGTGAACCTGCGGTGAATCGCCGCCGCCGTAGGATTTGCGGATGTCCTGCAGGTCGATCAGGGGCGTCAGCATTCAGCCGCCACTCCCGTCGGCCGGACCGATCAACAGGTGATCGCCTTCCTGCAAGCCGTCGAGGATCTGCACCCGCAGGCGATCGCTGATGCCGGTGCGCACGTCACGTTGCTCGATGCGGCCGTTCTTGGCGACGACCCGGGCGGTCTGGAGGTCCGGTTGCGTGCCGCCTTGCAGCGCGGCGATGGGGGCGGTGAGCACGTCTTTCGCCTGGTTGGAAACGAAGAATACCTGGGTGGTCATTTCCGCCATCAGCGCGTTATCGGCGTTGTCGACATCGAGCAGTACGGTGTACAGCACCACGCGGGCGCTGCCGCTTTTGCTCGAACTGGCCGGGCTGCCGCCGCCCTGGCTGGTCTGGTCCAGAGGCTTGGGCGGCACCGGCAGAATCTGCCGCACGGTGCTGCTCCAGCGACGCTTGCCGCCGCTGAGGGTGGTGAACCAGGCGGACATGCCGGGTTTGACGTGACCGATGTCGGCTTCCGAGACCTCAGCCCAGACCGTCATCGGCGACAACCTGGCGATGCGCAGAATCAACGGTGTTTGCTGTTGCGCATTCAGGGTCTGGCCGACCCGGGCATCGAGTGCGACCACGGTGCCGGACATCGGTGCGTAAATGCGCGTGTAGCCGAGTTCGGCCTGATCACTGCGCAAGCTGGCCTGGGCCTGGCGAATCTGCGCCTGGAACATGTCGATGCGTGCCTGGGTGGCGCGCAGTTCAGCCTGGGCGGTTTGCACGTCTTCTTCGCGGGTGGCACCGCCGGCCTTGAGGTTCTGCTGGCGCTGGAATTTTTGCCGGGCCAGTGCGTGTTGCGCCCGTTGTTCCTCGAGTTGCGCCTTGAGGTTTTCAATCGAGAAACGCCCGGCGTCGAGTTTGGCCTGCTGCGTGGACGGGTCGATTTCCACCAGCAGCTGGCCTTCCTTGATCACGTCACCGACTTCCACGTGGATTTTCTGGATCTGCCCGGACGCCTGTGCACCGACGTCGACGTAGCGTCGAGGTTGCAGGGTGCCGAGGGCCGTGACACTGCTTTCGATGTCGCCGCGGCTGACTTGCACCGTGGCGAATTTGTCTCGACCGGGCGGGATGACCTGCCAGGCAGCCACGGCGATAACGGGGATCAGACAAAGTGCTACAAGCAGGGCGCGTCGGGTCTGTCGGGGACGTTTCATGCAGGGTTCCGGCAATGGAAATAGGCCCTTCGCTCAGCCTGCGCACGAAATGTGGCAACAGGTGAACGCTGTCGGGAGGCCGACAGAGACGGGGAGCTGTCCGTTAAACGAGAAAAGGGGCGGGGAATTTAGGCCTCGACACAAGCCGACACAAACACATTGAGGGCATGTGGCGAGGGGATTTATCCCCGTTCGGCTACGAAGCAGTCGTAAATGCATTTTAACTTTGAAATGCCGGGGCCGCTCCGCAGCCCAACGGGGATAAATCCCCTCGCCACACAGGCTCTCTCCCACAAGACCAAGACTATTTGTCGGGCAAGCTGAAGCAATACTTTAAATCTATATGAGAATTACTATAAATTACACACTCGAATTGCCACTATCGTGCCACTGCCCATTTTCGGCGGTCGATGCGGTGGCTCAAGGATAGAAACCGCACCCATGCGGCCGGGAGTCATGGTTGGAAAACTACTATCGCGAGCTGGTGTGCTTCCTGAACGCCAAGCTGGGCAACCGTCAGGTGGCCGAAGATGTGGTGCATGACGCTTATGTGCGGGTTCTGGAACGTTCCAGCGACACGCCGATCGAGCAGCCCCGGGCATTCCTGTATCGCACCGCGCTCAATCTGGTGATCGACGACCATCGGCGCAATGCCTTGCGTCAGGTCGAGTCGCTGGAGGTGCTCGACAATGAAGAGCGCTACTTCACCCCGTCCCCCCACAACTGCCTTGATCATGGCCAGCGCCTGGAGATGCTCCAGCGTGCGTTGGCGGAATTGCCACGGCTGTGCCGCGAGAGTTTCCTGCTGCGCAAGATCGATGGCTTGTCGCACCCGGAAATCGCCGAACACCTCGGCATTTCCCGCGCGTTGGTGGAAAAGCACATCGTCAATGCAATGAAGCATTGCCGGGTGCGGATGCGGCAATGGGATGCCCACTGAGCGTTTGTTGTTAAATTTTATTTCATTGTCCTCGTTCCTACTCAACAGACGACCTGCTGTGCTCCCAAGGATAGCCAGGTCACTTAGGCTTCCTCCCCGTGTTGAGGGGTTCATCCAGAGGACACTGGAAATGACACAGGCAATTGCATCGCCCATCGTTCACGACCTGATCGGCGTCGGTTTCGGCCCTTCGAACCTGGCGCTGGCCATCGCTCTGCAAGAGCGCGGGCCGAGTCAGGGCGAGCTGGATGTTCTGTTTCTCGACAAACAGGCGGACTATCGCTGGCACGGCAATACCCTGGTGACCCAGAGCGAGTTGCAGATTTCCTTCCTCAAGGACCTGGTGACCCTGCGCAACCCGACCAGCCCCTATTCCTTCGTCAACTACCTCAAGCACCACGGTCGTCTGGTGGACTTCATCAACCTAGGCACCTTCTATCCGTGCCGCATGGAGTACAACGACTACCTGTGCTGGGTCGCCGGGCAATTTGCCGAACAGAGCCGCTACGGCGAAGAAGTGCTGACCATCGAGCCGGTGTTGCACAACCAGCAGGTCGAAGCGTTGCGGGTGATCTCCCGCGATACCCAGGGTCAGCAACACGTGCGCACCACCCGTTCGGTGGTGGTGAGCGCCGGTGGCACACCGCGTATTCCCGAAGCGTTCAAGGCGTTGAAGGATGACGGTCGGGTGTTCCATCACTCGCAGTACCTGGCGCAGATGGCCAGGCAACCGTGCGTGAACAATCAGCCGATGAGCATCGCGATCATCGGCGGCGGGCAGAGCGCGGCGGAAGCCTTCATCGATCTGAACGACAGCTTCCCGTCGGTGCAGGTGGACATGATCCTGCGCGGCTCGGCGCTGAAGCCGGCGGACGACAGCCCGTTCGTCAACGAAGTGTTCTCGCCGGAGTTCACCGACCTGGTGTTCCAGCAGGCGAGCAGCGAGCGTGAGCGGCTGGTCAACGAGTACCACAACACCAACTATTCGGTGGTGGACATCGACCTGATCGAACGCATCTACGGCATCTTCTATCGCCAGAAAGTCTCGGGCATTGCCCGTCATGCCTTCCGCACCCTGACCACTATCGAAAAAGCCACCGCCACCGAGCGCGGCATTGAACTGGCCGTGCGTAACAACGCGACCGGCGAAGTCACGGTCCGTCATTACGACGCTGTGGTTCTGGCCACCGGGTATGAGCGTCAGATGCACCGCAAACTGCTGGCGCCGCTGGAAGAATACCTGGGGGATTTCGAAGTGGATCGCAACTACAAACTGATCACCGACGAGCGCTGCAAGGCCGGTATCTACATGCAGGGCTTCTGTCAGGCGAGCCACGGGTTGAGCGACACCTTGCTGTCGATCCTGCCGATCCGGGCGGATGAGATTGCCGGGTCGTTGTATGAACATGGCAAGAGCCGTGGGCAGGGCCGGTCGGTGATGGATTTGTTATTGGCGACTGCCAGCTAAGATTTTCGGCGCTTTTGAGGACGCCATCGCGAGCAGGCTCGCTCCCACATTTGATCTCTGTTTTACACAAATTTTGTGTTCACTGAAGATCCACTGTGGGAGCGAGCCTGCTCGCGATGGCGTCCTCAAGGGCATCACATATCTTGAATCCTGAACCCTCCCTGAAGAACCCCGCAATTCCCCCCACGACTGGCCAATCCTTCGTTTACTCTCCAAAAAACGGGGCGTAAGCTTCGCGCGTTTTCATCAATAACGGAGACCCACAGTGGGTACTTGTTCGAGTGACAGTAGTCGGCCGGTTCCAATAACCGGCAGATCCTCGGCAAGATAACGCGCCACTTTTTGTGCCGTTGTCTCGCCGACAAAGCGAGCAGCGGCATCCCGATCGCGGCCAGTCCTGGTCCGTGTCCCGACGTCCTCTCATCGACGCTGAACCGTGCGTGATGTTCGACTTGTTGTCGTCATCGCGGCGCACCGACACGCCTGCTGGAAGGTTTCCCGGCTGACCCTGGGGGAACTGCCATGAACCTGACCCTGCTCAAGGAATTCTTCGCCGGATTCCTGCGCACCCGCCACATCGCCCGACACTTCCGTCGCCTGGCGCTGCTGGAAAACTTCACCGACACCACGGTCAGCCGCGAGATGCCTCCGACCCTGGCGCAAACCCTGGTGAGCGCCGCCAACAGCGACACCGGGCAACTGCTGGACAACCTCAACAGCCACAGCGACGGCCTGAGCGAAGCCGAGGCCGATGCACTGCGCGTGCAATTCGGCCTCAACGAAGTCGAGCACGAACAACCGCTGCCGTGGTGGGTTCACCTGTGGCACTGCTACAAAAACCCGTTCAACCTGCTGCTGACATTGCTCGCGGTCATCTCCTGGCTGACCGAGGACATGAAAGCCGCCGTCGTGATTTTCTCGATGGTGGTGCTCTCGACCTTGCTGCGCTTCTGGCAGGAAACCAAATCCAACCAGGC
The DNA here is from genome assembly GCF_949767185.1 of Pseudomonas sp. IT-P100. Lineage (NCBI taxonomy): Bacteria > Pseudomonadati > Pseudomonadota > Gammaproteobacteria > Pseudomonadales > Pseudomonadaceae > Pseudomonas > Pseudomonas sp. IT-P100. Next base: position 82,166 of record NZ_CATKQK010000015.1, read on the forward strand.
GGCCGACGCACTCAAGGCGATGGTCAGCAACACGGCCACGGTGATGCGTCGGGATGCATTGCGCACCGAAGTGCCGATCAAACTGCTGGTGCCGGGGGATCTGGTTGTACTCTCGGCCGGCGACATGATTCCCGCCGATTGCCGCGTGCTCAACGCCAAGGACCTGTTCGTCAGCCAGGCGGCCATGACCGGCGAATCGATGCCGGTGGAAAAATTCCCACGCCAGCAGGACAGCGACACGAGCAATCCGCTGGACCTCGACAACATCCTGTTCATGGGCACTAACGTGGTGTCCGGCACCGCGATGGCGGTGATTCTGACCACCGGCAACAGCACCTATTTCGGTGCACTGGCCCAGCGGGTCGGTGCCACCAACCGCGTGCCGACGTCGTTCCAGACCGGGGTCAACAAAGTCAGCTGGCTGCTGATCCGCTTCATGTTCGTCATGGCGCCGCTGGTGTTGTTCATCAACGGTTTCACCAAGGGCGACTGGACCGAAGCGCTGCTGTTCGCGCTGTCGATTGCCGTGGGCCTGACCCCGGAAATGCTGCCGATGATTGTCACCTCGACCCTGGCCAAAGGCGCGGTATTCCTGTCGCGCAAAAAAGTCATCGTCAAACGCCTCGACGCGATCCAGAACTTCGGCGCCATGGATGTGTTGTGCACTGACAAAACCGGCACCCTGACCCAGGACAAAATTTTTCTGGCGCGCAACGTCGATGTCTGGGGTAACGATTCCGATGACGTGCTGGAAATGGCCTACCTCAACAGCTACTACCAGACCGGCCTGAAAAACCTGCTGGACGTGGCGGTGCTCGAACACGTCGAGGTCCACCGTGAACTGAAAGTCGGGACGGCGTTTCGCAAGGTCGACGAGATCCCGTTCGACTTCACCCGCCGGCGCATGTCGGTGGTGGTCGCCGAGCGCGATCACTCGCACCTGCTGATCTGCAAAGGGGCGGTGGAAGAGGTGCTGGCGGTGTGCACCCGAGTGCGGCACGGCGAGGTCGATGAAGCGCTGACCGATGACCTGTTGGCGCGGATTCGTCAGGTCACCGCTGCATTCAACGCCGAAGGACTGCGGGTGGTGGCGGTCGCCGCGCGGCCAATGATCGAGGGGCGCGACACCTACAGCCTGGCGGATGAGCAGGCCCTGACGCTGATCGGCTACGTGGCGTTTCTCGACCCACCGAAGGAAAGCACCGCGCCGGCCCTGAAAGCATTGGCGGCGCATGGCGTGGCGGTGAAAGTGCTGACTGGCGACAACGAACTGGTCACCGCGAAGATCTGCCGCGAAGTCGGCCTGGAACAGCAAGGCCTGCTGATGGGCAACGACATCGAGCGCATGACGGACGCCGAACTGGCCGTGGCGGTGGAGACCACCAACGTCTTCGCCAAACTGACGCCAACGCACAAGGAACGCATCGTCCGTCTGCTCAAAGGCAACGGCCATGTGGTCGGGTTCATGGGCGACGGCATCAATGATGCGCCGGCCTTGCGCACCGCCGACATCGGTATATCGGTGGACAGCGCCGTGGACATCGCCAAGGAAGCGGCCGACATCATCCTGCTGGAGAAAAGCCTGATGGTGCTGGAGGAGGGCGTGCTGGAAGGGCGCCGTACCTTCGCCAACATGCTCAAGTACATCAAAATGACGGCGAGCTCGAATTTCGGCAACGTGTTCTCGGTGCTGGTGGCCAGCGCGTTCATCCCGTTCCTGCCGATGCTGCCGATGCACCTGCTGGTGCAAAACCTGCTCTACGACATTTCGCAGATCGCCATCCCGTTCGATAACGTCGATGAAGAAATGCTCAAGCAACCCCAGCGCTGGCAACCGGCGGATGTCGGGTGTTTCATGTTGTTCTTCGGGCCGATCAGTTCGATCTTCGACATCACCACGTTTGCCTTGATGTGGTACGTGTTCGACGCCAATACCCCGGACCATCAAACCCTGTTCCAGTCCGGCTGGTTCGTGGTCGGGTTGCTGACGCAGACGCTGATCGTGCACATGATCCGCACGCCGAAGATCCCGTTCCTGCAAAGCCGCGCGGCCATGCCGCTGATGGTGATGACCGGGATCATCATGGCCGTGGGGATTTTCCTGCCGATGGGGCCTTTGGCGCACTACTTCAAATTGCAGGCGCTGCCGTCGCTGTACTTTGTGTTCCTGCCGGTGATCCTGCTGGCATACATGGCGCTGACCCAGGCGGTGAAGGGGTTCTATATCCGCCGGTTTGGCTGGCAGTAAACACGACAAAACCTTGTGGCGAGGGAGCTTGCTCCCGCTGGGCTGCGAAGCGGCCCCAAAAAAACCGGCAGCGCTGAAAGATCGCAGCAACCTGTTTTACGACTGCTGCGCAGTCGAGCGGGAGCAAGCTCCCTCGCCACAGGGGGGGCCATGTGACTCAAGGATTTTCTGATCCAAGCACTCAACAACATCAACCTGGCCAACATTTTACTGCCGCCGATCGTCAATAGGCGTTCTGAAGCCCGACTTTATTTCCCACTACCGGATGTGGCGCCCGTTATTTAGGAATAGTCCTACAGAAAACTCCTTGGCTCTTCCGTAGCCTTGCGGCCTCACGAATCTGAAACCCTCCTGGGGGCCCCGGTTGCCTAACAAAGCGTTACGTATCCTGATTGCCGACGAGCAGCATTTCCAGCGGATGAGAATCGAGCGCCTGTTCAACCGGCTCGATTACTACCGCGTGGCGCCGGTGCGAGACCTGGCGGAATTGCTGACGCTGGTCGAATACGGGAGCGAGCCTTTTGATCTGGTGGTCATCAATGCCTCGCTGGCGGGTGAAGCGTTCGACCTGCCTGGTTTTGTCCTCGATAACCCACAGGTTCGCCACGCATTGATCTATGACGGCGAGCAGGTGAAGTTGCCGTCGATCCCTGCGTGCGTGCAGCAGAAGGTACAGGTGAGCCTCGCCGCGCTGCCTGATCTGGCATGCATTCAGCGGTTGATGGCAACAGTTGATCCACGATTACCGTTCGTCGGCACTGTCATTTCTGTCAGGTAGTCTGGCGCGGATTTCCATGCAAGAGTCTTCGCGCAGCCCTACGTACTGCCCGGGCCTGGCCCATGGGTATTGATTGCTCAATTGTCGTGCCTTTGCACAGGAGTTGCCATGAAGCCAGCGAGATCAGCGGTGGTTGCGGACGACCATCCGGTGGTTCGCGCAGCCGTCAAAATACTGCTTAAACAGGAAGGGTTTCATCCGATTCACGAGGTATCCAGCGGCAACGAGGTCTTTTCGGCGATTCGTGAGCATCAACCTGATCTGGTGGTGCTGGATCTGATGATGCCCCGTCTCGGCGGGCTGGAAGTACTGGCCCGCATCCAGGCCAGTGATGAGCGATGCCGAGTACTGGTTTTCACCGGCCAGGACCCTCGGTTTTATCAGGACCGTTGCATGCGTGCCGGTGCCGTGGCGTACGTTTCCAAGTCCAACGATTTGCAGCATCTGCACGAGGCAGTGCATGCAGTGATGGCCGGTTACACCTATTTCGCCAAGCTGCCGTCGAGTTCGGTGGCGCTGAGCACGCTGCAATGCAACGAGAAGGAGATGATCCACAGGCTTTCCGACCGCGAACTGACAATCCTGGTGTACCTGGCCAAGGGATTGGGCAACAAGGAAATCGCTGAACTCATGAACCTGAGTCCCAAGACCACCAGCACCTACAAGACCCGACTGAAAGAAAAACTCAACGTTGAATCCAATGTACACCTGAGTCATTTCGCCAGACGCCATGAATTGATCTGAATGAAGACTTTCCGGCGTTTGCGTTGCCTGCTATTCCTCGCGCTGCTGGGCTGTCTATGGATATCCCGCGTCGACGCACAACCGCAAACCCTGAAATTGCTGGGACGCTCCACTGTCGACGGCTACGACGTCAAACTGGCGGATGCCGATTCGCGGTTGCTGCGGCAAAAGGGCCGGTTGGTGCTGGCCATCTCGGCGCCGGATTATCCACCCTTCGACATCACCACCACCGGCACCGATTACGAAGGATTGACGGCTGACTATGCCGGGTTGCTCAAGCAGTTATTGCAGGTGGAAATCGATGTTCGTCGCTATGCATCGCGAGACGAGGCGGTGCGGGCGATCAAGGAAGGCAAGGCTGATTTGCTGGGAACAGCCAATCGTTACGAGGTCGAGGACCCACAGTTGCGGATGTCCGCTGCCTATGCGGACGATCAACCCGTCGTGCTGACCCGTACGGATTCGACGGCGCCGCTTGACCCCGATCTCGCCAATAAACGGCTGGCGATGCTCTACCACTATTTGCCCGAGCAGCAAGTGCGGGCGTTTTATCCCAAGGCGAATGTCGAACTGTATCCCTCGACGCTCGAGGCGGTGGGGGCCGTAGCGTTCCGTCAGGCGGATGCTGTCCTCAGCGATGCCATCAGCGCCAACTACCTGATCAGCAAAAACTACCTCAACAATGTTCAACTGGCCGATTTTGCGCTTCTGGAGTCCGGTCGTTTCGCCTTCGCGATGAGCAACGACAATCATCAGCTGCAACGCATCGTCAACCGGGCGCTGGCGGCTATCCCGACCAATGAACGGATGAACATCCTGCGCCGATGGGGCGGCAGCGGGACCTCCATCGCAGGCACTCAGGCCCCGCTCTTCAGCGTGATCGAACAACGCTGGCTCGACGACCACCCGCGTGTCCGAGTAGCGATCAACGAAAACCTCATGCCGATTTCCTTCATCGACCCTGAGGGCAAGTATCGGGGCATCAGCATTGATGTACTGGCGAAAATCAGCCTGCGCACAGGTTTGAAGTTCGACATTCAACCGACCCGGTCAGTGGCGCAAATGCTGGAGTGGATCAGGACCGGAAAGGTCGATCTGGTCGCCGGGATCAGCCCCAGCGTCGAACGTGAAACCGAATTGCGTTTCACCCGACCGTTTTTGACCAGTCCCAATGTGCTGGTGACGCGTATCGCGCCGGGCAGTCCCCGGACACTGGATGAAATGGCCGGTAAAACATTGGCCCTGACCCAGGGCAACAGCACCGGTGAGTTCATTCGTCAGCACTTTCCGCAGATCAAACTGGTCAATGCGCCATTAACGGCGCAAGCGATGGAAATGGTTGCCCAAGGCAGCGCGGATGGCGGCATCAACTCGCTGATCGGTGCCAGGGTCATGATTTCACGGCAGTATCGGGACCGGCTGCAAGTGACCAGCACCGTCGGCACCGACCCTGCTCGCAGCACCCTGGCAACCGGTCGCGAGGCGGTGGTGCTGCATTCGATTCTGGACAAGGCGCTGCTCAGCATTCCACTCGAAGAAATCGATGCAATGACGAGCAACTGGAGAAATGACCTGATGGTCGAGCCAAGTTTCTGGCTGGGTCACCGTCAGGACATTCTCCAGGCCTTTGCCGCCGCCGGCGCCTTGTTGTTGCTGGCGCTGGTCTGGATCGCCTGGCAGCGTCGGCAGATTCGACTGCGTCAGCAATTGCTCAGTCAGTTGCAGGACGCCAAGGACGCCGCGGACGATGCCAACCGTGCGAAAACCACGTTTCTGGCCACCATGAGCCATGAAATCCGCACGCCGATGAATGCGTTGCTTGGCATGCTCGAACTGGCTCTGAAGCAGGCGGATAAAGGCGTTATCGACCGTCCGGCCATCGAAGTGGCATCCAGTGCCGGCCAACAATTGCTGGCGTTGATTGGCGACATTCTGGACATCGCGCGTATCGAGTCCGGGCATTTGTCCCTTGCACCGGAACGGGCCAATTTGCGCTCGCTGGTCGAGTCGGTGTGCCGGGTCTTCGAGGGGCTGGCACGGCAGAAGAATCTGGATTGGCGCGTCGAACTGGGCGATCAAAGCGATTGCGATGTGTTGATCGATCCCACGCGTTTCAAGCAGGTGCTGTCCAATCTGCTGAGCAATGCGATCAAGTTTACCCGCGAAGGCGAAGTGAGCCTGACATTGCAGGTCGAACCTGGCGTAGCGGGGCGTCGAGCGGTGAGCCTGCGTATTGCAGACACCGGCATCGGCATCAGCGCACTCGATCAGCAGCGACTGTTCAGTTCGTTCGTGCAGGCCGGCAACAATCCGCATTCAGGCCGGCAAGGTTCCGGGCTGGGGTTGGTAATCAGCCGGACGTTGTGCGAAATGATGGGCGGCCGATTGCTCCTCGACAGCACGCTTGGACGGGGTACGCGGATCGAAGTCTGCCTTGAACTGCCCGCGTTGCTTGCGCTGCCCTCCTGCGCTGTGCCCGAAGACGAAGGGTTGGAGCAGACGCGTCCGCTGACGATTCTGGTGGTTGATGATTACCCGGCCAACCGTCTGTTGATGTCCCGGCAGTTGGGCTATCTGGGGCACAGCGTGATGGTCGCCGAGGAGGGGCGGAAAGGATTCGAGATGTGGCGCGAATTTCAGTTTGATGTGGTCGTGACCGATTGCAACATGCCGGTGTGCAACGGTTATGAATTGACGGGGGCGATACGCGATGAAGAGCGTGCACAGGGATTGCCGCCAACGCTGATCCTGGGGTTGACCGCCAATGCTCAGCCTGATGAGAAGGCTCGTTGCCTGGAGGCGGGCATGGACGATTGCCTGTTCAAACCGATCGGCCTGCCGGAACTGAGTGCCTGGCTGGCCTCGAAATTTATCGACGGGCAGGAGTCGACCACCGAAGCATCTGCAAACGCCGAGATCGATCTGAGCGGCTTGCTGCAATACGTCGGTGGCGACCAGGAGTTGATCACGCAATTGCTGCACGACGTGGTCATGACCAATCGCACTGATCGGGATGAACTGCTCGAGGCGCATGCGAGCGGCCAGCAGCAAGTGCTTCGTACGCTTGCGCACCGTATCAAGGGTGGGGCGTTGATGATTCGAGCGGTCGGTCTGATCGAGTGTTGCGAGACGCTGGAGCGTGCCTGCAGGGAGGGCCATGCTGCGCAGATTGACCTCGCGGTTGATCTGCTGCAGCAGGCCATGACACGGCTGGACCAACGCCTGGCGCAGGGTTGAGGGTTAATCCCAGTTCGGCGCGATGCCTTTGGGGCTGGTCAGGCGGTGGCCGCGCTCAAGACCGGCGATCAGCGCCATGTCGGCGTCACTCAGGGTCAGGTCGCAGGCTTTCAGATTGCTTTGCAGGTTGGCGCGTTTAGTCGACGAAGGAATTACCGCGTAACCCGATTGCATCGCCCAGGCCAGCGTCACTTGCGCAGGCGTTGCTTGCAAGCTATCGGCAATCTGCCGGATGACCGGATCTTTCAGCACTTCGCCGTACGCCAGGGTCATGTAGGAAGTGATCTGGATGCCCTGGCTCTGCGCGAACTCGACGACCTTGCGGTTTTGCAGGTACGGGTGCAGCTCAATCTGGTTGGTGGCGATGTGCTCGGCACCGATGGCGGCAATCGCCTGTTTCATCAGGTCGACGGTGAAGTTGGAGACGCCAATCTGCCGGGTCAGGCCGAGTTTTTTGGCTTCGAGCAGGGCACTCATGAATTCTTCGACCGGCACCTGGTCTTCCGGCGATGGCCAGTGAATCAGGGTCAGGTCCAGGTAGTCGGTTTGCAGTTTTTGCAGGCTTTCCTTGAGGCTGTCGATCAAGCGCTCCTTGGCGAAGTTGGCCACCCAGATCTTGCTGGTGATGAACAGCGCCTCACGGGCGACGCCGCTGGCCGCGATGGCCTCGCCGACTTCGGCTTCGTTCTCGTAGATCTGCGCGGTATCGATGGCGCGGTAGCCCAGTTCCAGGCCAGTGCTCACCGAATCAATGACCACCTGGCCTTGCAAGCGAAACGTACCAAGACCGAATGCGGGAATAGACATCAATGACTCCAGGGTTTGCAGTGGGAATGGGCACGAGTATCCGCGTGCGTATCCTTGAGAAAAACCGCTGGTGGGGCAAAGCAATGTTTACCGCAAGTCATGAATCTTTTGATCTTAAAGGCTACCCCCGCGCCTCAAGAATCATGCAAGTCGTCGAACCCGTCGCATACAACCGCCCATCCACATCATAAATCCGCCCCTCGGCCAGCGCCGTCGAACGTCCCAGATGGACGATCTTGCCCTCGGCCCGCACCGGCCCGCTGGCGCCAGTCAACGCACGAACATAGCTGATGCGCAGATCCAGCGTCGTATACCCCTGGCCCTTTTTCAGCTGCGTGTGAATGGCGCAGCCCATGCACGAGTCCAGCAAGGTTGCCGCATAGCCGCCATGCACGCTGCCTAGCGGGTTGTAATGCCGCGAATCCGGTGTGCCCTGATCTGGGGCCTATTCATAGTTAGGAAAAAGTGCTCTATGTAAGGCGGGGCACCAAAGTGATTTTTGAGAGGAGAGAGGCGATTGTGCGTCGTGGCCCACACGGAGCTGCTCGAGCCAAATGAAATGGCTGAAGCTACAGCTTGGTCGAGGTGTAGATGGTCGGAGCAATGAGAATTTTTTGTACACCTAGGTCATACAAGGTAATACGCCCCTTATTTCCTAGGCACATCCGATTGGCTCTTTTAGGCCGGACAGCGACGATCAAGTTTCGACCATCGCATTTAGCATTGATGTTTACGAGAGGGACAAAAATAAATTAATGAGAAAACAAGGAATAAACTGAAAGAAAAAAATGCGATTACACATTCCGTTGACGCGTCATGTGTATTCAAAAAGGTCATTGCTGTACCGGACTCATAAAACCAGCTGGTGGTGTCGCTCGATTTTTCGAGTGCGCTCGTACCGTGCAACCCTTCAAGAGGCACTGTTTATCCGTAAGTAAAGAAATGTTGTCTCTATGGCTATTTTCAGCGCTTAAAGGAAAGATTTCTTTACCTTACCCTCCAATAGATGCCGGGGGCCCGATAGTGGAGGCACCTACCCATGGTTTCCATGGCCCAATCGTTGGCGTCATTAACGATTCCGCTGGCTTTGTCAGTACGCATCGTTTGGCCCTCCATCACCCAGTCCAATGCGGCCTTGCCGTTGACCACATGATCCCAGGCCGCCTCGGGAATGCGAAGCGATGGTACTTTTACTTGTTTCAAGGGAACCGGTTGAGTGCATGTGCGAAATTGCACTCGAACTAACCACCCGCTTGCATAGCTGCGGATCAGTCACTTGCATTCGACACAGTTATTCCAAGGACTGCGATCCGTGCAGCCAGCTCTCTGGTGCATGTATGTATAGGTAAGGTCGTCGTTATTTCGGCGTGGATGTGCTGATTGGAAGTTTGGCGTGGCGAGTCAGCATGGCGTGCGCTACATAAATCTCATCTCGGCATCCGCACATAGATGCTGCTAGATTCAGCAAGTGGGAAAAAGCGCGAGCGCTCAAAGGAAAGCAGCCGGCCTGCGTGCTCAGCACCTAGCAGTCCCGGCAACACTTAGGAAGAGGTGATCATGAAGCTACAGGCATATCGGCTGCAGAACTATCGCCGACTGCGCGACGTCGTCATCGAGCTTGACGACGAGATTTCCATCTTCGTTGGCGCCAACAACAGCGGCAAGACGTCTGCCGTACAAGGCCTGTTCTCGATGCTCCGTGGCGAAGCGAAGAAGTTCGAACTCTTCGACTTCAGCGCGGCGCTGTGGGCCGAGATCGACGCCATCGGCAGGACGCCTCCAGGCGATGAGGACGCGCCCAAGCAGTTGCCGTCCATTCTTTTGGATCTCTGGTTCCGCGTCGGTGAAGACGACCTCGCCACTGCAATGTCGCTTCTTCCGAGCACGGAGTGGGACGGCAAGTGCGTCGGGATCCGGGTGGCATTCGAGCCTCGGGACGCCCATGCGCTCGTCCGGAAGTTCCATGAACTGCATGAAAAGGCCAACAACGCTGCGACCGCACTGGTGGCTAGGCGCAGTGCAGCCGCGGAGGCAGGCGCGGAAAATGCGGCTGCGGTGGTAGCGGATCCCGGCGAGTACAAGCCCTGGCCGGAAAGTCTGACGAAGTACCTCACCAAGGAGCTGAACAAGGAATATATGTTCCGCTACTACGTGCTCGATGAGCGCGCATTTGTCGGCTATCAGGCAAAGGAGGCCGATTATGAGCCGCTGCCCCTAGGCAAGGAGCCGGGTGGCGCGGCCATTCTCAAGTCTCTGGTGAGGGTGGACTTCCTGCGCGCGCAGCGGCACCTCGATGACCCGGATGCTGGCAGCTCCGACCGCGCCGAGAGCTTGTCACGGCGTCTGAGCCGTTTCTATCACCGCAATCTGGAGAAGCGTGGCGACGACCATGCAGCGCTTAAAGCGCTCGATACATCGGAGAAAGAACTGAACTTCCACCTGGAGGAAGTCTTCAGAGACACCCTCAAGCGCCTCGCCAAACTCGGCTATCCAGGCGTCAACAACCCCGAGATCGTGATTCGGGCAGCCTTGGATCCGACCACCGTCCTGGCGCAGGATGCCAAGGTTCACTACGTGGTTCCTGGTGCGGTCACCGCGCAACTGCCCGACAGCTATAACGGTCTGGGGTTCAAGAACTTAGTCTATATGGTGGTTGAACTCCTCGACCTGCACGAGCAGTGGAAAGCCGAGGAAGAAAAACGGGCGCCACTGCATCTGGTATTCATTGAAGAGCCTGAGGCGCATCTGCACGCGCAGATCCAGCAGGTCTTCATCAGAAACGTTTTGCGCCTCCTTGAGGATGCCAACGATCACGCGACGTTTTTCCACACGCAGCTCGTTGTAACCACGCACTCCCCACACATCCTCTATGAACGCGGGTTCTCTCCCATCAGGTACTTCCGCCGTGTCAGCGACAGGCTGGACCATAATACCGAGGTAAGGAATCTTTCGCTCTTCAAGACGGGCGCGGCCGACGCTCCAGCGCGCGAATTCTTGCAGCGGTATCTGAAACTGACACACTGCGATCTCTTCTTTTCCGATGCGATCATCTTGGTGGAGGGCAATGTCGAGCGCCTGCTCTTACCAGCCATGATCGAGTCGGCGGCCAAGCGCCTGCGTTCCTCCGCCCTGACCATCCTTGAAGTCGGTGGCGCGTTCGCGCATCGGTTCCAGGAATTGATCGCCTTCCTTGGACTCACTACGCTGGTTATCACGGATCTGGACAGCGTAACAGTCAAGACGGATGCCGAGGATGCCGCCGAGCAAGATGCAGGATCTGGCGGCACCGTCGACGGAGATAACGAGGACGACGACCTGAAGCCTTTCGAGCTCGAAGACGACGACGAAGCAGCACCGGGCGGCAAAAAAAAGTCCAAAAAGCGTGGCAGCACCTGCCATGCTCACGTGGAGGGGGCCGTCACGTCTAACCAAACCCTTATCAGCTGGATCCCTAAGAAGCGGTCGGTAGCCGAACTCTGGGAAGTCACGGCGGAGCAAAAGACGCTGGCGCTTGCCGAGGGGGCCAGCGCTGAGGTTCGGGTGGCCTATCAAACCAAGGTTTTGGTGACGGTGGGTGCCACGACCTCGCAGCTCTGTGGCCGTACGCTTGAGGAGGCCTTCGGTCTTGAAAACTCCGACTGGTGTCAGGCTGAGGCTAACCGAGCGGTCGGACTCAAGTTGAAGCGCGCACCAAACAGCCCTGAGGAACTGGCTGAGAAGTTGCACGCCAGGGTGATCGGCAAGAACTTCGACAAGACTCGCTTTGCGCTGGAGGTCCTCGCAAGCGGGCCGCTCAACTGCTGGAAGGTCCCCACGTACATCGCCGAGGGCTTAGCCTGGCTCGAAGCCAAAGTGGCCCACGAGATTGAGGCGGACGCGGCTATTGCCACCGAGGTCGCGACAATTGAGCCGACTGCAGCCGGTGTTGTCGCCGTGATTGCAGACGCGGGGCAGACGACATGAGCAGGCGAATTGATAGTCCAGACACCGACGCTGACCGCGAGATCCAAGCTTGTATTGCCGCGACCCCTCCGCAGCCGTTCGTGGTCCGCGCCGGCGCAGGCTCCGGCAAGACCACCTCCCTTATCAAGGCGCTGGACTGGGTGATCTCAGAGCACGGTGCCAGCATGCGGGCGAAAAAGCAGAAGGTCGCCTGCATCACATATACCGACCTCGCCGCCAAAGAAATCTTGGCGGATGTTAACGACGACCCGCTGGTTCATGTCTCGACCATCCACAGCTTCTACTGGTCTATTACCAAGACGTTTCAGGCGGACATTAAGGTTTGGCTAGAGAACGACATCCGCAGGCGGATCTCCGAGCTGGAAGAAGAGTTCAAGAACTACAGCTCGCGTGTTCGGCAGACCACACGCGACAGGAACAAGTCTGACCAGGAGCGTTATGTCCGTAACCTGGAGGCTATTGATGGGGTCAAGACTTTCAACTACGGCGTGGGCAGTGACTACGCGAAGGGCATCCTCGGCCACGAGGACATCCTTCAGATCGCCGACTTCCTGCTGCAAAATCGCCCGCTGTTCCGACGGGTCGTAGCGCTGAACTTCCCGTTTGTGTTCATCGACGAGAGTCAGGACACGTTCCCGAGCGTGGTGAAGTCCTTCAAGGAAGTGGAAGCCCAGATGCGGCGCAAGTTCTGTCTCGGTTTTTTTGGCGACCCGATGCAGGCGATCTTCATGAGAGGGGCGGGAGACATCCCGCTTGAGGACCATTGGCGGGCCATCACGAAACCAGAGAATTTTCGCTGTGCCAAGCAAATCCTTGACGTCGCCAACGCCGTGCGCGCGCAGGGCGACGGCATGGAGCAAGTCCGCGGGCTGCACGAAAGGGTTGATGGAGATCTCAAGCCGGTGGAGGGCTCGGCCCGGATGTTCGTCCTGCCGAACACGCTGAACCGAATTGAGGCCCTGGCAAGAGTCCAGGCGTGGAGTGCGGCGACGAACAACGACGAGGGTTGGACGACCCCAGACATCGCGCTCAAGATTCTTGTCATCGTGCACCGCATGGCCGCAAACCGGCTCGGCTTCGGTGGCATCTACTCGGCGCTGAACGATAAGACATCGGAGGGTATGAAGCAGGGGATGCAGGATGGCACCGGCTGGCCTGTTCGACCCTTCCTAAGTTTTGCGCTACCGATCGTTGCCGCCGTGAAGGCCGGCAACGAGTTCGCGGCGATGAACCTGCTCCGGAAGTTCAGCCCGCGTCTGGCGCCAGGGGCTCTTACCGGACGACGTGCCGCGGCTGTATTGCGAGAACTGCACGCTGCTATGTCGAGACTTGTCGCCATGCTGGACGAGGCAGGAACCACCATTGGTGACATAGCACTCCATCTCTGTGACACGGGTCTTTTCGAGTTCGACGATCGCTATGCGCGTGTTCTTGGATTTGTCAGGGATGTTGCTGACGCTGCTCAGGAGCCCGAGGCTGCTGATGCAGTTCCGGCCGAAGGACTATCCTCGGACGCGGCAATGGCCAAGTTCTTCAAGTGCTCTGCACAAGAGCTTTGGCCCTATGAGCGCTATGTCTCAGAAGGCTCCCCGTATGCTACACAGCACGGTGTGAAGGGAGCGCAGTTTGAACGCGTCATGGTGGTGATGGACGAGGAAGAAAGTGACTACCGAACGTACAACTACGAGCGAGTCTTCGCGAGTGCTGAGGCCCGCGCTGCAGATCGTGCACAAGCACTGGGCGGTGATGAAAACACTTGGAGCCGAACGCTGCGACTGCTTTACGTCTGCTGCACTCGTGCCCAGCGGGGGCTGGTACTAACGTTCTTTGTCGCCGATCCGGCGACCACCCTGGAAAACGTCGTGGCGAGCGGGATCTTGCCGCGAAGCGCAGTCTTTACGCAGGAAGTGTTAGTTGGATGGCC
>NZ_CATKQK010000016.1:0-93336 GCF_949767185.1 Pseudomonas sp. IT-P100
GCTCGGGTCGAGGTAAGACTGAGCCTTTTTTGGCCGGGCCGATACTGTAAGAAGTAACAGGTAGCCGCACCGAGAGTGTTGGGGGGCGGAGGCTGAACAAGCGCTGAATCAAGGTTGGCGGTAGGAAATTAACTACAAATCGGGAAGTTTTCCCACAGAGAAATCAGCACTCCTACAAGGCCAATCCCTTTCATTTGCAGGACGTTTCCTAGATGATTCCGCACGCTTGCGCCGGTGGATTCTCGTGGCTAGTCTCGGTCCGTCACTGCTCATCAGTGATCGGGTTTAGTCGCTCGGACCTACCAGGCGCACAGCGCTACCTCGTGTCGGGTGTTTGTTAATGCCTGAACGTTATGGTGGCTGTGCGCAGGGCACCCTCGGGTGCGCCGGAGTTCCTGGTATCCGGTCGACTAACCTGCGTGCAGCCGCCACCCCTGTTCGTTTAGTCGCGATATCGGTTGGCTCCAATTAATACCAGGAGTTTTACCAATGAAAAAACCAGTCCCCGATCCACCTCCCGAAACCTCAAGCAAAGACAACGACGATCCGCTTAAAGGTCGTTCAGCGCTTTACCACGCAATCGATTTTTACCTCACCCGCGAACATACCGGCGCACCGGACGAACTGCGCTTCTACAACGTCAGCCAGGACGTGAATTTCGAGGACACGCAACTCTATGTCGCCGACCTTCTGCGCTGCGCCTCGGTCACCGCTTATCGGTGTGGCGATCAACTGAAAGGTGCCGACAGGGCCATGGTGTTCTCTATTTGGCATTTGCTGGAAATTGCCAAGGCGATGGTTGACCGGTCCATTGAATGTTTGGGGATGAAGCACAGCGGAAACCGGCCTGAATAATCGGCCGGCAGTTAAATCGCCTTCGCGGGCAAGCCTCGCTCCCACAGTTGATCGGTTGTGAATGAAAGATTTGTGTTCGGCGCGATTTACTGTGGGAGCGAGACCGGCTTGCCGGCTATGGGCTGCGCAGCAGCCCCAGACCTGATGGCGTATATTCGGCGAATCCCAATTGCCTGCGCAGCCCGCCATGAAACAAACCCCAGACGACCTTGAGAAAATCACCTCCACCACCCTCGGTCATTACAACTCGGTGGCCGAAGGTTTTCGCGAAGGGACGCGCGATCACGATGTCAGCCAGAACATCGACGCACTGCTGCGGCATATTCAGGGTGAGGCGCCCTTCGACATCCTCGACTTTGGCTGCGGGCCGGGTCGGGATTTGCAGACGTTCACGCGCATGGGCCACACCGCGGTCGGCCTCGACGGTTCGGAAAAGTTTGCGCAAATGGCGCGTGAAGACAGTGGTTGCGAGGTGTGGCAGCAGGATTTTCTGAAACTGGATTTGCCGGCTGAACGCTTCGACGGGATTTTTGCCAACGCGGTGCTGTTTCATATTCCGCGTCAGGAATTGCCACGGGTGTTGAAGGAATTGCGTGGGGCGTTGAGGCCGGGTGGGGTGTTGTTCAGTTCCAATCCGCGTGGTGAGAATCAGGAGGGGTGGAATGGGCCGCGGTATGGGGCTTATCACGATCTTCAGGCGTGGCAGGATTTGCTGAACGCGGCGGGGTTTGTGGAGTTGGAGCATTACTACCGGCCGGCGGGGCTGCCGCGGGAGCAGCAGCCCTGGTTGGCGAGTGTTTGGCGTAAACCGGTGTAGGCAGGTCCGACGCCATCGCGAGCAGGCTCGCTCCCACAGGGGACCGGGTTTGCCTGAGCGACTCGTTCCACTGTGGGAGCGAGCCTGCTCGCGATTAGAGCGCGAAGCGCTCTGCTTTTACTGGACCTCTTTCTTCGGCTCGCGAATCTTGTACCAGGCCACATACAGCGCCGGCAAAAACAGCAGCGTCAGCAACGTCGCGATGATGATGCCGCCGATCATCGCGTACGCCATCGGCCCCCAGAACACTTCCCGGGCAATCGGGATCATCCCCAGGCTCGCCGCCGCGGCCGTCAGCAGAATCGGTCGGCGCCGATGTTCCGTGGCTTGCGCCACCGCGTCCCACGGCGACAACCCCTCTTTCTCCAAGGCGTCGATCTGCGTCACCAGAATCACCGAGTTGCGGATAATGATGCCGATCAGCGCCAGAATCCCGAGGATCGCCACGAACCCCATCGGCGTGCCCGTGGGGATCAGCGCCAGCACCACGCCGATCAAACCGAGCGGCGCGACGCTGGCGACCAGGAACAGCTTCTGTACGCTGTGCAACTGGATCATCAGGAAGGTCGCCATCAGGAACAGCATCAACGGCACGACCTTGGCAATCGGCCCTTGGGCCTTGCCGCTTTCCTCGACGGTGCCGCCCGTAGCGACCTTGTAGCCCACCGGCAACGATGCGGCGAACTTGTCGATGTCAGGTTTGAGTTGTTTCACCAGATCGGTCGGCTGAATCTCGTCGCGCACCGCTGCCTTGATGGTAATGGTTGGCTTGCGGTCGCGACGCCACACCAGCGGCTGCTCCATTTCATAGCGCACGGTGGCGAAGGCCAGCAGCGGAATCGAGTTGCCGCTCGACGTGACAATCTGCAGGTTCTGCAAGGTTTCCGGTGTACCGCGCTCCGCGTCCACCGCGCGGCCAACGACGTTGATCAGGTAGATATCGTCATCGACCTGCGTCACCGGCGCACCGACCACGATACTGTTCATCAGGTTGGCCACGTCTTCCGACGACAGCCCCAGTTGCCGCGCCTTGTCCTGGGCGATGTCGATGCGCAGGACTTTGCCCGGCTCGTTCCAGTCGTAAATGATCTCGCCGATGTGCGAGTTCTTGTCCAGCTCGGTGGCCAGGGCGATGGCGTGTTTGCGCACCTGGTCGATGTCCTTGCCGCTGACCCGGTACTGGATCGGTCGCCCGACAGGCGGGCCCATTTCCAGCGCCTGGACGTAGCTGCCGATGCCGACGAAGTCCTTGCGCAAGCGCTCGCGCAAACGCTGGCTCAGGGCTTCTCGCGATTCCAGGCCCTTGCTGACGATGACCAATTGCGCGTAGTACGGGTTTTGCAATTGCTGGTCGAGCGGCAGGTAGAAACGGATCGCGCCTTCGCCGATGTAGGTGCTCCAGCGGACGATGTCCGGGTCGTCCTTGAGTGTCGCTTCGAGCTTGTCTACGGCTTTGCGGGTTTCGGCAATCGAAGCGTTTTGCGGCAGGTTCAGGTCGACGAGGATTTCCGGGCGGTCGGAAGACGGGAAGAACTGGTTTTGCACGAACTGCATGGAAAACACCGACGCCACGAACAAGGCAATGGTGATGCCGATGGCCCACCAGCGATTGCGCATGGACCAGAGCATGCCGTAATTGAAGGCACGGCCGATGCGGCCGGGCTCGGCGTTGTGAGGTTTCACGTTGGCACTGAGGATGTGCACGCCGATCACCGGCGCGAACAGCACCGCGACAACCCAGGACACCAGCATGGCCACGGCGATCACCGCAAACAGCGTGAAGGTGTACTCGCCCGCCGAACTGGCGTTCAGGCCGATCGGTACAAAACCGGCCACCGTTACCAGCGTACCAGTGAGCATCGGGAACGCGGTCGAGGTGTAGGCGAAGGTGGCCGCCTGCTCTTTGGTTTCGCCCATCTCCAGGCGGGTGACCATCATCTCGACCGTGATCATCGCGTCGTCCACCAGCAGGCCAAGGGCGATGATCAAGGCGCCGAGGGAAATACGCTGCATCGTGATGCCGCTGTATTCCATGAAGACGAAGACCATCGCCAGCACCAGCGGAATCGAGCACGCCACCACCAGCCCGGCGCGCACGCCGAGGCTGACGAAGCTGACCACCAGCACAATCACCACCGCTTCAAACAGCGCGCTGGTAAAGCCCCCGACGGCCTTTTCGACCACGGCCGCCTGGTCGGAAACGTTGTACACACCGACGCCCACCGGCAAGTCAGCGGTCAGGTCGGTCATGCGCTGGTGCAGCGCCTTGCCGAAATCCTGGATGTTGCCGCCCTTCTTCATGGCGATGGCCAGGCCGATGCCCGGGTGACCGTTGAAGCGAAACTCCGGCGTCGCCGGGTCGACATAACCCCGGCTGATGTCGGCAATGTCGGCCAGACGATAGAAGCGATCATTGAGCCGCAGATTGACGTTTTCCAGGTCTTTCTCGGAAACGAATTGCCCTGTGGTGCGCACGGAAATACGCTCCGGCCCGGCCTCGATCACCCCGGCCGGCGTCACGGCGTTTTGCGATTGCAGGCTCTGCACGACCTGACGCTGATCAATGCCCAACGCCGCCAGTTTGCGGGTGGAGAAGTTCAGGTACAGCACTTCGTCCTGCTCACCCACCATCTCGACCTTGCCCAGGCCCGGCACCTCACGGATCTCGGCGCGGGCCTGCTCGACGTAGTCGCGTAACTGGCGCATCGACAAACCGTCGGCGGTGAAGGCGTACACCGAACCGAACACATCCCCGAACTCGTCATTGAACCCCGGCCCTTGCAGGCCTTTGGGGAAGTCGCCGCGGATGTCGTTGATTTTCTTGCGCACCTGGTACCAGATTTCCGGGATGTCCTTGGCGCTGGTGGTGTCACGCAGGTTGACGAAGACCGTCGATTCACCGGGGCGGGTGTAACTTTTCACGTAGTCGAGGGAATCGAGCTCTTCGAGTTTTTTCTCGATGCGGTCAGTGACTTGCTTGAGGGTTTCTTCCTGGGTCGCACCCGGCCAGCGGGTCTGGATCACCATGGTCTTGATGGTGAACGAGGGGTCTTCTTCGCGGCCGAGGTTCAAGTACGAGAACACGCCCATCAGCAGCGCGATGAACATCAGATACCAGACAAACGACTGATGCTTGAGGGCCCATTCGGATAAGTTGAAGCTCCCTTTCATTGTGGGCCGTCCTCGTCGATTTTCACTTCCTGCCCCGGTTTCAGGCTGTTCACACCGGCACTGACAACGCGCTCGCCGGATTTCACGCCGTTGGCCAGGACCATCATGGAATCGGTACGGCTGATCAGGTTGATGTCACGCGGGGAAACGGTTTGGGTCTGTGGGTCGATGACCCAGATTCGCGATTTGCCATCGACCTCTTGCAGCGCGGTCAGGGGCAGCTCGATACGCGGTTTGATGGCCGAGCTGAGGGTCACGCTGATCGCCGTGCCCAGGCGAAAACCCGGTGGCGTATCGGTCAGGGTCAGGCGGGCGCGACGGGTGCGGGTGGCGCTTTGGGCCTGGGGTTCGATTTCGCGAACGGTGGCGGTGGTGGTGATGCTCGGGTCCAGTTGCACGGCGACTTGAAACACCACGTCCGCCGGCAACTGATCGACCAGCGTGTCGGGCAGGTCGATCACCGCTTCCTTGATGTCCGGCTGCGCCAGGGTCACCACTTGCTGGCCGGCGGTCACCACTTGGCCGGCTTCGGCGTTCCACGCGGTGACGATGGCTTTGTGGTCAGTGCGCAGTTCGACGTAACCGAGTTGATCCCTGGCCTGATTGACTGCTGCCTTCGCTTGATCGAGGGAGGCCTGAGTGGTTTTCAGATCCGTCTGGGCGATGTCCAGTTGCGCCTGCGCACCGACCCCGCGATCGAACAGCTCCTGCTGGCGACGGGCGTTGGCCTGGGCGTTGATCAGCTGCGCTTGAACCTTGGCCAGATCGCCCTCGGCCGAGCGCAGCTGGTTTTGCTGATCCGTGGGATCGAGCGTGGCGAGCAAGGCGCCCTTCTCGACCTCGGCGCCAACATCGACGTTACGGCTGGCGATCCGCCCCGGCACGCGGAATCCGACATTGGTTTCGTAACGGGCCTGGATGCTGCCGGCGAAGCGGCCGAGATTTTCCTCGTCCAGCGCCAGCACTTTGATCGACAGCACCGGTCGCACCGGCTCCGGCGGCGGCTCTTGTTCCGAACAGGCCACCAGCATCACACCGGCGAACACCAGCAACAGGCGCTTCATGGCTGAGCCCCTCCGGCCAGGTCTTTATAGGTGTTTTCAGCAATTTCCACTTTCACGCCGGGGTGCAACAACTGGCCGCCAGCGATGACGACTTTTTCGCCGCCCTTCAAGCCATCGTTGATGATGACTTTGCCGGTCAGGTAACGACCGACCGTGACCGTATGCAACTGCGCCCGGCCTTCGTCATCCACCAGCCACACGGCCGGGTCGCTGAGGTTTTTGGTCAGGGCCGACCACGGCAGCTCAACCGCCGACTTGCCCGGCGTCTTCGCCGTGGCGCTGACGACAGAGCCGAGCTGCATGCCTTCCGGCAAACCATCAAGGGTGACTTTGACCTGCACCGTGCCGGTCTGCGCGGAAACGGCCGGAGTGATTTCCCGAACCGTGCCCGTGGTCTTGATGGCCGGGTTGTCGAGCAGGCTGACCACGATCGTTTTATCTTCGGGAGCCTCTGCCAGCAGCGATTCGTAGACGTTGAACACCGCATCACGCTCACCGTCCCGGGCGAGACTGAAAATCGGCATCGTGGCCTGCACCACCTGGCCGACTTCGGCCTGGCGGGCGGTAACTATCCCCGGCGCGTCGGCGATCAGCGCGGTATAGCCCAGTTGTTCACGGGCATTGGCCAATTGCGCCTGGGCGGCCGTCAGCGCGCTTTGACTGCTGCGCAATGCGGCCTGTGCCGAGTCGTACTCGCTTTGACTGGTGTAGCCCTTGGGCAGG
Source organism: Pseudomonas sp. IT-P100 (assembly GCF_949767185.1). Lineage (NCBI taxonomy): Bacteria > Pseudomonadati > Pseudomonadota > Gammaproteobacteria > Pseudomonadales > Pseudomonadaceae > Pseudomonas > Pseudomonas sp. IT-P100. The sequence goes on from NZ_CATKQK010000016.1 coordinate 6,631, forward strand.
AGTTTTTGCTGGCGAACGAAGGCGGCGGCGGTCTGTTTGACTCGTGCCTGTTCAGCGACGACCTGCGCCTGGGCCGAGTCGACGTTGGTTTGCAGGTCTTTCGGGTCGAGTCTCGCGAGCACTTGTTTGGCCGACACCCGGTCACCGACATCGACCATACGCTGAATGATCTTGCCGCCGACGCGGAATGACAGTTCGGTCTGGACGCGCGCTTGAACATCGCCGGTCAGGGTCACGGATACGGCGTAATCAGCCGGTTTGACGGCCTGCACAAAAACCCGCGGACGGTCCTTTTCAACCTGGGGTTTTTCGCCGCAGGCACTCAACAGGACAAGGAGGCTCAGGCCAACCACTCTTTTCAATCCGGGACCAGCCATGCAGACTCCTTTGCGTTGTACGAACGTGCCAATGGCGATACGACTGTGAGCTTAGAACAGGGTTCAACAGGTGCACAGGTTTGCTGCACGCTTAGCAATCAGGAAGCTTCCCATGCTCAAAACCCTCGCGGTGGCCAATTACCGCTCGATCAATAAACTGGTGATCCCGCTGGGTCGTTTGAACCTGATCACCGGGCCGAACGGCAGCGGTAAGTCCAACCTCTACCGCGCGTTGCGCCTGCTGGCGGAAACCGCCCAGGGCGGCGTGGTCAATGCGTTGGCCCGCGAGGGTGGGCTGGATTCGACGTTCTGGGCCGGACCGGAAAACATCACCCGGCGCATGCGTAACGGTGAAGTGCCGATCGAGGCGACCGTGCGTCACGGCGTCAAACGCCTGCGCCTGGGGTTTGCCGGCGAGGATTTCGGTTACTCGATCAGCCTCGGGCTACCCGAATCCAACGGTCATTTCATGTTACCCGGACACAGTTCACCCATTCCGTCGCGGTTCAGCCTCGATCCGCAGATCAAGCGCGAATGCCTGTGGGCCGGGGCGTTCTATCGCCCAGCGAGCCTGCTGGTGGATCGCGACGGGCCGATGATCCGTACGCGAGCCAACCGCACCTGGGACGTGCTGGCACAGCACACGCCGACTTTCGACAGCCTGTTCGATCAGGTCGGCAGCCTGCGTACCTCGCCCGAGGTTCTGGAGATGCGTGAGTTCATCCGCCGCTGGCGCTTCTACGATCACTTTCGCAGCGACGCCGACGCACCGGTGCGTCAACCGCAACTGGGCACCCGAACCCCGGTGCTGCACCACGACGGCAGGGATCTGGCGGCGGCGTTGCAGACCATTATCGAAATTGGCGACCCCGACGCGTTGAGCAACGCGATCAGCGATGCGTTTCCCGGTGCACGGCTGCATATCGAGCCGCTGGCCGGCGGCCGGTTCGCCATCGAGTTTTATCAGGAAGGGTTGTTGCGCCCCTTATCGGCGGCGGAGTTGTCCGATGGGACCTTGCGGTATTTGCTGTTGGTGGCAGCGCTGCTGACGCCGCGCCCGCCGACGTTGATGGTGTTGAACGAGCCGGAAACCAGCCTGCATCCGGACCTGTTGCCGGCGTTGGCGCGCTTGATTATCCGGGCATCGGAGCAGTGTCAGGTGTGGGTGGTGTCCCATGCGCGGCGGCTCATCTCGGCGTTGCAGGAAGACCCGGAATGCAACTGCATCGTGCTGGAGAAAAACCTCGGGCAGACCGGGATTGTCGGGCAACGGATGCTGGATGAACCGGCGTGGTATTGGCCGGATTAGGCGGCGCGGCAATTGACCACTTTAAAGGTATAAAAAGAAGATTTTGAATACCGTTAAAGCATATTGATATCACGCAAAAAACGATCCTGCGGATTTGCTGCGGCGCAGGAAGACGACTATTTTCCTTTTCGCTGTAGGAAGGATCTTTTTTTCGAAATAGCCTTCCAAGGACGCACAGCTTTTGGCCAGACTCCCGGCCGAACCATCACAAGGAAGAGAACATGGCTGACGTAAAAGTACCGCAGCGACTGGATCCGCAGGACATCGTGAAGTTGCTGATGGCGTTGCGCAGGGCGTTGAAGGCCAGGGTGGCCTGAGCGCCCTGGCAGCCTTGATTGCTCTGATGCTCTGATAGCTCTGATTGCTCTGATAGCTCTTGATTTTGTGGCGAGGGAGCTTGCTCCCGCTCGGCTGCGCAGCAGTCGCAAAACCAGCCAACGCGGTGTACCTGCCGCCAGCTATTAGGGTCGCTTCGCAACCCGGCGGGAGCAAGCTCCCTCGCCACGGGTATATCTCACACCCAATAAAAAACGCCGACGCTAGTATCAGCCGTCGGCGTTTGAAACCCTGAAGGGGTTCGATGCTGCGTCGAATCAGAACGCCGGCAGTACCGCGCCGCTGTACTTCTTCTCGATGAACGCCTTCACTTCAGGGCTGGTCAATGCCTTGGCCAGTTTCTGGATGGCTACGCTGTCCTTGTTGTCCGGACGAGCCACCAGGAAGTTCACGTAAGGCGAATCGGCACCTTCGATCACCAGCGCGTCTTTGGCCGGGTTCAGACCGGCTTCCAGCGCATAGTTGGTGTTGATCAGGTCCAGGTCAACCTGGTCCAGAACGCGCGGCAGCATGGCCGACTCCAGTTCCTTGAACTTGAAGTTGTGCGGGTTCTTGGCGATGTCTTTCGGGGTAGCCAAGGCGTTTTTCGGGTCTTTCAACTCGATCAGGCCAGCCTTCTGCAGCAGGAGCAGGGCACGGCCGCTGTTGCTGCCTTCGTTCGGCAGCGCGATGGTCGCGCCGTTTGGCAGATCAGCCAGTTTTTTGTACTTCTTCGAGTAGCCACCGAACGGTTCGACGTGAACGCCGATCACAGTCACCAGGTTGGTGCCTTTGCCTTCGTTGAAGTTTTTCAGGTATGGCAGGGTCTGGAAGTAGTTGGCGTCCAGACGCTTCTGGTCAACTTGCACGTTCGGTTGAACGTAGTCGGTGAACACTTTGATTTCCAGGTCCACGCCTTCTTTGGCGAGGGTTGGCTTGATCAGTTCCAGAATCTCGGCGTGTGGGACCGGGGTCGCCGCGACCACCAGTTTCTCACCAGCCTGGGCCAGGCCCGCGGTCAGGGCAGCCGCCAGTGCGGTGAACAACAGAACCTTTTTCATGCAGTGTCCTTATCGAAAATCACGGTCGTCATCGACGACGGCTTGTTTAGTACGAGTGCCGGCGAAGTGCTATCGCTGGCGTGAGGCGGACAATACCGGGATTTTTTATTCCCGAACAATATCTTTTATTCACTTTCATATTCCATTTTGCTCATACAGTGCAGGAGCTGCCGAAGGCTGCGATCTTTTGATCTTGATTCGGCATTGCCAGGTCAAAAGATCGCACGCTACGCCAGCGCCTACAGAAGCGCGGCGTCTTTCAGGAGTTGTTTCAAAGCGGTTTTCTCGCTGGCATTGCCTTTGCTGAGGATGTGTTTGAGTTGCTGCTCGATCTGCGTCAACGGCGCAGGCACCCCAGGCAGATTCAAATGCTCCGGCAAAATCTCGTCACCGGTACTCACCAGCAACGCAAAGTGAATGACGTTTTCCAACTCCCGTGTATTGCCCGGCCAGCTATGCGCCTCTAACAACAGTTGAGCCGCTTCGCTGATCAGCGGCACCGGCAAATCGAGTCGCTGGCTATAAATGCCGAGGAAATATTCTGACAGCGACAGGATATCGCCCACCCGTTCGCGCAAGGCCGGCAGTGCGAGTTGACCTTCACTGAGGTAGTGATAAAGCCGCTCATGGAATTTACCGGCAGCCACAGCTTGCGCCAGATCGATGCTGGTCGCAGCTACGAGACGTACGTCCACCGGGCTCGGTTGAGGTGCACCAACGCGGGTGACTTCGTGGTTTTCCAATGCGGCAAGCAACTTGATCTGGATCGGCAACGGCAGGTCGCCGATCTCGTCCAGATACAACGTGCCGCCATTGGCCGAACCGAACCAGCCGGCGCGACTGCTCGCCGACCCGCTGTAGCTGCCGGCCGCATAGCCGAACAATTCGGCGTCGGCGTAGGTCGGGCTGATCGCGCCGCAATTGACCGAGACGAATAACCCACCGCGCTCACTGGCGCGATGGATGTGCCGCGCCAACAGCTCTTTACCGCTACCGGTTTCACCACGGATCAATACCGAAATCGAACGCGGCGCCAGTTGCTCCAGCTCCTCGCGCAATTGACGCGAGCGTGGATCAACGAACACCAACGCCTTGGCGCGGATGCTCAGTGGACTTTTTTCTGCGTCGGGAAAGGTCAGCAGCGGCTGACCGAAGGCTTCAAAACTCATGGCAGGCTCCCGGCCAGAACCGCTGGGAGGCGGGGCCGTTTTTAAAAAAAGGAAAGGCTAAGCGCGGCGCAGGGCGTGATGTTCCATGCGGTTTTGCAGGCGATACAGATACGCAAAACCCTGCTCCCAACGCTGGTGACCGGACTTCACGTTGATGTGCCCGGCACCCGACAGAATCCCCGCCTCGGCGCCCCAGTTACGGGCCAGCTCCAGAGCACGCGGTGCACTGACAGCACTGTCGTTGTCGGAGCTGACAACCTGGCTCGGAAACGGCAAAAGGTCGGTCGGAATCGGCGCAAAATTACGCAGCGCCGGTGCGCAGGCCGGACGCTCGACGTCCGCCGGCGCGACCAGCAAGGCGCCGCGCACCTGACGCAGAAAATGCAGCGGTGCAGTAGCCGCCCAATGCGCGACCGTTATGCATCCCAGGCTATGGGCAATCAGGATCACCGGCGTGCTGTCGGCGGCAATCGCCTCGGCCAGCGCCGCAACCCAGTCTTCACGACGCGGGGTCAGCCAATCGGCCTGTTCCACCCGCGCGCTGTTCGGCAGGCTGTTCTGCCAGTGGCTTTGCCAATGATCTTCTGGCGATCCTTGCCAGCCCGGCACAATCAGGTAGCGAATTGATTCGTTGCGCATGGGGAACTCTCCTGCTGCGTGTCTGTTCCCGGTCGAGTATAGGGAGGAGAGTTATATTCGTTAAGGAATAAGAAGCTATTTATTAAGATCGCTATCGAATATGTCGCGCTTTCCTGTGGCAGCTAGCCTGCTAGCGAAAGCGGACTATCAGTCATCCGCCGTATTCGCTAGCCAGGTTAGCTCCCACAAGGGGTTTGTGGTTTTCCTCAGGCATAAAAAAGGGGCCGCACCCTGCCAAGGAGACGGCCCCGGAAACTCAAAATCTGTAGCGAGATGATTGGCGGAAAAGGTTATCTAATAAAGGAATATTTAATTACTTTATTAGACCTTAATCGCATATGCCAACCACTCTCCAGACCACAACTTAGCGCCTCTTTGGGTCAATTTGATGACCAGCGTTTGAGTTTCCGGATGCATCGATCAAGCCCGAGCCCCACGCACTTCCTGCGGTTCGACGGCTTCCTTGCGAATAAAACGGTTTGCCCGCCCAAACGTCCCGAAATCATTGAAGCGCACCCCCATCTCGCGCATCACTTGATGCGCCACGGGCACGGTCATCTGGCGGATGTAAAACGGCTCCTTCACCACAAAATGATGGATTCCATGGCTGCTGCCAAAGTTGAAGCAGAACGCCTGCAACGGCCACATCCACCACGGGTTGAGTACCTGGGTTTGCTGAAGTACATTGCCCGGCTCCACATCGCCGTAGTAATGCATGTTCGAGCTGACGAAGTGCAGGCAAAACGTGCGCAACACGTTCGGGCCGATGATCACCACCGCCGCGATGTCGATCACCTGCATCACCGAGAGCGTGGTCGCTGACCATTCGATCGGTACCCCTAACAGGTGTGCGATGCCGTTGGCGGCGTGAAAACCAAGAAACACGTACCACGCGCCCCAATGCACCAGCGCGAGTGGCGCATAGACCTTCAAGGCGCGCTTGATGATGCTGAACTTGTGTTCCCACGTCTTGGCCCGCAGCATGCGGATGAACGCCGACATCACGTTATCGCCGACCATCAACAGTCGCGCAAAACCCCAGGGCTCGCCGTTGGTGATCGCCCGTTCTTCCATGTCGGTTTCCGTGCCGGAGACCTTGTGATGGTTGAGGTGCAGGTGCCGACGAATCCACGGGTTGATCGTGCTTGGCCGCGCCAGCCAGACCAGGCCCATCATCAGGTTGTGCGGCACGCGCTGTTTGCGAAAGTACATGCTATGAATCAGGTCGTGTTCCAGCTCATGGGTCAATGAGGCAAAGAACGCATTAATCAACAGGCACACCCACCAGGCCATATGCCCGGTGAGATAGAGCGTCGCAGAGCCGATCATTCCGGCCAAGGCGAAGGCCAGGATGCCCGCGCCCAAGGCGTCCTGATGGTTGAGAACCGGGTAGCGCCTACGCAGTTCAACCCCTCTGGCCAGCACCACTTCGCGAATATGCGCAGATCGCTGGGCGGCATTCAGTCGCTGGGGACTTGCAGAAGTACCTTCCATGCTTCCATCCTCTGGTTATTGATGTTCGCATCCTGCCTTGTGAACCCTCACAACGCGGTAGCCGTGGACGCCAACCTGTTGACCGGAAGCGCCAATCAGCATGACTGAACCGACCTCCCTCGCCAGCTGGACCCGCGCCCTGCGCAAGCAACTCGATGCGCTGGGCCTCGACAGCACCGCCCTGTGTCACCAGGCGGGGCTCGACCCGCAATTGATGGACGACCCGAACGCCCGTTACCCGTTGTCCGGCACCACGCGCCTGTGGGAAATCGCCGTGCAGGTCAGTGGCGATCCGGCAATCGGCTTGCGCGTCTCGCGGTTCGTCAGCCCGACCACGTTTCACGCGCTCGGTTATGCCCTGGTGGCCAGCGGCAGTTTGCGGGAAGTGTTCGAGCGCATCGTGCGTTATCACCAGGTGGTCAGCGATGCGTTAGAGCTTGAATTGAGCCGCACCGAAGATCGCTATCGCTTTCGCCTGAAAATCCCGCCAGGCAACCCGGCGCCGGCGTTCGAAGCCATCGACGCCTTCGCCGCCATTTACGTGCGTACCTGCCGCAACCGACTCGGTCGCGACTACGCGCCGCTGGCGGTGTACCTGCGCCGCCCGGAACCGGCCGACGCGCATCAATGGCACAAGGTCTTTCGCGCTCCAGTGTACTTTTCGGCCAGCGAAGACCGGCTGGAGTTTTCCCTGGTGGATTTCGACAGTCACCTGGACGACGCCAATCCGGAACTGGCGGAACACAATGAAACCGTGCTCAAACGCACGCTGGCGCAACTCAAACCCCTGACCTGGGAACGCAAGGTTCGCGACGCCATTGAAGAGCAATTGCCGGAAGGCGAGCCCAGTGCCGAGCACATCGCCCAGGCCCTGCACCTGAGTTTGCGCAGCCTGCAACGGCATCTCGCGGATGAGGGTTGCCGGTTCGATACGCTGCTCAATGAGAGCCGCGAAAACCTCGCGCTGCTGCACCTGCGCGACCCGCAATGCTCGTTGAGCGAGATCAGTTATTTATTGGGGTTTGCCGATACCAGCAGCTTCAGCCGCGCGTTCAAGCGCTGGACGGGGATGACGCCGGGGCAGTTTCGGGATGGGTTGCGGTGACAGGTCCAGACACCGCAGTAATCCCTAACGCCCCCGATCCCGCCTTAACAACTTGCGCACCCGCGCCACCAGTTCGCTCACCGTAAACGGCTTGAGCAAATAATCGTCCTCATGCAGCTCCAACCCGCGCAAGCGATCCTCGATGCCATCCTTGGTGGTGAGGAACAGCACCGGCGTCTCACCGAGCTTGCGGATCTGTTGCAGCAACTGCCAGCCGTTGAGCCCCGGCAACATGACGTCGAGGATGATCAACTTGTATTCGCCGGACTCGATGAAGCGACGGCCTTCCATGCCGTTGAACGCCACATCCACCGAGTAACTCGCCTCGCTCAGGCCGTTGGCCAGGAGTTTGGCGGTCTCCGGTTCGTCTTCCACTAACAGCACACGCATGGCACACCTCGATTGTCGTCGTCACAGGCTAGGCGCGTTCGCGGACAAAGCCCACCAATAACGCCGTGTTTCAAAAAATCGCCAACGCCCGCAACCGCTCGGCATCCAGAATTTCGATCTCGCCGTACTTCAAATTCAGAATCCCCTGGCCTTGTAACTCCTTGAGGAGCTGATTGGTGGTCTGGCGTGACAGCGACAACATTGAAGCCAGTTGTTCCTGCGGCAGTTGCAACACCCGTCGTGGCGGGTCGATTTCGCCGTAACCCTTGGCGATCATCAGCAAACGATGCGCCAACCGTGCAGGCGCCGGCATCAGACTCAGCTGTTCGAGGTTGATGAAGGTCAGGCGCAGTTTCTGGCTCATCAGCAATGCCAGTTGCCGCCAGTACACCGGTTGCTCATCCAGCATGGCCAGCAGCGCCGTTTGCGGGATGTGCAACAGGATGCACTGACCCAGACCAAACGCATCGTGGGTGCGCGGCTGACCGTCGAACAGACAGATTTCACCGAACCAGTGCGGCGACTCCACCAGGCTCAGCAGTGCCTCCTTGCCTTGCTCGCTCACCGCGCCGATGCGCACCGCACCTTCGAGCACGGCGTACAGGCCACACGGCGGATCACCGCGCTGGAACAGCCGCTGCCCCGATGACAGGCGCCGCACCTTGGCCGCAGCCAGCAGACTATCCTGTAAGGGAGCAGGTAAATGGCTGAACCATTGCCCCGTCATCAGGCGCGAACGCCAAACCTGCATGTCCATCAAAACTCCTGGAGATTGTCGCCTGGCTGACAGAGCGAGAGGTGAACCCGGGGCATGATCAATCACCCTACAGGAGGAATAACAATGAAAAGCCTCGTTGACCATCTCAGTCAATACGCCGCTTACCACCGTGACCCGCGCAATATCGCCAGCCACTTTATCGGTATTCCGCTGATTGTCGTGGCCGTGGCGGTGTTGCTCTCCCGTCCACAATGGGCAGGAGGCTGGCTTTCACCGGCGGTGCTGGTGGCGCTGGCGTCGGCCTGGTTCTACCTGCGCCTGGAAGTGCGTCTTGGCGCGTTGATGACGGTGTTGCTCAGTCTATGCATTTGGGCAGGTCAGGTGCTGGCACAGCAAAGCACGCTGGTGTGGCTGGCGAGCGGTGTCGGGATGTTCGTGATCGGCTGGGCGATTCAGTTTGTCGGGCATCATTACGAAGGACGCAAACCGGCGTTTGTCGATGATGTGACGGGACTGATTGTCGGGCCGTTGTTTGTGGTGGTTGAGCTGGCGTTTTTGTTGGGGATGCGACGGGATCTGAAAGAGCAGATCGAGGCGCGGGTTGGGGGTGTGCGGATAAATCCGAATCGCGCTGCTGCGTAGATCGCTTTCGCGAGCAAGCCCACATTAAGTCTGTGTCGAGCACAAATTATGTGTACGACATCAGCTAAATGTGGAGCGGGCTTGCTCGCGAAGCTTTTGCTTTAGATGTTGGCGACTTTCTGCCAGACCTTCGGTTTGAAGAACAAGGTTTCGCCCTTCGCCAAGCCGATCAGGCTGTCGTGATCCTTCACCACTTCCGCTTCGATCAGCTCGCTCTGGCCTTCGACCTTCAACGTCACCCGGGTCGTCGCGCCCAGCGGACGGATATCGCGCACCTCGGCAGCGTGGTGATCATCCAGCTCATGCCGCGACAGCGACACTTCGTGCGGACGGAACAGCACGTGGTTGTCTTCGCCCAGATGCAGACGGTTGGAATCACCGAGGAAGTGATAAACGAAATCGCTGGCCGGGTTCTCGTAGACGTCGCCCGGTGAGCCGATCTGCTCGATCACGCCTTTGTTCATCACCACGATGCGGTCAGCGACTTCCATCGCTTCTTCCTGGTCGTGGGTCACGAACACCGAGGTCAGGTTGATGTCCTCGTGCAAGCGCGCGAGCCAGCGGCGCAGTTCTTTACGCACCTTGGCGTCGAGTGCGCCGAAGGGTTCGTCGAGCAGCAGGACTTTCGGCTCTACCGCCAAGGCACGAGCCAGCGCGATACGCTGACGTTGACCACCGGAGAGTTGTTCCGGGTAACGATCCGACAGCCAATCCAGTTGCACCATGTTCAACAACTCATGGACTTTCACCGCGATCTGGCTTTCCGTCGGACGCTGGTTTTTCGGTTTCATGCGCAGGCCGAACGCGACGTTGTCGAACACCGTCATGTGGCGGAACAACGCGTAGTGCTGGAACACGAAACCGACGTTGCGATCACGCACATCGTGGCCGGAAACGTCCTCACCGTGGAACACGATGCTGCCCTGATCCGGGGTTTCCAGACCGGCGATGATCCGCAGCAGCGTGGTCTTGCCGCAACCCGACGGGCCAAGCAGCGCCACGAGTTCGCCGCTTTGAATGTCCAGGCTGATGTCATTGAGCGCCTTGAACGCATTGAAATTCTTGCTGACGTTACGCACTTCGATCGACATGAATTATTCCTCCGCGGCGCTGGCGCGCAGGCGGTTAATACGGTTTTCGCTCCACTGCTTGGCCAGCAGGATGAAGAGCGCCAGGATCAGCAACAGGCTCGCCACGGCGAACGCGGCCACGTGGTTGTATTCGTTGTAGAGGATCTCGACGTGCAGCGGCAAGGTGTTGGTCACCCCGCGAATGTGCCCGGAAACCACCGACACCGCCCCGAATTCACCCATCGCCCGCGCCGTGCACAGCACCACGCCGTAGATCAGGCCCCATTTGATATTGGGAACGGTGACGTGCCAGAACATCTGCCAGCCATTGGCGCCGAGAAGGCGCGCGGCCTCTTCTTCCTGAGTGCCTTGTTCCTGCATCAGCGGGATCAGCTCGCGGGCCACGAAGGGCACGGTGACGAAAATCGTCGCCAGCACGATGCCCGGCAAGGCGAAGACGATCTGAATGTCGTGATCCTGCAGCCACGGGCCGAAAAAACCCTGCGCGCCGAACATCAGCACGTAGACCAGACCGGCGATGACCGGCGACACCGAGAACGGCAAGTCGATCAGGGTCACCAGCATGCTCTTGCCACGGAACGAGTACTTGCTCACGCACCACGCGGCGCTGACACCGAACACCAGGTTCAGCGGCACCGAAATCAGCACGGCGATCACCGTGAGCTTCAATGCGGACAAGGCGTCCGGTTCGAAGATCGCGGTGAAGAACGCGCCCAAGCCGTTTTTCAGCCCTTGGGACACGACGATAAACAGCGGCAACACCAAAAACAGGATGAAGACCAGCCAGCACAGGCCGATCAGGATTCGCCGCGACGTGGCACTGCCACGGCGGGCAGCGTTGGCCGAAGAGGCGGCCGCAATAGACGATTGGGACATGTTTCGCGCCTCCTTATGGGGTTTCGATGCGGCGTTGCAGCAAGTTGATCAGCAGCAACAGGACGAAGGAAACCACCAGCATCAGTACACCAATGGAGGTAGCGCCGGTGTAATCGTACTGGTCGAGTTTGACCATGATCAGCAGCGGCAGGATCTCGGTTTTCATCGGCATGTTGCCGGCGATGAATATCACCGAGCCGTACTCGCCGACTCCGCGGGCAAAGGCCAATGCGAAACCGGTCAACCAGGCGGGCAGCAGCGCGGGCACCAGGATATGACGGAAAACCTGCAACGGTTTTGCACCAAGGCACGCCGCCGCCTCTTCCACTTCACGGGGGATATCGGCCAGTACTGGCTGTACCGTACGTACTACGAATGGAAGGGTTACAAAAGTCAGCGCCAGCGTGATGCCGAGGGGGGTATACGCGATCTTGAAGCCAAGGTCCGCCGCAAACTGACCCACCAGCCCGGTCGGGGTGTACAACGCGGTCAGCGCGATACCGGCCACGGCCGTGGGCAATGCGAAGGGCAGATCGATCATCGCATCGATGATCTTGCGACCGGGGAAGGTGTAGCGCACCAGCACCCAGGCCAGCAGCGTGCCGATGATGCCGTTGATGATCGCGGCAAAGAGCGCGGTGCCGAAGCTCAGCTTCAACGCCGCCCACACGCGGGGCGCCGAGATGATTGCCCAGAACTGATCCCAGGTGAGTTGGGCGGCATGCACGAACATCGCCGCCAGTGGAATGAGCACAATCAGGCTGAGGTACACCAAGGTGTAGCCCAGCGTCAGCCCGAAGCCGGGTATGACGGGGGAGATACGACGCGACATAAAAGTCCTTGGTTGAGAACGCGCAAAACCCCGACGGTCAAATCGGGGCTCGTTTATGACCTACAGCAGATTACTGCGCCTGGTAGATCTGGTCGAACACGCCACCGTCATTGAAGAATTTCGGCTGCGCGGTTTTCCAGCCGCCGAAGTCCTTGTCGATGGTCACCAGCTCCAGTTTCGGGAACTGCTGGGCGTACTTCGCGGCGACATCCTTGTCACGTGGACGATAGAAGTTTTTCGCCGCGATTTCCTGACCGGCCGGGCTGTACAGGTGCTTGAGGTACGCTTCGGCGATCTGTTCGTTGCCTTTCTTCTCGGCATTCTTGTCGACGACGGCGACTGGCGGCTCGGCAAGGATCGACAGCGAAGGCACGACGATGTCGAACTTGTCGGCGCCACCGTCTTCTTTCAGGGCCAGGAAGGCTTCGTTTTCCCAGGCCAGCAACACGTCACCCTGACCGTTGTTGACGAAGGTGATGGTCGAACCGCGAGCACCGGTGTCCAGCACTGGCACGTGCTTGAACAGGGTTTGTACGTATTCCTTGGCTTTGGCCTCGTCGCCGCCGTTGGCTTTCAGGCCATAGGCCCAGGCCGCGAGGAAATTCCAGCGAGCGCCGCCGGAGGTTTTCGGGTTCGGGGTGATGACCGACACGTCGTTCTTGACCAGGTCGCCCCAGTCCTTGATGCCTTTAGGGTTGCCCTTGCGCACCAGGAACACGATGGTCGAGGTGTACGGCGTGCTCGCTTCCGGCAAACGCTTCTGCCAGTCCGCCGGCAGGGTCTTGCCGAGCTTGGCGATTTCATCGATGTCACCGGCCAGGGCCAGGGTTACCACGTCGGCGCGCAGGCCGTCGATCACCGCACGGCCCTGCTTGCCCGAACCACCGTGGGACTGCTGGATTTTCACAGTGTCACCGGCGTGATCCTTCTGCCAGAACTTTACGAACTCTGCGTTGTAATCCTGATACAGCTCACGCGTCGGGTCGTAAGACACATTGAGCAACTCGTAATCCTTGGCAACCGCGGAACCCGCAAAAAGGGCACTGGCCAGGGCGGCCAAAGCGAAATGACGAATCGACGACATGGTGAAAGCTCCTGGAATTCGGGGTGTTGGCTTTTTTATGGTTGCGGGAGTCGGGGGGCCGGTTGTTCAGCTCGGTTTGCTGCTCGGGTTCTGCAAACGGAATTTTTCCTTGCGTTCGATCTGGACCACCTGAGCGTTGTGCACGGTGATTTCCACGGCGCCGAACCGCAGATCGCGCAGGGCGCTCTGGATCTCGCGCAAGATGGTGGCTTCGTCTTGACCGTCAACGCTACGCAGGGATGCGCTCATGGTGCTGCTCCTTCGACTGAGAGGTCGCCTGGCAATGTCCGGCACTGCTTGCGGCGTGAGACCAATAGTAGATAGGTGCAGATATTCTTAAAAAGACTATTTAAGAATGTTTATATAACCAGAAAAACAAACCGTCAGTGCGAGGGTTTGTGCGGAACTACGATTTTTCGAACCCGGCAAAATCCTTGTGGCGAGGGGACTTGTCCCCGTTCGGCTGCGCAGCAGACGCAAAAAAGGGGGCCGCTGCGCGACCCAACGGGGACAAGTCCCCTCGCCACAAAAAGCAGGCCGCGTACTTAGCTGATAATTGGTGAGTGCATCCAGTCCAACTGCTCGGCCGGCACCGGCCGTCCAAACCAGTAGCCTTGCCCCAGATCGCAACTCTGTTCAAGAAGGAAACTCGCCTGCTCGACCTGCTCGATGCCTTCGGCATGCACCTGCATCCCCATGCTTTGCGCCAGCGCGATGATCACTCGCACGATCGCCACGTCATCCTCATCCCACGGCAAACCGGCGACAAAACCCTGATCGATCTTGAGCTTCTGCACCGGCAGACGCTTGAGCCGCAGCAGCGACGAATAGCCTGTACCGAAATCATCGATGGCCAGCCGCACACCCAGCTCGCGCAGTCGATGCATCTGCTCCAGCGCCACTTCCGGGTCTTCCATCACCGCGCTCTCAGTGACTTCCAGTTCCAGATACGCCGGATCCAGCCCGGTTTCGTGCAGCACCTTCGCCACTTGCTGAAAGAGCTCACGACGAGCGAACAATCGAGACGAGACGTTCACTGCGACAAACGACAACGCCACACCTGCCTGCTGCCACAAGCACATTTGCTGACAAGCCTGGCGCATCACCCAGGTATCGATTTCTGCGATCAACCCGGTGCGTTCGGCGATGGGAATGAATTCAGCCGGCGACACCAGTCCGCGCTTCGGATGCTCCCAGCGCACCAGCGCCTCGACGCCAACCAGGCGACGGGTCCTGAAGTCGTGAACCGGCTGGTAATAAACGCGCAACTCCTGCCGTTCCAGCGCCTGGCGCAGCTCTACAGCAGTCTCGACCCTATTCTGGGCATGGGCTGTCAGCTCCTCGGTATAAAGGGCGTAGCCATCGCGACCGGCGCTTTTGGCCTTGAACAGCGCCGAGTCGGCGTTACGCAATAGCTGTTCAGCGCTCAAGGCATCGCCGGGGAACAGGCTGATACCGATGCTGGTATTGATGAACAGTTGATGCTCGCCAATCAGGAACGGCTCTTTGAGACCATCGATGATCCGCTGCGCCAGCGCAGCGGCCTGCATCAACTGCGGACAGCTTTCGGCGAGCACTGCGAACTCATCCCCCCCCAGTCGCGCCAACGTGATCTCCGGGCCAAGCAAGGCCTGCAATCGCTCGGCCACGGCCTTGAGCAGCTGGTCGCCGACCGTGTGTCCAAGGCTGTCGTTGATCATCTTGAAATGATCCAGATCGATCATCAGCAACGCACAGCCACGCTTGTGCAGTTGCGCCGACGTCAGTGCCTGCTCGGTACGGTCAGTGAACAGCATCCGGTTAGGCAAGTCCGTCAACGGGTCGTGATGAGCCAGATGCTTGAGTTCATGTTCGGAGTTCTTGATCGCGCTGATATCGGAAAACACGGCGACGTAATGACTGAGCTGGCCCTGGTCGTCGTGAATCAGACGGATCGTCTGCCATTGCGGGTAGATTTCGCCGCTCTTGCGGCGGTTCCAGATTTCACCGCTCCATTCACCGCAACTGTTCAGTGTCGCGAACATCGCCTGGTAGAAAGCCGCCGGGTGACGGCCTGACTTGAACAGGCTGGGTTGGTGGCCCAGGACTTCTTCATCCGAATAACCGGTGATTTCCATGAACGCCCGGTTTACGTGGACGATCACCCCCTTGCTATTGGTGACCAGCACGCCTTCGCGGGTGCAATCGAATACGGCGGCGGCCTGACGCAAACGCTCACGATCTTCATGGCGCTCACGCAAGGTGGCGCCGAAGCCCAGGCAACGGAGCAATCGCGCTCGAGCGATAAAAATCAACCCGGTGCTGAGTAAGACCCAAGCGTAACCGTTGATCAGTTGCCACCGCAGTAGCTCGTTGGAGCTATCGAAGAAGCTGTTCAATAAATAACCACTGAACTGCAGCCAGACTACGGATAGCAACAGGTAAAGCAGCGCTGCACGCAAAGCGTCGCGATAGGTGGCAGACATTCGGCCGTCCATGTCCCTACAAAAAGGATTCGAATTATAGGTTAAAGAAACATCCGGCCACTCTTATCTGAAAGGGCGACTGGTTTTATCTGTGGGCTTAGTGATAATGCAACGGCTGTTTTTTTCTTTTTCGAGGGCCCTATAGCCTATGTGGTACGAAGGTTTTCTCGGCTTGTCGCCCTGGTCACTGGTGGCAGTCACCCTGCTGATGACCCACGTCACGATTATCGGCGTCACAGTCTATCTGCATCGTTATTCAGCGCATCGCTCCCTTGAGCTCAATGCTGGCCTGAAACATTTCTTCCGCTTCTGGCTGTGGCTGACCACGGCGCAGAACACCCGCGAGTGGACCGCCATCCACCGCAAGCATCACGCCAAATGCGAAACCGTCGATGACCCGCACAGCCCGGTCATCAAGGGCTTGTCCACCGTTCTGCGCAAAGGTGCCGAGCTGTACCGCGCCGAAGCGGAAAACCCCGAGACCCTGCGCATCTACGGCAAGAACTGCCCCGAAGACTGGATCGAACGCAACCTCTACAGCCGTTTCCCGCTGCTGGGCGTTGCAATCATGGGCGTCATCGACCTGCTGCTGTTCGGCACCATCGGTATCACCATCTGGGCCATCCAGATGATGTGGATCCCAATCTGGGCCGCCGGCGTGGTCAATGGCCTGGGCCATGCCATCGGCTACCGCAACTTCGAATGCCGCGATGCGGCGACCAACCTGGTGCCCTGGGGCATCCTGATCGGTGGCGAAGAACTGCATAACAACCATCACACCTACCCTAACTCGGCAAAACTGTCGGTGAAGAAGTGGGAGTTCGACCTCGGCTGGGCCTGGATCCAGGTCTTCAGCTTCCTGCGTCTGGCCAAGGTTCAGCGGGTTGCACCGATTGCCCATCGGGTCGAAGGCAAAGGCAGCCTGGACATGGACACCGCCATGGCCATCCTCAACAACCGCTTCCAGATCATGGCCCAGTACCGCAAACTGGTGATCGCACCGCTGGTCAAACAGGAACTGGAAAAGGTCGATCACTCGGTCCGTCACCAGTTCCATCGGGCCAAACGCCTGCTCTCCCGGGAAACCAGCCTGCTCGATGACAAGCACCACGTACGCATCCAGACCATGCTCGAGCACAGCCAGGCGCTGAAGGTAATTTACGAGAAACGACTGGCCTTGCAGCAGATCTGGGTCAAGACCAGCTCAAATGGTCACGACATGCTGGCCGCCATCAAGGATTGGGTACACGAAGCCGAAGCCAGCGGGATTCAGTCCCTGCGCGACTTTGCCGATCAGTTGAAAACCTACTCCCTGCGCCCTGCCGCTGTCTGACCCTGCTGAGGGGCTTTCTGTGGCGAGGGAGCTTGCTCCCGCTCGGCTGCGCAGCAGACGCAAAACCTGACGACGCGTTTTAACCAAAAAAACGCGTCGCCAATACCGCCCGGCGGGAGCAGGCCCCCTCGCCACCCAGGGCGGGAACTAAGCTCCAAATCCCCTATCTCAAAGACACTTCGCCACTACGGCGGGCTTTGTTGCGACCGCTGTCCAATACGCGGCACGCCCTTTGAGATTTGTGTCGATGGTCACCAAGAACCTCCAAGACTCATCCCTACCCCAGTGGCCCGAGGCCGCACAAACCCTGATGGCGCTGATGCACGCCCAAGGCGAAGTCGCACGCCTGAGCGAACGCGAACAGCTATTCAGCTCCCTGCTGGTAAGCGTCAACGCGGTGCTTTGGGCATTCAACTGGGAAACCCGCCAGGTGCTCTACGTCAGCCCTGCCTATGAGCGGATCTTCGGTCGTTCCGCAGGTCTGTTACTGTCCGACTCCAACCAGTGGCGCGACAGCATCTACCCCGACGATCTGGAGTACGCCGAGCGCAGCCTCGCCGAAGTGCTGGAAAAAGGCGCTGTCGAAGACCGCGAGTACCGCATCATCGCCGCCGATGGCCAAGTGCGCTGGCTAAGTGACAAGTGCTTCATCAACCGTCAGGCCGAACCGGGCCAGCCAGTGATCATCGTCGGCATTGCCGAAGACATCACCGACAAGAAACAGATGGAAAGCGAACTGCATCGCCTGGCCACTACCGACGTTCTGACCAAGAGCAGCAATCGCCGGCATTTCTTCGACTGTGCCCACCGCGAATTCGAACTGGCTCGCCAACAGGGCGCACCGCTGGCGTTTCTGCTGCTGGACATCGATGACTTCAAGGTGATCAACGACACCTACGGCCACCCGGAAGGCGACAACGTACTGCAACACATCGCCGAGACCGGTCGCGAGGCGTTGCGTCGCGGTGATGTGTTCGGACGAATCGGCGGTGAGGAATTTGCCGCGGTGTTTCCCGGCTGCGCGCCAGACATGGCCATGCAAGTGGCCGAGCGTCTGCAACGGGAGATTCAGCGATTGACCTTCAGCCATGATCAGCAGACGTTCGGCATCACCGTCAGCCAGGGCTTGACCAGCCTGACCGCCGAGGATGAAAGCATCGAGAGCCTGTTTGCCCGGGCGGACGCGGCGATGTATGAAGCGAAGCGCCAGGGCAAGAACCGGATCATCTCTGGCTGACAGCCCTAACACCAAGCCCGCTTCTACAAGCGATCGGCTTGTTTTTTGCGCAGCCGCATCAATTCCGGCAACCCGATCTTCAGCAACCGCGCCGTCCGGCTCTTGGCCAGCCCCTCAATGCCCTCATGCTCGCCCAGACGTGCCATCTGCGCCGCCATGTTCATCACCAGCGCCTCGCGGGAATAAACCCCGCCACCGAGCTGGTACACCGCCGCAATCAGCTCTCGCAGTTCCAGAGGCAAGCGCCAGCGGGTGCGCAGCGCGGAACCGTACGCCGCGCCGAATTCGGCGAGGGCATCACCCACCTCCTCCCATTCATCCAGCTCACCGCCGGCCTGCTTCCATTCCTGCAGACAGCGAAGCAGCGCCAGATCACCCAGGCGATGCAACATCCCGGCGCAATAGCACCGGTCCTGATCCAGATCCAGCAAACGCGCCAGTGTTCGGGCGTATTCGGCGGTGTGCAGCGACAGTTCCCAATAACGCTCGGCATAGTCCGCCAACAACGGATCGCTAAGCCGGGCACTGCGCTTGAGCGCCAACCCCAGAATCAGGTTCATGCTCTGCCCGGTGCCCAGTCGCTGCAACGCCTGGGACAGGGTTTGTACGGCGACGCCATGGTGCTGGGCGGCGCTGTTGGCGGCGGCGATCAGGACGGCGGTAATCTGCGGATCGGTACGGATTTCATCTTCCAGCCGCATCAGATCGAGGCCACTGGGGTTGAGGCTGCGTTCGACCGCCAGCTGTACATCCGTCATCAGCGGCGCGCCGTCGGCCTGCTCACGTCGACGCTCGAGAAACACCGATAACGTCATGCCCGGCGCCAAAGCCGGTACATCGCAGAACACTTCTTCTCCAGCATTGAGCAGCAAACCTTGCAGACGCTGGGTCAGGCTCTCCATGTTCAACGGTTTGGCCAGGTACGCGGTGGGCGCATACGGCAAGGCTTCGCGCACGCTGGCACCATCATTACGGTTGCTCATCAGGATGAAAGGCAGCGGCGGATTGCGTTTGCGTTGACGAACGCTGCGCAAGACATTCAAGCCATCCACGCCGGGCAGTTCCCAGTCGACAATCACCAGGTCGTAAACGTTTTCCGCCAGTCGCGTCAGCGCGTCGTGGCCATCGGCGCACAGATCCAGGCGCGCATCACAGCGCACATTCAGCAGCACTTGCTTGAGCAGATCCCGCGACCAGGGATCGGCCTCGGCAATCAACACTCGGGGTATAGCGGGCAAATCAACGGCCGTCATGCAACAAGCTCCCTCTCAATGCTTGTACCTTAGTCAATGCGGGGCATTCCAAACAGCGCAGTGTGTAATACAGACAAAAAAACCCGCCGAAGCGGGTTTTTTGTCGATCAGCTCACCAATCGATCAGAGCTCCGAGAAGCACTCTTCGATGATTGCCAGACCTTTGTCCAGTTGCTCGTCCGGCGCAGTCAGCGGTACCAGGACGCGCAGAACGTTGCCGTAGGTGCCGCAAGACAGCAGGATCAGGCCCTTTTCGCGAGCCTTGGCCACAACGGCGGCTACCGCTGGAGCGTTCGGCTTGTGGCTGTCGCCATCAACGAACAGCTCGACCGCGATCATCGCACCCAGGGCACGGACTTCGCCGATCACCGGGTACTTGGCCTGGATGGCCTTGAGGCCAGTGACCAGACGCTCGCCGACAGCCTTGCAGCGGTCCAGCAGGTGCTCTTCTTCGAACACTTCCATCACGGCCAGGGCCGCGGCGCAAGCGATCGGGCTACCGGCGTAGGTGCCGCCCAGGCCGCCTGGAGCGATGGCGTCCATGTATTCGGCCTTGCCGCACACACCGGCCAGCGGGAAGCCGCCTGCGATGGATTTGGCGAAGGTGGTCAGGTCGGCAGTGACGCCCATCTGTTCCATGGCGAAGAAAGTGCCGGTACGGCCAGCGCCGGTCTGCACTTCGTCAGCGATCAACAGAATACCGTGCTGGTCGCACAGAGCGCGCAGACGCTTCATGAACTCTTTAGGCGCGACGTAGAAACCGCCTTCGCCCTGAACCGGCTCGATGATGATGGCAGCGATGTCACGCGGCTCGGCGTCGTTCTTGAAGATGCGTTCGATGCTGGCGATCGAATCGTCGATGCTCACACCGTGCAGTTCGTTCGGGTACAGCGCGCGGAAGATGCCGCCTGGCATCAGGCCCATGCCGGCCGAGTAAGGCACGACTTTACCGGTCAGGCCCAGGGTCATCATGGTGCGACCGTGGTAAGCGCCGGTGAAAGCGATCACGCCGGCACGGCCAGTAGCGGCACGGGCGATTTTCACGGCGTTTTCCACGGCTTCGGAACCGGTGGTGACCAGCAGGGTTTTCTTGGCGAAATCACCTGGCACCTTGGCGTTGATTTTTTCGCACAGTTCCACGTACGGCTCGTAGGCCAGGACCTGGAAGCAAGTGTGAGTCAGCTTGTTCAGCTGTGCAGTCACGGCCGCGATGACTTTCGGGTGCAGGTGCCCGGTGTTCAGCACGGCGATACCGCCGGCGAAGTCGATGAACTCGCGACCTTCAACGTCGGTCACGGTAGCGTTCTTCGCGTGGTCGGCGAAGATCGGGTGAATCTGGCCAACACCGCGCGGTACAGCGGCTTCGCGGCGTTTCATCAAAGAAGCGTTAGTCTTGCTCATAAAGTCCTCATTCACCGCTCATCGGGCGGTGTGGTTCAAGGAAAATGCGGCGGGGTGCAACGGCGACAGCATGCGATGATCGACTGCCACAACGTTCCCGGCCACAGAGAAAATCCCGTTTGAAACACGCAAAGGAACAGCGCTCTCGTGCCCTTTGCGTTTGAAGCAATGCCTTGCCGTGGCCTGTCTGTTACGAGCTTAGATGCCCAGGCAGAGGTATTTGATTTCCAGGTAATCTTCGATGCCGTACTTGGAGCCTTCACGGCCCAGGCCCGACGCCTTGATGCCGCCGAACGGCGCGACTTCGTTGGAGATCAACCCGGTGTTGACGCCGACCATACCGTATTCCAGGGCTTCCGCCACACGGAACACACGGCCCAGGTCGCGAGCGTAGAAGTACGAGGCCAGACCGAACTCGGTATCGTTCGACATCGCGATCACTTCGGCTTCGTCTTTGAAGCGGAACAGCGGCGCCAATGGACCGAAGGTTTCTTCCTTGGCCACGGCTGCGTTCTTCGGCACGTTGGTCAGGATGGTCGGCTCGAAGAAGTTGCCTTCCATGCTCTTGCCGCCGGACAGCACGGTTGCGCCTTTGGAAACGGCGTCAGCAATGTGCTCTTGAACCTTGGCCACGGCTTTTTCGTCGATCAGCGGACCGGTGGTGGTGCCTTCTTCCAGACCGTTGCCGATCTTGAGCTTGGACACGGCCACTTTCAGCTTCTCGGCGAACGCGTCGTAGACCGAATCCTGGATGTACAGACGGTTGGCGCAGACGCAGGTCTGACCGTTGTTGCGGTATTTGGAAATGATCGCGCCTTCGACGGCCTTATCCAGATCCGCATCGTCGAACACGATGAACGGCGCGTTGCCGCCCAGTTCCAGGGACACTTTCTTGATGTCCTTGGCGCATTCGGCCATCAGCTGACGACCGATTTCGGTCGAGCCAGTGAACGACAATTTACGCACGATCGGGTTGCTGGTCAGCTCGCTACCGATGTCGCCGGCGCTGCCGGAAACAACGCTGAACACGCCAGCAGGAATGCCGGCACGCTGGGCCAGTTCAGCCAGGGCGAATGCGGAAAACGGGGTTTGCGAAGCAGGCTTGAGCACCATGGTGCAACCGGCGGCCAGGGCCGGACCGGCTTTACGGGTGATCATCGCGGCCGGGAAGTTCCACGGGGTGATTGCAGCGGTCACGCCGATTGGCTGCTTGATCACGATCAGGCGCTTGTCTGGCTGGTGGCCCGGAATCACGTCACCGTAGATGCGTTTGGCTTCTTCAGCGAACCACTCGATAAAGGAAGCGGCGTAAACGATTTCGCCCTTGGCTTCGGCCAATGGCTTGCCCTGTTCCATGGTCATCAGGCGAGCCAGGTCATCCTGGTTCTCGATGATCAGTTCGAACCAGCGACGCAGCTTGTTCGCACGGTCCTTGGCGGTCAGTGCACGCCAGGCCGGCAGCGCCTTGTCAGCGGCTTCGATCGCTCGGCGGGTTTCGGCAGCGCCCATTTTCGGCACGGTGCCCAGAATTTCGCCCGTTGCCGGGTTGTTGACCTTGATCGTCTGACCATTGTCCGCATCGACCCAAGCGCCATCGATAAAGGCTTGCTGGCGGAACAACTGGGTGTCTTTAAGCTGCATGTCGGCTTTCCTTAACAGCACCGCGACAGGCGCGGAGCAAATTATGATTGTAGAAAGGCGCCTCAAAAGGCTGCCGTCAGGGAAATCATTCACCGGGCTGAAGCACATAAATAGCGCACGGAATGAACTCGTGCGGTTCAGCACCCAGACAAGAGCGTTTGAAATCTCAAACGAATCCTAGGATCAAAGGGGTTAAAGGACAATAGCCTGTTCGAAAAAAAGAACGAAAACGCCGCATTTGCCCATTTTTTCTGATCAACGTAGCAAACGCAGGTTACGCTTCGCAAAAGCGCTGTCGATTCAGCGGCATGGACGCCTGCAGTGCATATGAGTATCATGGCGCCCGCTTGCACCAGTAGCTCAGCTGGATAGAGTACTGCCCTCCGAAGGCAGGGGTCGTGGGTTCGAATCCCGCCTGGTGCACCATAGATAGAAACGAGAAAGCCTCAGGCCTTAGGGTCTGGGGCTTTTTTGTGTCCAGAATTCGTCAATTGCTGTTGGGGCATGAAACACCTACCTTATCCTGCGTTTGTCTCAATGCGTTCAATATGGCGATCAACCCCAAACCGCGTACATACCGGCGCGATCGATGTCTAAGGAAGCGATATGGCGAAAATGTGGATGATCCGTGGCGAATCTGGCCGGCTATACGATGATTTTCGTGAGCGTGGCGTCGCCGCAATTGGATGGTCACAACTCGCGCCATTAGCCAAACCTGGTATGACGCGCAAAGAAGTCACTCGCCTCTACCAAGACATTGAGCCCAACATCAAACCCGGCACCGCTATTTCAGGCGCCTCGCAAGTATGGCGCTTCATCAATGAAATGCAGCCTGGTGACTGGGTGGTGACCTACTCGCCCGCCAACCGCACCTATTTAGTGGGCAAAATCACTGGCGACTTCAAACACAATCCTGATCTGGCCGATCTGGGAATGTCGTTGACCCGTCCGGTGCAATGGCAGGCTCAGGAAGTCGACCGCGATAGCCTGAGTACTGCCAGCAAGAACAGTCTCGGCTCAACGCTTACTGTATTTGTTGTACCTGATTTTGCCCTTCAGGAGCTGAAAGCGATGGCGGCCGGGGACAAGCCGCCCGCGTTACCACCAGTTGAAGAAGAGTATCCCGACAGCGATCCTCTGGCAGGCATGGAAAGTTTGGCTCTCGAACGCATTAAGGACCTGATCAACGCTTTGCCCTGGGATGATATGCAGCACTTGGTCGCAGGAATCTTGCGGGCCATGGGCTACAAAACCCAGGTCTCCCCGGCTGGCCCTGATCGTGGAAAAGACATCATCGCGTCACCCGACGGGTTTGGCTTTGAGAACCCGCGAATCATCGTTGAGGTCAAGCATCGCAAAGAGAAAATGGGCCGCCAGGAAATCTGCAGTTTTCTGGGCGGACGGCACAAAGATGATCGCGGGCTGTATGTCAGTACCGGCGGTTTCAGCAAAGATGCTTACTACGAAGCCGAGCGAGCCAGTGTGCCGCTGACGCTATGGACGTTGGACAACCTCGTACGAACATTGATTGAGCACTATGCCCAGACGGATTCGGAAACCAAACGACTGGTACCGCTGAAGCTGACGTACTTGCCGCTATAAATTCGTCTTTTGATTCAGGTTTCAACCCCAAATTTTAACCAACAAAACGAGGCTGCCATCAGTAGCCAAGGTGGTGTGCCGATGACGCAAGGCTATCCAAAACCGTGGCAGAGCTATCAAGAGCAGCTTGAATTGCTGATGGCTCGCGGGATGGTAGTGACTGATAAACCCAAAGCAATGGAGTATCTGGAGCGCATCGGATACTACCGCCTCAGTGGTTATTGGTTTGCCTTTCGCGAGCGCACCGAGCTCTGCTGCCCAATCAATCAGCAAGGCAGTAAACAACCATCCAAAACAAAACCGACTCGCTTTCCACTCGATGATTTCAAGCCTGGGACTACATTCCAGAATTCGGTCGACCTTTACGTTTTCGATAAGAAACTGCGGCTATTGATTCTGGATGCTTTGGAGCGCATAGAAATTGCGTTACGGGTGGACATTTCCCACGGGCTTGGCAAACACGAAAAGTTTGCTTACCTAAGGTCCGAGCTGTTCCACGAAAGCTTTTCTAAACAGCTGGACGGCAAAACTGGTCTGACTAAACATCATGTCTGGCTTGGCAAGCACGCTGCGTTGATCAATCGCTCGAACGAAGACTTTATTCGCCACAATAAGGAAAAATATGGCCTTCCGTTAGCGGTCTGGGTGGCGTGCGAGGTTTGGGATTTCGGCACGCTTTCGATGCTTTTTGCCGGTATGACTGAGGCGGATCAAGATGATATCTCGCAAGAGTACGGCATCAGCAATGGCAGGGTCTTCGCCAGTTGGCTTCGAAGCCTGAACTATCTACGCAATGTGTGCGCCCATCACAGTCGTCTGTGGAACCGAAACATCGTCGATCAACCGAAGCTGCCACCGATAGACCAAGCGCCGACATTGTCCGCGTTCCATGATGACGCACACCGTCGAGCTCGTCCGTTTATGCTTTTTTGCATCACTCAACACCTGATGAAGGTCATCAATCCATCATCGAGCTGGGGAAAACGCTTGAAGGCACTGCTGCTAAATGACTTCCCCAATCTGACCCATCTGGATCTCAACCTTGACGGCATGGGAATTGACCAAGACTGGCAGAAACGCGACTGGTAGGCGGCAAAAGCCAGGCAATAAAAAACCCCTGAGCAGTCTCAGCGCCGGAGCGCATCAACCGACAGGGGCCGTGTTGTGGGCGATTATAAGGATTGAGGACTTCTCGTCAACTACCGATAAGCAGGCGCAACCACATGAACGCGGAAGCAACTATCAAGGAAAACTTGACAGTTCGGTTCGGTGGATTGAGCCGAATTCGTCCAGTTTCTGGGCAGTTTCTTGGGTGGCTCGCTAAAATTGTTGCTGACGTTTTTCCCAGCACTTCGTTACGAATTTCAAGGTTGCAGGAGATAAGTCCGCACGACACCCTTCCGCCGTCGCTGCCAATTCGGCGGCCGGGCTTGGTAACCCGATGGAATAAAGGCGCAACACCGCCCCAAACACGTTTACAGGCGTTTTTTTTCGTCTGTGATCTTGTGCTATGGCGGCTGTGCGTGGGACGTCTTCGGACGTGCCGGTTTCCTTGATTCCCCGGTTTACCAACCTGCGCACAGTTGCCACCCATTCGCTTGGTATCGAATGCGCGGCAACTTCTAAAATCAAGGAAGTAAAAAATGCGCAGAATCAATCCGTATGAAATTCGACTTACCACCCAACGCGATTTCGAATCGCAATTCCCCCGTACCTCCATCAATGGAGGTGGCAAATGACCGATCCATCAGAACTGAAAACCATCGGCTTAACGCCTGCCATCTATTGCCTGGATAAGGCAGTCTTCCACGTCACTCGCGATGTGCCTCTCGGCGACGCGCTAGGCATGGCTTCTGACTTTCTTTTCCTTGCCAAGGCACTGACCAGAGATGCGGCCTATGACAAAGAAAGCGATCGCCATGCCTGGGCGGCACATTATCTAACGGCGCTGAGTAAGGCATTGGTAGATGATGCTGTGAAAGTGCTGACGCGAGACGAACCTTCGCGGAAGGGTAAAACCAAAGGATAGCGGCAACCCACCATTCAAATTGCGGATCCTGATTTGTACGGATCTGCAATTTGAAAGAGCAGTGCTTTCCTAAGTGCCGCTTTTACTCAGTCGTCCAATCAAACTCGTCGTACTCATCATCCTCGTCGTCCTCAATCTCTTCCTCATCAAGAACGTCTTCCTCAGGCGCTGCCTCTGCCTGCTTCGCCAGAAGAAACTCCTTACGACTCTCCGTCACTGCTCGCCGCAGTTCCTCGCCCTTTTCCGGGCAGTTGAGCATTTGGGCGATGCGGTCGATTTTTTTTGCCACGGCATCCTCCAACGCATCGGCTATAGGCCGATAGTGCGCGCTTTCGGGTGTTGATGCCAAATCGCGGAGCATCGCTCCCCTCAGTTTTTCTTCAAGTCCTTGAGTCGTGCCGCGAGATTTTCCTGGGGAAAGCGCTTGTGCAATGTCGCCATCAATTCATCCGCCGCGAGTGTCTGACCGGCACTTTGTAGGCGCAGGACTTCAAGCAATTGCTCATCCAGGCTTTTCACCGGGGCGGCGGCGCGTTTGCTGACTTTTGCTTCATCGGCCATTTCGGCGCTGATCGATTCGCTCTGCGCAGGGGCGGCGAAACCGGCCATCGGTGCGGCTGGCGCTGGGGTCGCCAGCGAGCGCGCAACCGAGGACGGTGCCTGTGCGGCCTCTTTTTTGGCGACCGGTGCGGACGCTTTGGGTGCGAAGTCGTAACTCGCGGGCTGTTCTGGAGTTCGCTGCACCAGCGCCAGCATCAGCGCGACACCGACAAGGCTGGCAAATGCGACCTGCCAACGGGGTTTCTGGCACGCCTGAACCCAGCGTTGCCACCGGTTCGGTTTCGGCGCAGGGACTTCACGCTGTGCGGCGGACAGGATAAAGGCATCAAGATGGGCCGGTGGTGCGCCGGTCGAATGCTCGCGGAAATGTTGAAGCACTTCGTCTTCCGGTGGTTTGCGGGCGTCAGTCATGTCAGTACCTCCTCGGCCAGCAGCCGACGCAGTTTTTGCTGGGCGTAGCGCAAACGGCTTTTGACGGTCTCCAGCGGTGTTTCGGTGAGGGTGGCGATCTGCGGCAGATCGAGATCGCCGTGGGCGCGCAGCAGGAATACTTCGCGCTGGTCGGTGGGCAAGGTATGCAGGGCGACCTCGAGGCGCTGGGTATCGCGGCTCAGGCTCAGCAGTTGTTCGGGATCGGCGGTGTCATCGGCCAGGGCGTGGGTCTGTTCGTCATAGCTGTCGTGCAAGGGGTTGTGGATTCCGTGTTTGCGCCAGTGATCGATCAGGCGATTGCGGGCGATCTGGTAAAGCCATGTACGAAAATTCGCCCGACCTTGTGGCTGACTGGTGCTGCGGATCAGGCTTAGCCAGGTTTCCTGGTAAACCTCTTCGGCCAATTCGGGCTTGCCGCTGAGGCCAAGGAGGAATCGATAAAGGCCTTGCCGGTGACGGGCGTATAGAATCTCGAACGCAGGCCCGTCGCCCGAGCGATAGCGGGCCAGCAGTGATTCGTCGCTCGATTCGGGAGCAGACATGTCAGTTGTAGCCTCCTTTAAGCGGCTCACTGTTGGATGCTGTGGTGGTTCGCAGGCTCTGCGCCAGTTCCACCAGTTGAACGAACTCTGCGCGCAGACCGAATCGGTCTTCGCCTCGCGCCCCGCGAGCCAAGGCTTCGGTGTCCTTCAGGCTGAAATCACCGGTGTAACGGCCGTCCTTGAGCTGCTGGGAAAACGCTGCCACGGCCGCCGCAAAGCGCAGGTCGTCACTGGCCTTGCCTTCCGTCCCCCCCGCAATCGGCCGCTCGATCAAGCGACTATTCCCACCTTCGGGCAACTGATAACGCACACGCAGCATTGCCAGTTCCCCGGCACTCCCCGAAACAACCGACTCGGACTTGCCATACCGCAACGGCTCCAACCAGCCCTTCTCGCCCTTCGGCACAATTTCGTACAACGCCGTGACCGTGTGCCCTGCGCCGATTTCACCGGCATCAACCTTGTCGTTGCTGAAATCCTCACGCTTCAGCGCGCGATTCTCATAGCCCAACAACCGGTACTCGCTGACCTGCGCCGGGTTGAACTCCACTTGCAGCTTCACGTTTTTCGCCACCACCGCGAGGGTCGAGCCGAGCTGATCCACCAGCACTTTGCGTGCCTCGCGCAGGTTGTCGATGTAGGCGTAGTTGCCGTCGCCGGCGTCGGCCAGTTGTTCCATCAGGTGTTCATTGTAGTTATCCACACCAAAACCCAGGGTGGTCAGGGAAACGCCAGTCTTGCGTTTGTCCACAGCCATTTGCTTGAGGCTGTCGAAGTCGCTGATGCCGACATTGAAATCGCCGTCGGTGGCCAGCAGGATGCGGTTGATGCCTTTGGGGATGAACGCTTGCTGCGCCATTTGATAGGCGAGCTCGATGCCCGACGCCCCGGCGGTGGAACCGCCCGCAGTCAATTGATCAATGGCTGTACGAATTTTCGCTTTTTCCCGTCCAGAAGTAGGCTCGAGCACTACACGCGAATCGCCGGCGTAAACCACCAGCGACACCCGATCCTGCTCGCGCAACTGATCGACCAGCAATTTCAGGGTGCTCTTGACCAGCGGCAAGCCCTCGCGCCGATCCATCGAACCGGACACGTCCACCAGAAACACCAGGTTCGCCGGGGCCAGTTCCGCCACCGCACGGTCCGACGCCTTGATGCCGATGCGCAGCAAGCGGGTGTGCGGGTTCCACGGAGACGGCGCCAGCTCAGTGGTCACGCCGAACGGCGATCCGTCGGTGGGCAAGGCGTAATCGTAGGGGAAGTAGTTGACCAGCTCCTCCAGCCGCACCGCGCCTTCGGGTGGCAGGCGACCTTGATTGAGCAGGCGGCGAACGTTGGCGTAGGCGCCCGTGTCGACGTCGGCGCTGAAGGTGGAGACCGGCGCTTCGGCGACGCTGTGAATCGGGTTATCCGCCAGCGCTTGATAGTGCTCACGCTGCTCATCCTGATAACCCGGCGGCGAAGATTCAGGCGCAAACCCCGCCATGGGGGCCGGACGCAGGCTGCGTTTGGTCATGGTCGCATCGGCCATGACCGCCTCATTGCGCACCAACGTACTTTGCGCCGGAGGCGAAACCGGAACCGCAGCGGATTCAGGCTTGGACGAAACACCGCAACCGGCAATGGCCAGCAGCAACCCGGCGGTGAAACCCTGGGCGGCCGGGCGGAGGACATGCAGAGGGAGGGACATGGGGGCTGACCTCAGGAGGAAATTGATCCATTCATCCTCTGAGACGGACAGCCCGGTCGGTTCGGGTTAAACCCGCTGTAAAAATCTTCAGCGGTGATAACGCCGCACCACGCTGCTGTTTTTCAGCACATGGCCTTTGATTTTTTCCAGCAACTGCGCGCGGGTCAGGCCAGCGGGCAAGGCGTCCGGCGCAAGGTCGAGCGCGTAGAGCTGGATGATGTAGTGGTGGGAGCTGTCGCCGACCGGCGGGCAAGGGCCGATGTAGCCGGTGGTGCCTTTGCTGTTGCTGCCACTCACGCCTTCGAGGGCGGATTTGGCGCCGACACCGGGTGCAATCTGACGGGTCGAGGGTTTGATGCCGTAGTGAATCCAGTGATCGACACCCAGGCCTTTCTGACCGTCCGGGTCGTGCATGACGATGGCGTAGCTCAGCGTGCCCGTCGGGGGCGCAGTCCAGCTCAGGGCCGGGGACTGGTTCTTGCCGCCGCACCCGGGCGCATCGCTGGCCGCCGCCGAGGTGAACAGGCGATTGTCCGAAACGCCGGGAATGCTGACGGTGAAGCGTTCCTGGGCCTGCGCCGGAAACTGCACGCAAAGTGCGACGGCAACGGCCGCCAGCCAAGGGTTCAGAGAGGTCAATCGGGTCATACCGGAGCACCTTGTGCGGGTGGGGCCGTGGTCGGCGTGCAAACTATAGCCAAACCGTTCGTGCGGTGGCAGTGGGAATTGGCTGAACCACGGGATAGGCGCCAGACTCTTAAGTGAAACGCCTGCCTGGAGAACGATCATGGCACTGCACCGCGTTGCCCGTTTTGCCGATGTTCCCGATAACCGAGGCCTGGAAGTCCGGATTGGGGACACCAAAATCGTCTTGCTGCGCAGTGGCGATGAATTGCGCGCCTATCAGGGCGAATGCCCCCACGCCGGGGCGCCGCTGGCCGAAGGGGCGCTGTGTCATGGGCGCCTGATTTGCCCATGGCACAAGGCAGCGTACCGGATCGAGGACGGCGCGTTGTGTGAACCACCGTCGCTGGACAGCCTCAAGCGCTATCCCCTGGAATTGCATGATGACGAAGTCTGGGTCGACGAAAACCCGCTTCCGGATGCTCACACCCCACCCGCCGATGATGAACGTACGTTTGTGATTATCGGCGCCGGCGCCGCAGGCACGGCGGGGGCAGCGGCGCTGCGCGAAAAGGGTTTCGGTGGCCGCGTGCTGCTGATCGACCGCGAACCCGAGGCCGGTTACGACCGTACCGTGTTGAGTAAATTCGTGATCGCCGGGGAGATGCCGCCAGAGGAAGTCCCGCCGCTGCGTAATGAAAACTTTTATCGCGAGCAGCGCATTGATCGCATAAACGGTGAAGTGGCGAGCCTGGATGCCAAGGCCCGAACCGTGCAGCTCAAGGATGGCCAGACATTGACCTATGACGCTGCGCTGATCGCCACGGGCGGCACACCCAAATCTCTGGATTTACCGGGCGCCGCCCTGCCGCAGGTGTTTTTGCTGCGCTCGAAAGACCAGGCACAAAAAATTCTGGCCGCGGCCCAGCCAGGCCAACGGGCCGTGATTATCGGTGACAGCTTTATCGCGATGGAGTCCGCGTCGGCGCTACGCGAATACGGCCTGGACGTCACCGTGCTGGCCCGTCACGAGGTGCCCTTCGCCAAACAGTTCGGCGGAACGGTCGGCAAAGCCATTCTTGCCCGCCATGTGGCCCACGGCGTGGTGTTTCACACCGACAGCGAAGCCGCGCAGATTGAGGGCACAGACAAGGTTGAAGCGGTGAAACTGAAAAACGGTCAGCGTTTGCCGGCGGATTTGGTATTGGTCGGTATTGGCGTCAGCCCGGCAACGGGACCGTTCAAGGATCTGCCCAAGGAAAAAGATCATTCCCTTAAGGTCGATGGCGGTATGCGCGTGGTCGAAGGGGTGTGGGCGGCCGGTGATATCGCGACCTTCCCGCTCAACGGCCAGCCGCAACGAATCGAGCATTGGCGCCTGGCACAACAGCACGCACGGATCGCGGCGGCAAATATGCTGGGCGGTGACGAGCATTACCTGGATGTGCCGTACTTCTGGACCTGGCACTTCGGCAAGAACTACGACTACCTCGGTCACGCCGAAACGTGGGACGAGGTCGAGTTCAAGGGCGATCCGTACCACCCACCCTTTATCGGCCTGTTCGGCAAGAACGGTGTGGTGACCGCCGCCATCGCCTGCGATGAAGAGCGGGCGATGGCGATGCTGGCCGAGCGGATGAAACAGCCGCTGCCTGTTGACGAGGCGTGGCGGCTGATTCGCGATTGATCTGAACATGTGCAGGCGCTGCCGCAGGCCGCGATCTGTTGCCTTTGAAGATCAAAAGATCGCAGCCTTCGGCAGCTCCTACAGGGTTTGTGGTTTTACTGGACGACGCCAGCACCACCGAGCTTGCTCATGACAAAGCCGACAAACTCTTCGACGGTCATTTTCTGGCCGTTGAATTCCACTTGTTTGTTGGCGTAGTGCAGCTTGGTGACGATGTTGGTGCCGTCCAGTTTGGCGAACTGCGTGCCGACCGCCATGGCGCCGAACATGTCGGCCGTGGCCGTGGCCTGATCAGCGATGACCTTGGCGTCGGTCTGACCGTCGATTTGCCCTTGGACGCTGAGCAAATCAACCAGCATCGGTTTGGACACTTGAATATTGACGTCCAGCAGGGCGATCAGCTGTTGGGTCAGTTGATCCGGCGGCAGGTCCATGGATTGTGGTTTGGTCAGGTCGAGCAGCAAGTTGGCGCGACTTTCACCGTTGGCGGTGGTGAACGACAGGTTCTCCAGGGCGACTTGAGGACCGGCCGCCAGCAGTTTCTCCAGACCGGTTTTGACCTGGGCTTCTTCGGCCGGGGTCAAGACCAGCTCGGGTGCCGGTTCGCCAGCCGCGGCCGCTTCGGCGGCGGCTTTTTCATAGGGCTGCAGTTTGGTCTGGTAAATCTGCATCAATGACATTGTCGCCGGGATGTCGAGGTTCTTCAGGCTCATGGCCATCTGCGCCGAACCCACCGATTTGCCGTTCAGGGACACTTCACCGATCTTGTAATCGGCACGCCCGGAAGCGCTGGTGCCCGACTCCTCGGTCTGGTTCTTCATTTCGAATTTCTTGATGCCCAACACCGACTGCTGCGCGCCGAACGTGGTTTTGCTGTCGGTCAGCTCGAGGGTGTTCTCGCCGGTGTAGTAGCCATAGGTACTTTTCACCAGGTTGCTGGCCAGGGTCAGGCCGCTCAATTCGACTTTTACCGGTGTCTGGTCTTCAGCCACGGTGGTCAGTGTGAAGTTGTCCATGTAGCCGTTGGCTTTGACTTTCTGCGCCTGGGCGTTGGCCGAGACATCGAGGTTCAGGCCGGAGAATTTCAGGTGGGACTTGTCGTCCAGCGCGACATCCAGCGGCAGCAATTGGAGGGTGCCGTTGGTGGAGTTGTCATAGCCGATGTTGACCACGCCGGTGAGCGGCGATTTGTCCTTGGCGGCGGCGAACCACTTCTCGGTGATTGGCGTCTTTTCCAGTTCGTAGTGACTGGTGGCCAGGACCGGCAACAACTTCAGTGACATCAGGCGCGAAAGCGGCAGCGGACCGTGTTCGATGTGATCGACAAAGAGCAATTCGACCGGTGCCTCGCCGAACATTTCGCCTTGGCCTTTGAGGCGGTAGTGCGCGGTGCTGCTGAACACGTGGCGCTCAAGCGACACCAGTTCCAGCGACGCGGTGCCATTGGAACCGACCAGCGCGGCTTGCAGTTCCTTGTTGGCGTCGGCGATCGAGGTGTTCAGTACCCCTTCGAGTTTGGTGCCGGTGAACCAGGCACCGCCGGCGCTGATTGCACCGATGGCCACGACAATTCCAAGAAGCACGCCTGCTGATTTATTCATGAATGACCCGTTCAATGTCCGTTGTCTGAGGTGTGGTCGTCTTCCCTGAGCCCTTGACGGGCTATGGTCACGACTGCGTTTAAAGCGCGATGGAGATTAGCATCAGGCACACCGCGTGGCCCAATGTTTAAAGGTTAAAGAGTGTCTATGGACTGTGCGAAGGGGTTGAGAGTTTCGGCGGCATGAAATCGCCATCGCGGGCAAGCCCGCTCCCACAGGAATTGCAGTGAACCCTGTGGGAGCGAGCCTGCTCGCGATGGCGTCCGATAAGACGACATCAATTCAGGAATACTGCACTTCCATCTCATCCAGCTGATGATCAAAACTTTTCAGCCGTGCGGTCCACGTATAAACCAGCACCTCGAAATCCCGATTGATCACCGTCCCGCCCGTCACGTCCGCGCGTGGGTCGCAGAAATCCAGCTGATAGCGCTCGCGGGCCATGGCGGCGGCAACGTCGGAGAGCTCTCGGGCGTTGTTCAGCCAGTGCCAGTCGTCTTCGGCGATTTGCTTGTCCAGCTCAAGACAT
The DNA here is from genome assembly GCF_949767185.1 of Pseudomonas sp. IT-P100. Classification (NCBI taxonomy): domain Bacteria; kingdom Pseudomonadati; phylum Pseudomonadota; class Gammaproteobacteria; order Pseudomonadales; family Pseudomonadaceae; genus Pseudomonas; species Pseudomonas sp. IT-P100. Next base: position 40,363 of record NZ_CATKQK010000016.1, read on the forward strand.
TGCTTCTTCAGCGTTTCGAGGCTTTTTTCCAGCGGTGTGCCGGTGAGTTCGCCCATGACTTCCTGAAAGGTGCGCCCCGGTTGCCAGTAACTGCCCCAGAAATACCGGTCGAATACCGTTTCGACCCGACGCAAAGCGACCTTGGTGTCCCAGATCAGCACCAGCGTCTTGCCTTGTTCCAGTTGTCTTTTTTTGATGCGCTGGCCCTGGAGCGAAGCCCAGGCCACCACTACGATGGCCATCACGGCGATCAGCGCGGCTGCGCTGTCGAGGAACACCAGCGCCTTGTCGATCTGGTGAGCCAGCATGACGCCGTAGAAATAGGTGGCCGACAGCAACACCAATGCCGCAATAGCGCACCAGAAGCCGGGAGCATAAGGGTTTTTCATTATTAGAGTCCCCATGACCAACGCGAGCCTTGATTGATGAGTTCGACGCACGATCTCATCAAGTCAAAGCATAGCAACGGCCTCAGGGTTTGCTGGTGTTCGTCGCTTGCGTTCGTCCGCTTTCCCAGCCACCGCCCAGCGCCAGGAACAAATCGATCTGGCTCATGGCAACTTGCGTGTTGGCGGAAGCCAGTTGCGCCCGCACATCGGTGTAGGTTCGGGTCGCTTGCAGGTCTGCCAGGAACGATTCACGACCCGCCTGGAAGAAGCGGTGCGTCTGATCCGCCGCCAGTTGCGCGGACTGCTCGGCATCCGCCAGGGCATCGCGGCGTTGCAGCAGCGCGGAGTATTGGGCCAGACCGGTCTGGGTCTCACGAATGGCGTTGAGCACCACGCCATCGAAGTGCGCCAGCGCGCCTTGGGTCGCCGCTTCGGCCTCGCGGACTCGCGCCCGGGAGCCATTGGACGGCACGGTCCAGGTCAGCAACGGGCCGAAACCCCAGCGGTTGGTCGCCGGTTTGCCGAGATTCTCCAGAATACCGACCGTGCCGACGGTAGCGCCGATGCTGATGTCCGGGTACAACTCGCCGGTGGCAACGCCGATACCTGCGGTCGCCGCGGCCAGTCGGCGCTCGGCCTGACGCACATCGGGGCGGCGTTTGAGCAACGTGGCGCCGTCACCGACCGGCAACAATTGCGCGATTTTCGGCAATTCGGCGCACGTGGCGGTGCCGGCGGGCAATTGGTCGACCGGTTTGGCCAGCAACATCGACAAACGGAACAAGCCCGCCTGACGCGCCGCTTCATAACGCGGCATGTCGGCACGCAGGGATTTGAATTGGGTTTGCGAGCGGGTGACCTGGGTTTCATCGCCACGCCCGGCATCGCGCAAACGCTGGATCAGCGTGGTGCCCTGGGCTTGCAGGTCGAGGGAATGCTGGGCGATTTCCCGTTCTTCGTTGGCCGCACACACTTGGGTGTACGCCCGGACGACGTCGGCCACCAAGGTGATTCGCGCCGTATCCGCCGCCGCTTGCGTCGCATCGGCATTGGCCTTGGCCGCCTCGATCCCGCGCTGCAAGGTGCCGAACAGGTCGAATTGGTACGAGGTGGTAAGGCCGATGTCGCCGACATTGGCCACCGGCACTTTTTCCGGCAGCAGGAAGGCTTCGCCGGACTCCTGCAAGCGCTGGGCGCCGAGCTTCACGCCGCCACTCCAGCCACCTGCGGCCTGGGCTTCGTCGACCTGAGCGCGGGCGCGGGAAAGGTTCGCGGCGGCCACGCGCAAATCGGTGTTGGACGCCATGGCCTGCTGCACCAACTGGTCCAGACGCGGGTCCTGATAAAGGCGCCACCAATCGCCGGGCACCGGCGCCGAGACGACATTTTTGCCGTTCACCGCCAGGTTGCCCTGCAGGTCTTCACGGTGTACCGCGGCTTCGTCAGGCAGGTGATAATCCGGCCCGACCACCTGACACGCCGACAGCAACAAACCTAATCCGGCAACCGCCAAACCCGAGGCCCTGCTCATTTGCCCGGCTCCCGCTGCTGGTCATCAATGATCGACACCGTCGCGGTGCGCCCGGCAATCATGCGGAAATCTGCCGGCACCTCGTCGAAAGCGATCCGCACCGGAATCCGCTGCGCGAGTCGCACCCAGCTGAACGCAGGATTGACGTTAGGCAACAGGTTGCTGCCGCTGCTGCGGTCGCGGTCTTCGATGCCGGCGACGATGCTTTCCACATGACCGCGCAGGCGAGCGCGGTCGCCGATCACCCGGATATCGACCGACTGACCGACATGGATGCCATCCAGTTTGGTTTCTTCGAAATAGCCGTCGATATGGAACGAATTGCTGTCCACCACCGACAACACCGGGCGCCCGGCAGTGACGAATTCCTGCGCACGCGGCGCCCGGTCGTTGACGTAGCCATCGACCGGGCTGCGGATGGTCGAGCGGTCGAGGTTGAGCTGGGCACTGTCTACCGCCACCTGCGCTTCCATCAATGCCACTTCGGCGCGGGCCACCCGCGATTGGCTCTCTTCCAGCTGCTCGCCCGGCACCAGGTTGCCGAGGCCGCGGTTACGCTTGGCTTCTCGCTGCGCTTGCGCCAGGGTTTCCTGGCGGTCGGCGACCGCCGCCTTGGCTTGGCGCAGTGCGAGTTTGAAACGGTCCTGATCGATGCTGAACAGCACCTGGCCGCGTTTCACCAATTGGTTGTCGCGCACCTCGACGTGCTGGATCAGGCCGGACACGTCCGGGGCGATCTGCACGATGTCGGCGCGGATATGCCCGTCGCGGGTCCACGGGGCGAACATGTAATACATCACCATGCGCCAGACCACGACGACGGCGAAGGTCACGATCAACAGGGTCAGGACCACACGGCCGAGGGTCAAAAAAGGTTTTTTCATGTCATCAGGTATCGACTGAGTGAGTCCACGGCGCCGAGCAGCAAAGCGTAGAGAGCCACGTTGAACAATGCCCGGTGCCAGACCAGACGGTAAAAGTGCAGGCGCGTCAGCAACCCGTGCACCAGCAGGTAAATCACATACGTAATGCCCATCAGCACCAGCAGCGTGGGCAGGAACACCCCGCTGATATCCAGGTCACCGATCATAAAGGCGCTCCATCGATGCCATGGGGAAGCGGTTCTTCGAGGTCGCCGGCGCCGACGAATTCAACGCCGGGAAGCAGTGCCAGACGCAAGCCGCTCAATGCGTGCAGCAGGTGCAGACGGGCGCCGTCATCGCACTCGCGGTTGAGGGCTCGGCGCGTGCGGTCCATGGTCATCAACAACGCACCGGGCGCCGGCAAACGTTCGCCAGCCTTGAGGCAGGCTTTGAAATACTCGCCGACTTCGGCCACCACTTGATGCAGCAGCACCTGCGGCACGCCGAGCACACGCGGTGTGTAGGCGAGCAGGTCGAGCAGGTTCAGCGCCACGCGCACTTCCCGCAGCGCGATGCCAGTGTCCTGGCCGGTCATGGCCAGTCGCGGCAAATGCTGCATCAGGCGATCGAGGATCTGCACACCCAACTGCCGATGTTCGGCCAGCGAGGCGGGTTCGGTGAGGCTGACAATGTCGCGCCAGCTGAAACGGGTCAGGCGCTTGGCCGCCAGTTCCGCGCCAAACGGCCGCGCAATCAGGGTCCAGACAAAGGCGAACAGCAAGCCGACCGGGCCCGCCAGGTTGGAGTTGGCGAAGCTGAGGAAATCCGCGTCGTAAGCACCCTGGATACTGATGAAGGACGAGGTGTTGACCAGTGTCAGCAGCATGCCCAGGTAAAACTGCGGCTTGACCGTCAGGGTGCCGATGCAGATGAACGGCACGGCGAACGCCAGCACCAGCATCGGAAAATCATGCAGGTTGGGCAGCACCAGAAACAGGTAAAGACTGGCGAACAGCACCGACATCGCGGTCCAGAAGAAGAACCGGTAAATCTGCGGCGCCGGGTCGTCCATCGAGGCGAAGAAACTGCACGCTACCGCCGCCAGAATCACCGCGCTGCCGCCGTCGGTCCAGCCGAGCAGAATCCACAGCACCGAGGCGACGATGATCGCGGTGACCGTGGACGCCGCCGAGTAGAGCATCAGCCCACGGTCGAGAAATGGCGACAGCCGACCGAGGCGCCAGTGCCGATACACCGCGCGCCAGCTGTCCTGGCTTTCGCACTGAATCGCGTATTGCAGGCTGCGGCAGTCTTGCCACAAATCGATCCATTCGCCCAGACGATACAAGGCGTTGGAGAACAGCAGTTGCTTGCGATCATCCAGCGCTTCGGCGGACGGTTGCAGCGCTTCGAGTTGATCTTTCAGCGCTTGCCAGCGGTAGAGGTCGGCGTCTTTGTGGCCAAGCCATGCCGTGGTGGCGGCCAGCAACGGCGAGAATTTGTCCACCAGCTCCGGCGTGCGCCGCTCGAGGGCGTAGAGCGCATCGTCGAGGGCGTCGATCACCGGCAACAAATGAATCATTCGCCCGCGCAGTTCCTTGGTGTTGCGCACGGTTTGCGGGCGCGCGCCCTCGTGGGGCAACTGGCCGATCATCAATTCCAGGGTGTTAAAGGTTGCGACCATTGATGCGCGCAACGCGCTGACTTCATCGGGCTGCACGTTGCGGCTAAGGAAGCGCAGGCTGTAGGTCGAGGCATCGGCGAACCATTTGTTCACCGAATCGTTGAACACCGGCGCCAGCCGCCGTGGCCAGAACATCGCACCGACCACCGCTGCGACGGCGATGCCGAGGAAAATCTCCTCAGTCCGCGCCTCGGCCACGTCCCACACCGCCAGCGGGTTATCGACCACGGGCAAGGCGATCAACGGCAGCGTGTAACCGGCGAGCATCAACGCGTAGCTGTTGGCGGTGCGCAGGTGCAGCGACAGGAACAGCAGAATCCCGGTCCACAGCGCGATGACCAGCACCAGCACATAGGGGCTCTGAACAAACGCCGGCACAAAAAAAACCGCCGCCGCCGCGCCCAGAAACGTACCGACCGCGCGATACAGCGCCTTGGAGCTGGTCGGGCCGACGAAGGGGCTGGAAACGATATACACCGTGGCCATCGCCCAGTACGGACGCGGCATTTGCATGAGCATGGCGATGTACAACGCGATCATCGACGCCGCGAAGGTGCGCACGCCGTAGAACCAGTCCCGGGCCGGGGGAACGCCGGTAAAAAATCCGCTCAAGGGTTCACCACCGATGGAGCGTTGGCGGCTTCGAACGCTTTCAATACCCGCAACGCCGCTTCCAGATCACTCGGGGCGATCCCTTCCAGCACTTCATTGCGCAAGCGCACCAGCTCGATTTCAACCGCCTGGACCAGCTCGCGGCCGGTGTCGGTCAGGCTCAGGCATTTGGCGCGACGATCATGCGCATCTTCGGTTCGACGAACGTAGCCGGCTTGACACAGCTGATCGAGCAGACGTACCAGGGACGGGCTCTCCATCCCGGCCGCCTGTGCCACCGTCACCTGCCGCACACCCTCGCCCAGACGCCCGATCATCAACAACGGAACGGCGCAGGCTTCGGAGATTCCATAGTTGACCAAGGTGGTCTGGCAGATCTTCCGCCAGTGCCGGGCGGCCACCACCATGGAACTGCTGATGCTCATCTGAAGAACGTCGAGATTTTTTGACACGGGCGAATAGACACACTGTTAGTTTGCTAACTATCAATATGGCATTCGGGGGGAAAGTTGGTCAAGTTTTGAAACAATTTGGCGGTCAAGACACCGTAAAAATCAGCAGGGATCGCTAAACCTCCTGCCTGCCCACCCCTCATCGCATCCTGCAAAAGCCAGTTTTCCGATGTTCTTTACCCCCCTCGCCCCTTCCTCAGCAGCACATTCAACTGATCCACCACCTCCGCCCAATCCGCGTCATCGAGAATCTCGTCGCGCAAAAACTGCGCTTGGCTCTTGGTCCAGAAAAAGGCGTCCGCCAGGTGCAATTCCGGCTTGAGTGGTGAGTGGGTAGCGATGAATTTATCGATGCTTTCGGCGTCATCCGGGAGGCCGAGCTGTTTGAACAGTGAGGGGAGGCTGTGGGTTGGGGATTCCATGTCGGGCTCCTGGGAATGGCTGATGATTGGGTGACCGCCAAGCGGTCAATCGCGAGCAGGCTCGCTCCCACAGGGACACGCGGTCAACTGTGGGAGCGAGCCTGCTCGCGATGGCGGCGTCACTGACGACACATGACTCAATAACTCAACTCCCGCACTTCGGCATGCGGCACCATTTTCAGAAACTCCGGCATGTTCATGTGCAGCAGGTTGATGTGGTTGCCGGCTTCCAGATAAATGTCTTTCTGCCGGGTCAGCAGTGGGTCAATAACCACATCCAGCCCATAGGCCTCGCCGAGGGCTGGCACCGCGCCACGTTCGCAATCATCGAACAGGTGCGGCAGGTTGCTTTCCCGGGAGACCTGCCATTCGCCACTACTGCGTACTTTGCTCAGGTCCAGGTGACGGCTGGCGGGGAGTACGGCCATCAGGTAATGGCCGTGGTGATCGTCGAGGATCACCGACTTGGCCATCCGTTCGGCTGGAATGCCCGAGACCCGCGCGGTCTCCAGGCTGCTGGCCGAGTGTGGGTGGGTGACAATGTCATATTCGCATTGAGCCTTTTCCAGGCTTCTCTGCACGGTTCTTGCCATACGCATGATGCACCTCGGTGTCCGCGAACAGTCTGTGACGGACGATGGGTTAACACGTTGCTCTGTACTGAAAGTCTAGGCCTGCCGCCGCATTCCGGCGGGAAATCTGCCCACTGGAACATCGTCGACAACTGATCAAAATTCGTACAGCCAACGGCTCGACTAGACTGTATTTAACGATGGGCGTTAACGGGAACGCGGACTCAATGGATAGGCGAGGCGCTCTCAGGTTCATCGCGAGCAGGCTCGCTCCTACAAGGAGGGTCAAGTGAACACGCGTAGCTGTGCAGTGGCGTTGCTGTTGGCCTTGAGCGGATCGGCGTTCGCGGCGGACACCCTCGTGCTGATCCCCAACCCCATCGGGATCTGGCTGATTGTGTTGGGCATCGCCTTTCTGATCGCCGAAGCGGCCTTGCCCAATTATGGCGTGATCGGGTTGGGCGGGATTGTGATGTTCGTCATCGGCGCGGTGATCCTGAGCAACACCGAGGTACCTGTCCCGTTGATGATCGGCCTGGGCCTGATCAGCGCGTTGTTGCTGATATTCCTGGTGATCCGCGCCCTCAAAACCCGACCGCGCCAAACCGTCAGTGGCGATGCCGGGCTCGTGGGCAGCGTGGCGCCGATCATGTCGTTACAACCCGGCAATGCCTGCAACGGCTGGGTGCACCTGCAAGGAGAACAGTGGCAAGTCCTCAGCGCCACGCCACTGGAAACAGGGCAGCGGGTCCGGGTGGTGGCGCGCAAGGGATTACTGCTGCAAGTGGCCGCGGCTGACGCGGCGCCGGGTGGAGAATAGCCATGGGCCTGCAACTGGGTTTTGCCGCGCTGCTGCTGTTGGTCATTGCGCTGGCGGGATCGACCTTTCGCATCCTGCGCGAATACGAGCGCGGGGTGGTGTTCCAGCTCGGCCGTTTCTGGCAAGTCAAAGGTCCCGGCCTGATCCTGCTGATTCCCGTGGTGCAGCAAATGGTTCGCGTCGATTTGCGTACCGTGGTGCTCGATGTGCCGCCGCAAGACGTGATCACCCGCGACAACGTCTCGGTCAAGGTCAACGCGGTGCTGTACTTCCGCGTGCTCGATCCGCAGAAGGCAATTATCCAGGTCGAAGATTTCCTCATGGCCACCAGTCAGCTGGCCCAGACCACCTTGCGCGCGGTGCTCGGCAAACACGAACTCGATGAGCTGCTGGCCGAGCGCGAACGGCTGAACATCGATATCCAGCAAGTGCTCGATGCCCAGACCGACGCCTGGGGCATCAAGGTCGCCAACGTCGAGATCAAGCACGTGGACCTCAACGAATCGATGGTCCGCGCCATCGCCAAACAGGCTGAAGCCGAGCGGGAGCGCCGGGCCAAGGTCATCCACGCCGAAGGTGAACTGCAGGCTTCGGAAAAGCTCATGCAGGCCGCCGAAATGCTCGGCCGCCAGCCGGGCGCCATGCAACTGCGCTACATGCAGACCCTGAGTTCGATTGCCGGGGACAAGAGTTCGACCATCGTCTTTCCACTGCCAATCGAATTGCTCAAGGGCATGGCGGATCTATCGCAAAAGCCTTGAGGCAGTGAAGACTGTGGCGAGGGAGCTTGCTCCCGTTGGACTGCGTAGCAGGCCGTTTCGCAGCCCAGCGGGAGCAAGCTCTCTCGCCACAAAAACACCCGGCTCACGCTCTGGGTAAGACCGCACATTCTCCGAGCCAGGTCAGCAAACGGTCGAGACAGGCCTCGACCGACTGCGCTCCGGTGTCGAGAACCAGCCCGGCAGCCGGCGGAGGTTCATAAGGTGCAGAAACCCCGGTAAATCCTGGCAGGTCACCGCGACGGGCCCGGGCGTAATGACCTTTGGGATCGCGCTGCTCGCATACCGCCAGGGAAGCGCTGCACCAGACTTCGCGATAATCCTCGCCTAAACGCGTGGCAAACAGTTCACGCAACTCCAGTAACGGCGCAATCATCGCCAGAATCACCACCTGCCCGTTTTCCACCAACAACGCCGCCAGTTCACTGGCCCGGCGAATGTTTTCCAGGCGGTCGCTGTCAGCAAAACCCAGATCGCGGTTGAGCCCGACCCGCAGCCCATCGCCGTCAAGCACAACACTCTGCACGCCGCGCTCGAACAACTGTGCGTGCAGCGCCTGGGCCAGCGTCGACTTGCCTGCCGCCGGCAAACCGGTCAACAGAATCGCCGTGCCGCGATGGCCGTTTCGGGCCTCCCGTTGTGCACGGCTGATGCTCGCTGTCGGCGCCTGAAGGTTATTGAGCCTGGGCATGAGCCACCGGCACTGTGATGTTGCCCGCCGCCCACGCCGCTTCGCGATTGGCCAATGCGGTGGCGATGGATTGGACTTCAGTGGACTGCACTTGATCGGGCAGCGGATCGAGCCCCGCGCTGGCAAAAATCTGCCCGTAGGCGTTGCGCAGATCGGCGTACGACAAGTCGCGGCGCAGATCGGCCTGCAAGGTGTTCAACTCGCCCTGAATCAAGTCCAGTTCGCCCAGCCCTGCCGCCTTATAGCGATTGCGCAACTGGCCGACAATCTGCCCGTCAATGTCCGACAGTTGCTGATTGGTCTTGAACTGCCGCAGTGCCTCGCGGTAGTTGGCGTTGGCCACGTAGAGCTGCGCCAGCACCGCAATCGACATCGCCTGACGACGCGCCGTGGCCACTTCTTCACCGGCCTTGGCGACGTTGATTGCCGCCGGCGCCGAAATCACGCTGAACAGGTTCCACGTGACCTTCACGCCATAGTCGGCCCAACCCTGCTCCACCAGGAACGAGTTGCTGTCGTAATGCCCGCCAGCGGAGAACTCCAGGCCCGGCAGCAGGCGCAACATGGCTTTACGGGTTTCGGCAGCGCTGATGCGGCTTTGGTAATCCTGCTCACGCAGTTCCGGACGGCTGGTCAGGGCTTCCTGTTCCAGACTGGCGAGGTCCACTTTCAATTCGGGGATGACGTAGTCGTCCTGAGTCGCCAGCGTCAGATCGGTGCCCAGCGGCAGGTTGATCAGGGTCGCCAGTTCGGTTTTCGCCAGCGACAGCGCGCGGCGCTGTTCTTCTAACTGGCGGGTGGCTTCGATCAACGAGCGTTGATAACCCAACGCCTGGATCGGATCGCCGATGCGCTGCTCACTCATGCTCTGGCTGTTGCCGCGAGCGGTCTCGACCCGAGCCATGAGGCTGTCGATCTGCTTGAGCAACCGTTCGGCAGCCATGGCCCGCCAATACGCCGAGCGCACGTCCTGAACGATGGTGTTGATGACTTTGCGCCGACGCTCCTGAACGATCAGTCGCTGGTCGCCCTGTTGCTTGGCGCTGATGTAGCTGACACCAAAATCCAGCACGTTCCAGACCATGGTCAGGTCGGCGACTTCACGGTCGCGGTCCTGTGAAGTCGATGGCTCCAGCGACTGAGTGCCGGTCCGTACGCTCTGGCTGCTGGAGGCGTTGACGTTGTTGCGGCCGACGTACCCGGCGTCCAGCGCCATGCGCGGCAACATGTCGAAGCTGGCCAGGTCGAGTTGGCGCTTGGCCAGGGCCTCTTCCATGATCTTCAGCCGGCCTTCAAGGTTGTATTTCACCGCGCGGGCCATGGCCTGATGCAGGGTCAGCGGACCGCTGAGGGGTTCCTGGCCCTTGTACATGCTTTGCAGATCGCTCTTGGCGCGTTGCTCGCTGACGCTGCGTTCGATCGGTTCACTTTTGACTGCACATCCACTGACTGCCAGCGCGAGCAGGCTCGCGACGAACAACTTCTGACTTCTCTTCATCCTTGACTGCCCCTGGGTGTCGCCCGTTTTAATTGTTGTGTCAGGCCTGCATTTCGCTGATACCGGCCTGTTTCAAAGCAGTGGCCAGGTCGTTGACCTGCCGCTGCTCGGTGTCTTTGAGCTGTTGCAACTGCTGGACGAGACTGGGCGCGCCAAACACGCCGCGCAGGCCCTGGGAAACATCACTGGCCTTGATCGAATGACTGCCGAATGAGTTCAGCGAATCCCGCTCATTGCCAACGTCCTGATTGAACAGGCTCGACAACGTGCTGGTGCTGAACACCCCGCCATCGCCGCCGCCGAAACCGAGGAAGCCGTGGCCTGCACCGTCGCCGCCGCTTTCGCTGCTGCTGAACACTTGGGCGATAAAGCTCTGCGCCAGCGCGCCGTTGTTCATGAAAATGTCGCCCAGCGGCCGGATGCCGTTGCCGATAACCCGGTCTTCGAACAGCGGTGCAAAGGTCAGCGGTGAACCGAGATCCCCGGTGGGTGGGGTGAACACGATGGGTTGCAGCGGCACGTTGGGTTGATCGGCCACGGTCACCGGGTCGCTGCTGATGAGTTGCGGATCCGCGGTCACCGACATGATGCCTATCGCGTAATTGTTGGAGACCGACACGCTGTCACCTGCGTTACCGGCCAGATCGGTGACGTTGCTGGTGTCGAGGGCGATGAAGTTGCTCGGGTCGCTGACATTGGCAGCGGGCGTGAAGGTGGCGGTCCATGTCTTGCCACCGTCGCTGCTGCTCAGGTTGGTCAAATCGCCATTGGTCACGCTCAAGTCCGACAGGTCGAAATTACTCACCGCTTCGCTGAAGGTGAAGGTCACCACCGTGCTCTGGCCAGCCCCCATGTTCGGGTTGGCGACCGCAATGCTCACCGTCGGCCGGGACGCGTCCAGCGCATAGTTGTTGGAAATGGCGATGCTCGCACCGACGTTGCCGGCGGCGTCCTGCACGGTACCGGTGTCGAGCACGATCAGGTTGGTCGCGTCGTTCATGCCGGCGGTCGGTGTCAGGGTCGCCGTCCAGGTGATGCCGCCGTCGCTGCTGATCAGGTTCGACAGCACGCCGTTGGCCACGCTGATGTCCGACAGGTCGAAACCGCTCACCGCTTCGCTGAAGGTGATGGTCACCGTGGTGGTGTCGCCGATGCCCAGGCGATTGTCGGCAACCACGATCGTGGCGCTGGGCAGCGCGGTGTCGATGGCGAAATTGTTGGAGTCGGTGGTACCACTGCCGGCGTTGCCCGAAGCGTTTTGCACGCCGCTGTTGTCCAGTGTGATCAGGTTACTGGTGTCGGTGATGCTCGCCGTCGGGGTGAACGTCGCCGTCCAGGTGATACCGCCATCGGTCGACGACACGTTGCTGAGCGTGCCATTCGCAATCGTCAGGTCGGCGTTGGAGAAGCCGCTCACCGCTTCGCTGAAGGTGATCGTCACCAGTGACGTTTCACCCGCTTTCAGCGCCGTGTCGGCGACCACGAGAGTGGCGGTCGGCAGCACCGTATCGATCGTAAAGTTCGCCGAGTTGGTGCTCCCGCTGCCCGTATTGCCGGCAATGTCGGCCACCCCGGTATTGTTCAGAGTGATGAGGTTGCTGGTGTCCTTGATGCCGACCGTCGGTGTGAAGGTAGCGGTCCAGGTGATACCGCCATCGCTGCTGCTCACCGCACTCAACGTGCCGTTGGGGATGCTCAGGTCACTGTTGTCGAAACCGCTCACCGCCTCACTGAAGGTGATGGTCACCAACGAGGTTTCGCCCGCACTGAGGGTGCTGTCGGCGACGACGATCGTAGCGGTCGGGCGCTGGCTGTCGATGGCGTAGTTGTTGGAATCGGTGGTACCGCTGCCCGTATTGCCGGCCCCATCGATCACTCCGGTGTTGTCCAGGGTGATCAGGTTGGTGGTATCGGTGATGCTCGCCGTTGGCGTCAGCGTGGCGGTATAGGTGATGTTATCGCTGGTACTGAGATTGCTCAGGGTGCCGTTGCTCACCGTCAGGTCGGCAATGGTAAATCCTGTCACCGCCTCGCTGAAGGTGATGGTCACCACCGATGTTTGACCCACCGCCAGCGCCGAATCCGCGACGACGATGGTTGCCGTTGGCCGCACGGTGTCGATGGCGTAGTTGTTGGAATCGGTGGTGCCGCTACCCGCGTTGCCCGAGCCGTTTTGCACACCGCTGTTGTCCAGCGTAATGACGTTGCTGGTGTCGGTGATGGCGCTGGTCGGGGTAAACGTTGCCGTCCAGGTGATGCCGCCATCACTGCTGCTGACGGAACTCAACGTGCCATTGGCGATGCTCAGGTCGGCGTTGCTGAAACCGGTGACCGCCTCGGAGAACGTGATGGTGACCAGGGACGTTTCGCCAATTTTCAGTGCGTTGTCGGCAACGACAATGGTAGCCGTCGGCGCCACGGTATCGATCGTGTAGTTGCCGGAGTTGGTGGTGCCGCTGCCCGTGTTGCCGGAAAGGTCGGCCACGCCGGTATTGGCCAGGGTGATGACGTTGGTTCCATCGTTCACACCCGCCGTTGGCGTGAACGTCGCCGTCCAGGTAATGCCGCCGTCACTGCTGCTGACCGAGGTCAACGTGCCGTTGGCGATGCTCAGGTCGGCATTGGTGAAACCGCTGACCGCTTCGCTGAAGGTGATGGTGACCAGTGAGGTTTCGCCAGCACTCAGGGTCGGGTCTGCCAGGACGATGGTCGCGGTGGGTCGAAGCGTGTCGATGGCGTAGTTGTTGGAATCGGTGGTGCCGCTGCCGGCGTTACCCGAGAGGTCGCTGATGCCGGTGTTGGCCAGGGTGATCAGGTTGGTGGTGTCGTTGATACTGGCGCTCGGCGTAAACGTCGCCGTCCAGGTGAGGCCGCCGTCGCTGCTGCTCACCGCCGTCAACGTGCCGTTGGCAATCGTCAGGTCCGCGTTGGTGAAACCGCTGACCGCCTCGCTGAAAGTGATGGTGACCAGCGAGGTTTCGCCGATTCTCAGCGCCGTGTCCGCGACCACGACGGTTGCCGTCGGGCGCACGGTGTCAATCGCGTAGTTGTTGGAATCGGTAGTGCCGCTCCCCACGTTGCCGGTGGCGGCGGACTGCACGCCGCTGTTGTCCAGGACAATCAGATTGGTCGTGTCGGTAATGCTGGCGGTCGGGGTGAACGTGGCGGTCCAGGTGATACCGCCGTCGCTGCTGCTCACCGCCGTCAACGTGCCGTTGGCAATGCTCAGGTCGGCGTTGGTGAAACCGGTCACGGCCTGGTTGAAGGTAATCGTCACCAGTGACGTTTCACCGATTCTCAGGGCATTGTCGGCCAGCACGATCGTCGCGGTCGGTGGAGCGGTGTCGATGGCATAGTTGCCCGAGGAGCTGATCCCGCTGCCGGTGTTACCCGAAAGGTCGGCCACGCCGGTGTTCGCCAGGCTGATGACATTGGTCGCGCTGATGATGCCTGCTGTCGGGGTAAACGTGGCGGTCCAGGTAATCCCGCCATCGCTGCTGCTGACCGCCGTCAACGTGCCGTTGGCGATGCTCAGGTCGGCGTTGGTGAAACCGGTCACTGCTTCGGAAAAGGTGATGGTCACCAGCGACGTTTCGCCTGCGGTCAGCGCCGTATCCGCCAGCACAATCGTGGCGGTCGGGCGTACGGTATCAATGGCGTAGTTGTTGGAATCGGTGGTGCCGCTGCCGGCGTTACCCGACAGATCACTGACTCCCGTGTTATTCAGGGTAATCAGATTGGTGGTGTCGTTGATACTGGCGCTTGGGGTAAACGTTGCGGTCCAGGTGAGGCCGCCGTCGCTGCTGCTCACCGCCGTCAGCGTACCGTTGGCGAGGGTCAGGTCGGCGTTGGTGAAACCGCTCACTGCTTCACTGAAGGTGATGGTCACCAGCGACGTTTCGCCGATTCTCAGCGCCGTGTCCGCGACCACGATGGTTGCTGTTGGCCGCACAGTATCGATGGCGTAGTTGTTGGAGTCGGTCGTGCCGCTGCCGGCGTTACCCGACAGGTCGCTGACACCCGTATTGTTCAGGGTGATCAGATTGGTCGTGTCAGTGATGCTGGCAGTTGGCGTGAAAGTCGCCGTCCAGGTGATGCCGCCGTCGCTGCTGCTCACTGCGGTCAGCGTACCGTTGGCAATGGTCAGGTCCGCGTTGGTGAAACCGCTCACCGCCTCGGCGAAGGTGATGGTCACCAGCGAGGTCTCACCGATTTTCAGCGCGTTGTCCGCCACCACGATGGTCGCGGTCGGCCGGAGTGTATCGATGACATAGTTATTGGAATCGGTCGTGCCGCTCCCGGCGTTGCCCGCCAGGTCGCTGACCCCGGTGTTGTTCAGGGTGATCAGGTTGGTCGTGTCGTTGATGCTCGCGTTCGGGGTGAATGTGGCAGTCCAGGTGATGCCGCCGTCACTGCTGCTGACCGAGGTCAGCGTACCGTTGGCGAGGGTCAGGTCGGCGTTGGTGAAACCGCTGACCGCTTCGCTGAAGGTGATCGTCACCAGCGAGGTTTCGCCAATTTTCAGTGCCGTGTCCGTCACCACGACGGTCGCGGTTGGCCGCACCGTATCGATGGCGTAGTTGCTGGAATCGGTCGTGCCGCTACCGGCGTTGCCTGCCAGGTCGCTGACCCCGGTGTTGTCCAGGGTGATCAGGTTAGTCGCGTCAGTCATGCTGGCCGCCGGGGTGAAGGTCCCCGTCCAGGTGATGCCGCCATCGCTGCTGCTCACCGCACTCAGCGTGCCGTTGGCAATCGTCAGGTCGGCGTTGGTGAGACCGGTGACCGCTTCGTTGAAGGTGATGGTCACCAACGACGTTTCGCCAACCTTGAGGGCCGTGTCGGTGAATACGATGCTGGCGGTTGGCCGCGCCGTGTCGACGACGTAGTTATTGGAGCTGGTGGTCCCGACGCCTGCAGTGCCCAGACCGTTGATTACCCCGGTGTTGTCGAGGGTGATGACGTTGGTCGTATCCGAAATACTGGCGGTCGGCGTGAACGTTGCCGTCCAGGTGATACCGCCGTCGCTGCTGCTGACCGCACTCAAGGTGCCGTTGGTGAGGGTCAGGTCGGCATTGGTGAAACCGGTCACTGCTTCGGAGAAGGTGATCGTCACCAGGCTCGTTTCACCGATGCTCAACGTGGTATCGGCGACCACAATGGTTGCGGTCGGCGGCGGCGCATACGCAGTGTTGAGTATGCCGCCATCGTTGTAGATGGTCGCCACGGAGGTCGGCGAGGTGCCTGTTGTCCCACCGCCCTGCGCAGTGCCACCGGCACCACTGCCGGCGGCATTACCGGCCAGGGCCGCGAAGTTGGCGGCGGTGATCAGCAAAGTGCCCTTGTTCCAGATCGCGCCGACGCCTCGGCCACCGATGCCGCCATTACTGGCATTGCTGCCTTGACCACCGCCACCGCCACCGCCCCCACCGGCGCCGATGTTGTTGCTGATGGTCGATGTGCCGACGATGGTGATGGCGCCGCTGCTGGCGTTATAGATCCCACCCACCGCGTTACCGCCCGCGCCACCGACCTTGTCCCAACCGGCGCCGCCGCCACCGCCGCCAATGGAAATCGTGCCATTGGTGGCCGTCGCACCGTTACCGCCGTTGCTGTAATAGGAAACGCCCACCCCGCCAGCCCCGCCCGTGCTGGTACCGCCGCGGCCGCCCATGTGGGTCGCGTCATAACCGCCGCCGTAACCGCCAGCGCCACCGCTGCCCGCCTGGCCGCCCAATGTGCCGGTGCCTGGCCCGGCCGAACCGCCATGCCCGCCGCCCTGGCCACCCAGACCGCCACCACCGCCACCGCCACCGCCGTAAAACGCCCCCGTCACCCCGCCGCCACCGCCGCCACCGGAAGCGGCGTTGGAGGTAACGGTCACGTTTTTCAGGGTCAGGACCCCGGCGTTGAAAATCCCCCCGGCCATCGCGCCCGTGGCACCGTAGCCACCATTGCCACCGTTGCCCGTTACCAGACCACGAGTGATCACCAGACCATCGAGCGTCACGGTACTGCCAGACGTCACTTCGATGACCCGGGTCCGGTACTGGCCATCGAGAATCACATCCGCCGCACCGTCATTGTTCAAGTCGCCATCAACGGTGATGTTTTTGTTGATCAGCAGTTCGGAGGTCAGTTGCACCGTCATGCTGCCATTGAAGGTGACGGTATCGCCGTTCTGCGCCGAAGCGATCGCGGCACGCAACGAGCCGACGCCCGTGTTGCCATTGTTAGTGGCCGTCCAGGTGGCCAGGCCCCACTGATAGTCGGTCATGGCCATTGTCGACAGCACGTTGGCGCTTTCGATAGTGCCGGTGGCGATCTCCAGATCCCAGTCGCCGCCCACGCCGGTGCGGTTGCTCGACGCCGCCACATCACGACCGGTCAGTTGCGCCAGGGAGTCGACGAAACTCAAACCCCGTTCGCCTTCGGCGGTGTAGCAGCCGTAGATCATGATGTCGCCACCGACGTTCATGTCCTTGCCGATTTCCGCCAGCACCGCACTGCGGGCCGCGACGTTGTCGGCCGACAGGTAACTGTTGCCCAGCCACAAATCGCCCGCATTGCCGTGGGCGATGATCTGCACCGAGCTGATGCCCTGATGGGTGTCCAGATAGTCGGCAATCTGCTGCAAGCCGTCCCTGGTGGCGTCGAGTTGAACCACCTGGGTGCCGGGGGCGACGCCTTTGAGCAGGCTGTCGGCATCCTTGACCCGGGAATCGACGAACACCACGCTCTGTCCCGGCACGGCAACGGGCGCCACCGCGGGGGTGGCGTCGGCCTGGCCGTGGGTGTCCTGACTGGCGACCGGTTTCTCGGCGACCGGTGGTTTCGCCGCGTCAGCCGTTGTGTGGCTGTCAGCCTGGGCGGTATCGGCCACGGTGGCTGCGACCGCGCCGTCGAACAGCATGCGCGGCTCCAGGGACATGATCATTGGCGAGGCCAGCGCTCGTGCGCCTTGGGTTACCCGCGACTTGCCGTTGCTCCACCACATGTTGCTCACCCGGACTCGAACGTTTTTGCTGCGTAAACGAAAACGCCGCGATCAACTGATCGCGGCATCGGCTTTCATACGAATGACATTGGCGGCGCTGGCTGAGCCGTCGAGCCAGAAGGACAATTCGGCGTACTGCTTGAACAAATCCGGCGGCAGGATCGTGCGCCGTGACTGCAACTCGACTTTGGGTTTGACCTTGTGCAGGCCCGACACACCCAAGGCTTGATCGAACTCCGGCGCGTCATACGCCAGGTTGTCGAAATCGTGCTCGAACCAGGGTTCGCCAATGAAGTCGTAGACCAGCCGCATCACCCGGTCAGGCGCCTGGGTCAGCAGGTCGTAATCGACGATCAGCAGCGAGTCGGCGTGCTCGCCGTAATAGGCTTCCTTGAGCGCAGCCCAGGCAAAACCGACCAGGCGATTGCGCTGGGCCAGGGTTTCGCAGCGGCTGTAGACCGTATTGCGTTCGACCGCATCGCCAAACAGCTTGGTGTTTTCGAATGGGTTGGCGCGATACAGACGTTCGATGCTGTCCATGACCCAGGCGACATTGCGCACACAGGCAATCACCCTCGCTTGAGGGAACAAATCACTGATCGCCGGCAGGCGCGAACTCCACAAGCGGTTGGTGTCGAACACCACCGGTTTGTCAGCCTTGTCGGCGTAATAGGAATCGAACAGGCCGCGAAGCAGACGGCGGCGCATATCGGTGTCGATCACCGCGCCGAACTCGCTGCCGGCGCTGCACTGTTCAAGGACACCGGAAAAGAGCGCGCCAACGGGGCTGGTCATGCCGGCATGGAAACGCGGGTTTTGCAAAAGGATTGCAGAAAGCAGGGTCGAGCCCGAGCGCGGCAAGCCGGAAATAAAATGGAATGTGTGCAATCCCTTCACCCCTGATCATAAGTCCTTTATGTATGACGGAGCGTAGACCATGAATGGCTTTATGAGCGGTGATGCTTTGATATCAAATCGAAGCTAAGCCGATGGGAAATTGCAACTTTCGTTACAGCCTCATTGCCGCACGAACAGGCGCGCATTGACGCCGCCCGCCTGGGTTTCGCCAACACGCTGCCAGTCGGCGGGCAACGGCGCGAACTCGTCCGGCGCATCGACGGTGCCGATCAGCCAGACCCGACCGCGGCCCTTGGGCAAGCTGTCGAGGCTGTCGAGGTATGTGTCCCGGGTCACCAACGTGCCGAAACCATAGGCATTCGGCCGGCTCGAAACGCCATTGGGCAATGGCGGCGTGTACAGCAACGGCTGGGTGTCGGTGCGATTGTAATAGACGTAACTGAGGTACCAGAGCATATCGCTGGTGACGATCCGGTCACCGGTCATGAAGTGCTGGTTGACGTAATCGACCATGACGTTGATCTGATCACGGGTGTCCACCGTGGCGTTGTTCTTCAGGCCCATCAGCTCAACGCCGACGAACAGCACCAACACCGTCACGGCCAGAACCCGAAAACCTGAATACAGTCGATCAACCGCCAACGCGATAATCATCGGCAGTCCCAACGCATAGGCCGTCAGGTAGCGCTCGATAAACACCGGTGTGATAAACGACACCCCGAACACCAGCAACAACGGTAACGCCGTGTAGATCGCCAGCAGGACACTGCCACGAAAGACACTGCGGTCCCGCGCCACCCCCACGCCCGCAATGACCGGCAACGCCAGCGGCAGTGCGATGAAAAGCAGCGTCGGCAGGTTTTCTCCATCGTCCTGGATCAGGAACGACCAGACCATCGAAGGCAACGAGCCGAACGTGACCGGTGTTTCCCAACCCACGTCGCCATTGGCCTTGAGCTGATCCATGTGCTGGAGCAGATCGATCAGGCTCGGCATCCACGGCAGGTACAACAACACGATCGCCGCGTTAGCCAGCCACCAAGCGGGGCGTTGAATATGCCGCAATCGATAACCCGGCTGTACGCGGATCACCCCCAGATACAACCAGTGGCAAAACACGCACAGGGCCGCGAAGTAATGGGTGTAGAACGCGGCAGTCATCAACAGCGCATACGCCACCAGATATCGCGTGCGATGCGGGTTTCTTATCCAGTAGACCAAGGCAATCGTGGCGCCGACCAGCCACAATCCCAGCCACGAATACATGCGCACTTCCTGGCTGTAACGCACCGCCGTGGGCAACAGTGCCAACAGGAAACCGGCCAGCAACGCCGCACGGCGCGTGGCGAGCAAGTCCATCAGCCACACGCCGAGCCACACCGTGGCGATGCCGGGTAAGGCGCTGAGGCTGCGGATTGAAAAAATGCCTTCGCCGAACAACTCGACCCAGCCATGCAGCAGCAGGAAATACAGCGGTGGATGCACGTCGTGCGCCACGTGTACCCAGATATCGGTCAGTGAAAACCGGCTCAGCAGCAGGCTGGACCCTTCGTCGCCCCAGATGGCCGCCGCCGTCAGGTCGTAGAAACGCACCAGCGTCGCCAATGCCAGGATCGGCAACAGCCAATGCTCCTGCGCCCATCGCAACCAGCGCTGAACCATTGCCCAGACGCCGGGCGCTGCGTGCGGCTCCTGGGTGCCGCCAAGCGGTGTTTCTCTGCGCGCCTCCATTGCTTCCCCCTGAAACGAGCCCCCGACCACAACACCTGATGAACACTGTAGGACGGCGCACGGACGTCGTCGATGCTGGCTTTGCGACCAACGACATTCGGCCGTGATGCGCATCAACTACGCTCTGGCTTGGCGTGACTCAGCCAGAGAAATGAATGGAGTCGGCTGATTGCAACGATGGGCCTGGATGTCCGGGCCACCCTTGCAGCGCGCCAGACAACTAACCTGAGGGATGAGGAACTATGGAAGTATTCATCGGCACAATTCAGCCTTTCGCCTTTAACTACGCGCCCAGCGGCTGGGCCTTGTGTAATGGCCAGACGCTTTCCGTCCAGCAATACAACGCTCTGTTCGCGCTGCTGGGGGTCAACTTCGGCGGCAATGGCTCGACCAATTTCATGCTGCCCAACCTGCAAGGCCGAATGCCTGTTTGCATGGGTAACGGGCTGAACCTGACCCCACGGGTCATCGGCGAATTCTCCGGGACCGAGAACGTCACCGCGACCATCACCAACCTGCCCTATCACACCCACGCCCTCTCCGGGCTGACGGCCACCACCACCCTGCAACTGGCCAGCCCGGCGAGCAACCCGGTCACCACTCCCACCGCGACCAACTCGTACATCGGCGCTTCGGGCGGCGGACCGGGCTCGGCGAGCATCTACTCCGATCAGCAAGGTGCTGCGGCCGTGCCGCTCAAGGGTTTAGCCACGACGGTCACCGGGGAAATCTCGTCGGCCGGCAACGGCCTGCCCATGGACACGATGAACCCGTTCCTGGTGCTCAACTTCAGCATTGCCCTCGAGGGGCTTTTCCCTTCGCGCGGTTGAGGTTCGGCCGGGGGGATTCACCCCCCGGTCACTTTCATTTTTGGGAGTGACGCCATGCTGCAACAGGTTCAACACCAACATTTCCAGACGCTGCTGGGCAAGACTCGCACGCTGCGGCTGCCAGATGGCAGCGAGCTGCCGATCCATATCGAAAGCCTGGTGGAAACGCCTCGATCGCGGATGCCAAACAGCGAGCGCATGCCGTTCCGAGTCGAGCTCAACAGCCTGCAAGCCACGGAGTTCGTCGATGGATTGTGCGCGCTGGAGTTACCGGCACTGGGCCAAGTGGAGGATATTTTTGTCTCCCGGGTCCCCGCCATGGGCCGCGATCCGGGCTTGGGTTACTTCTGCATCGCATTCAACTGAAAAACTGAAAAGGCCGACAGGCCTAGACGGGATACCACACCAACCGCTCCGCCGCCGGATTACGCTCAACAACCTGAAACCCCAGCGCCAGGTAATGCTGGCGCGCATGGGTATTGTTGGCCCAGACCACCGTGGCCACCGGGCAGCGAATCTGCTGCGCGGCTTTTTGCACGCCTTGCAGCACTGCACGACCGTAACCCTGCCCGCGAGCCAGCGGGAGAAACGCCAGGTACAGCACGCGAATTTCATTGGGGCCAAAGTCGGTGGTCAACGCGCCGATGGCCGTGCCGAGCTTCTCGATCACGTAGTGCATGGCATTGGGAAAGTGCTCCTCCAGCCCTTGTTCCTGTACCTGGAATTGTTGGGACACCACGTGTTCGACGACCTCTCGCTCGCCGTCGATCCATTGCAGGTCCGCTCGTGCCGACTGATAGAGGCTGTGTAGAAAAGGCCCATCGTTGGTGCGCGACGGTCGCACCACCAAACCCTCGACCGCCACGGAGTCCGTATTCGCCATCGCTGCTCTCCCTAGAAACCGCTTTCCCTGACACCCAGCGCTGCCATTCGCCGCCATGCAACACCCAGCACCGATTCGCCGCGCCCTTGCAACACCACCACGCCGCGCAACGGTTGCACAGGTGTTGGCGCCTCATCGAGACTGCTCATACGCGCACCATATTGCCCTTGCACCGGTTCGGCCCGTTGCTGCGGATCCCGGCGCACGGCAATCGGCCCGTGGTGGTCGGACGTCAGCGCTTCCTGATCGACAAAGGCCGCACCGTTGGTGTCGACTTCAATGAGTTGCACAGCGATCGCCGAGTGCATCGGGTCATCGGCGATGAACCGCCCGCGAGCACCCGGCGCAACACGCCACAACTCGGCCTCGGCCAGATAGCCACGCAACCGCACGCCTTCCTCCACCACCCGCGCCAGCGGTTCCTTGGTCGCCAGCCAGCGGCCGACGGCCAATTGCGGCAACAGATCACGCACGCTACCGGCATGGGGTGCGCGCAACAGCAAACGTTCGCGCTGGGCCGCCAACCCACGGTATTCGGCCACCGCTTCAGCCAGGCGCTGCTCGACAATACCCGCGTCCGCCGCGGTCTCGCTACGACTCGCCTGCCGGCGCATCTGCAATTGCTGGATCTGGATTTCACGGCGCACGATGGCCTGGCGCGAGTCCAGGTCCGGCGATTCCAGTTCGATGAGCACATCACCCTGAGCGACCTTTTGCCCATCGTGCACATTCACCACTTTGACCCGCGCCGCCACCGGCGCATGCAACGCACTGACCCGCCCTGCCTCGAGCATCGAAGGCAACTCCACCGCACTGCGCCAGGGCAATGCCAGAAACAGCACGAAGGCGAGCAGCCCCAACGCACTCAACAACACCCGCGGCGCATAGGCTTGATCGCGCCGGCTCCACCACTCCCGCCACTCGCGCACGATCGGCAGAAAGATGAACCACACCAGCTCGACCAGCATCAGGAAAATGCCCAGCAGCTTGAAGAACAAGTGATACACCGCCAGCGCAATCCCGAAAAACAGCACGGCGCGCCACAGCCACGAGCCGTAGCCCCACACCAACAGACGTCGTTGCAGGCTCGGCGACAACGGCTCCGGAGCCGGTTCGCCATAGCCGAACAGGGTTTCACGCAG
Source organism: Pseudomonas sp. IT-P100 (assembly GCF_949767185.1). NCBI lineage: Bacteria > Pseudomonadati > Pseudomonadota > Gammaproteobacteria > Pseudomonadales > Pseudomonadaceae > Pseudomonas > Pseudomonas sp. IT-P100. The sequence goes on from NZ_CATKQK010000016.1 coordinate 63,114, forward strand.
GTGCCAGCGACACAGGGTAAAGGCACGCCCCTGCAGGTTGTCCACCTCCCAGAAATCACTGAGCAAAAAGTAACCGTCAAAACGCATGAACGGGTTGAGGTTGATCACCAGCGTGGTCATCCAGGTCGCGCTGGCGAGCATGAACGCCGCCGTGCGCGCCGGCCCGTCGGGCAACAGCGACCAGGCCAGCAGGGCGATGCTCGCCAGCAGCAGCTCGGCCAGCACGCCACCGGCGCCGATCAGCAATCGGGCACGCCGATCATTGACCCGCCACGCATCGCTGACGTCGGTGTAGAACATCGGCAGCATCACCATGAAGGCCACGCCCATGCTCTGCACCCGACACCCCGCACGCTTGGCCATGAATGCGTGGCCGAATTCGTGGCACAGCTTGGCAAAAAACAACGCCACGCCAAAGGCCAGCGCACCACCAAGGCTGAACAAATGCGGGAAGGTCGCGATAAATCGCTGCCAGTCCCGAGACACCAGAAACACCCCGAGGCCCAGCGTTGCCGGCAGTCCGAAGCGAAGCACTCGCGGGCCGAAGCGCGCCAGCCAGGGCCAGGCACGATTGAGAAACGCATCCGGGCGCCAAAGGGGTATCCGGAAAAACAGGTACTGATGCAACAGAATCTGCCACAGCGACTGACGCTGGGCGGCGGCCTTCAGGCTGTAGCTGTCACGCTGCTGCGGGTCGAGGGCACTGATCAGATCATGGCTGCGCAGAAAACCCAGCAGTTGCTCCAGATCGCTGCCGCCCAAAGGCAAGCCCGGCTCGCGATTGGCGGCGTGCAGAACCTGCTCGGGATCGCCCAGGGACCAATGTCGCAGCAAGCGCATCGCCGCCACGCCCAGTTTGAAATAGCGACCGCGTACCGGGTCGGCCAGGGTCCAGCGCGGCGAGCCGTCCAGCGCCGGTGAAGCGGGGGTCAGCTGCAAGTCCGCACGCAGGCTTGGCAGGCTCATCTACAGCCCCACACTCTGGCGCAAACCGGCCAGGGGTTTGCGCAGCAGATAGAGCGCCAGCGGCGCACGATCACCGAAGACTTTCGCCGTGCCGCGCAGGCCTATACGCGGTGGCGCCTGATCGAAACTGGCATCGAGTCGATATGCCAACTGCCCGCCGGCCGTGGGTTGCGCTTCGTACGCCGCGCGCTCGAGCTGGGCCAGATGTCGCTGCAACGGATCGCTGTCGAGGAACAGCGCGACTTGCGCGCCGGGCTCCAGAGAGATCGCATCGCCAACGGCCAGTTCGATACGCAGTTCGGCCTGGGTCGGGTCAGCGATTTCCATCAGCCGCTCGCCGGTCTGCACCGGTTTACCGGTCCAGCGCTCGGCGTCGGCGAACACGGCGATGCCGTCGCGCTCGGCACGCACTTCGCTGCGTTTGAGCAGCTCACGGGCATAGTCCCGTTCGGCGCGTTTTTGCTCGACGCGCGCGGCCAGCAGGTCAATCTTCGAACTGGACTCGGCATCGGCAAACGAGCGCTGGGAATTGGCCTTCAATTCAGCTTCGGTAACGCCCAGGGCGCGTTCGGCCACATCGGCCTGAGCCTTGAGCGTGGTGCTTTCAAAGCGCAACAGCAGGTCGCCGGTTTTCACCGTCTGGTTGGGTTTGACCAGGAACTCGGCGATCACCCCGTCCAGCGGCGCCGCGACGACCCGGCCACCCAATGGCACCACTTCCGCCGGCGCCAGCACCGATTGGCGCACCGGGATCGCCAGCCCGAGCAACAGCAATGCAAGCAGAGCCACCTGACGCTTTCGGGTCCAGCGCAATCGCCAGGGTTTGCGTGGCTGCAGCGCCAGCCAGGCATGGCTGTACGTGTCGCCGAGTTGCGACAGCAGCACTTGCTCCGGTGGGTTCCACGGCAAATCCCGGGCCAGCCACAGGCCGCCGAACACGTCACCTTGATGATCGATCAACGGCAGCCAGAACACCTGAGCGGGAGACAGGCTTTGCCAGTCCGCCTGGATAGACTCGTTGAGCAGATCGGGCGAAATCACCCGCGCCTTTTTCAGCACATCGCCCTTGAACAACTGCGCCACCGCCTGCTCGACGAACGCCACGAACGGCGCATTCGGGTCCACGGCACTGACGCCCGTCACCGCCTGCACCTTGCCGGCAATCAATAACGCCGCATGGCGAAAACCGAACAGCGCCTGAGCGTCATTGACCAGGCTGTAGGCCAGTTGCGACGGATTGCGCGCGGCGCGGGTCTGGCGTTCAAGGTCAAGAAAGCGAGCAAAGACCTGCTCTGCACCGCCGGTGACCGGAGCGTTCACTTGAGCTCCGCGAAACGCGCCGTACCGCTCATGCCGGCCAACAGACCTGAGGCCGTGGGTAGCGTCGCGACCAACAGCAAGGTCTGGCTGCCTTCGTCAATTCGCGCGCCCAGCCGTTTGACCGTAGCATCCAGCGGCTTACCGGTTTCGTCGGGGACAAAACTGAACGTCTGGCCGGGCTTGAGCTTGCCCATCCAGCGCGACGGCACCAGCAAATGGATTTCCAGCGTGCGGTTGTCGACCACATCCAGCAACGGCGCACCGGCGGCGACGCTTTCATAACGCTGGACCTTTCGCTCGACGACCTGCCCGTCAAAGGGCGCCACCACGCTGCAGCGTTTGACCTGAACCTGATACACCTGGGATTGCGCCTGCGTCTCGCTGAGCCGGGCCTCGGCCCGCGCCACTTCGAAACGCCCGACCGAATTCAACGCCGCCAGCTGTTTGTTGTGAGCCAGCTCCTCACTGGCTCCCCGGCTGGCCGCCTGCGCCGCATTGAGCTGCGCCTGATAGGCCGAACAATCAAAACGCGCCAGCGTATCGCCCTTCTTGAAGGACTCACCCTCACTGAACGGCAACTCGACAATCCGCCCGGACAACTCACTGGCGAGCATCGCCTGATCCCGTGCCCGCAAGACACCACGGGCCTCAGTGCTGGCAGCCGAACTGCTACTGCCAACTGCGCCGTTGTCCAATAACAGATCGTCTGGCACGGGCGTTTGCGCCTGAGCGGTACACGTAAAAAAGGTCAATCCCATAACCCACACACGAACTCGTCGCATAACCGTAACTCCCTGACGGATGAGCGGAGTCTATGACAGCGTGGGTGAGCGTCAAGGCGAGGGGAGTTTTTACCTGCGTTGCGCCATCTCCCCCACCGGATACACCGACTCCCACCCTCCACCCAACGCCTTGTACAACCCGACCATCGCCAGCGACACGCCGGTCGAACTCTCGACCCATTGCTGCTGGGTCGCCAGCAATTCGCCTTGCACGGTGAGGACGTTGACGAAATCCACCACCCCTTCCACGTACTGTTGTTGCGCGGTTCGCAGGGCGATCCGGTTTTGGCCTACGGCTTCGGCGAGGCTGTCGCGGCGCAGTTGGCTGGCGTTGTAGGCGGTCAGTTGGTCATCGATTTCATGCCAGGCCCGCAGCACGGTTTGCTGGTAGGCGATGGCGGCTTCCTGTTGCTGGGCTTCGCGCAAGTTCAGCACGCCGCGCAGGCGACCGCCATCGAACAGCGGCAGACTGAATTGCGGGCCTATGCCAAACGCGCGCGAGCCCCAGGAGCCGAAATCACTCAATTGCATCGCTTGGGAGCCGACGTTGCCCGACAGGGTGATGCGCGGATAGAAATCCCCCTTGGCCACCCCAATGTTCGCCGTGGCGGCATGCAGGCGAGCTTCGGCCTGGCGGATGTCCGGGCGACGTTCGGCCAGTTGCGACGGCAGGCCGATGGCGACCTGGCGCGGGGTCTGTGGCACGGGCGCGTCTGTGGATAACTCGGCATGCAGCGCCTGGGGCGGTTCGCCCATCAACAGGCTCAGAGCATTGATCAATTGCGACTGACGCTGCTCCAGCGCCGGCAGGCGCGATTCGATGGCTGCGACTTGTGCGGCGGCTTCGGCGACATCCAGGTCGGTGGCGACACCGTCGGCCAGGCGCAGCTGCGACAGCTTCAGGCTGTGGCGGGCGACGTCGAGGTTCTCTTCCGTGACGGCACGCGTACTTTGCACGCCGCGTAGCTGAATGTAGTCCTGGGCAGTCTCGGCAAGGACCGACAGCAGCACGCCGCGCCGGTCGTTTTCCGCGACGTCCAGCGTGGCATCCGCCGCTTCGGTTTCGCGGCGCACCCGCCCCCAGAAATCCAGTTCCCAGGACGCCGAAAAGCCGGCATCCCACAGATTGAACGCCGAATGGCCATTGTTCCCCGACGGATCGCTCAGACCTTCGCCGCTGTTGCGCTTACGCCCGTAGCTGCCCGTGGCGGCGGTGTTGGGGTAGCGATCCGCGGTGACCACCTGGCGCGCGGCGCGACTTTGCTGCAGGCGGCTGCTGGCGAGTTTCAGGTCAAGGTTATCCGTCAGGGCACGCTGGGTCAGGGCCGAGAGTTTCGGGTCGTGGAAGACTTCCCACCAGCGTTCGTCCATGGTGTCGGCGACGGCTTGGCTGGCGGCGGCTTTTTGTGGTTTGGACCATTCGCTGATTTGGGGTGCCTGCGGTTTCTGAAAGTCCGGGCCGACAGTGCAGGCACTCAGGGTCAGGAGGCTCAGCACCAACGCTACTGAACAAACACCGACCTTGTGGCGAGGGAGCTTGCTCCCGCTGGGCCGCGAAGCGGACTCAAAATTGGCGAGTGCTGCGCACTCGAACGGGAGCAAGCTCCCTCGCCACAAAGGGGTGCGATTGACGAAGTTCATCGCTGTGCAACCTCATGCTCACCGATATCAGCGGTATCAATACTCGCCTCCACTGACATCCCCACACGCAGCCGTTCGGCCAGCACTTGCCCCGGATCCAGAACGATTTTCACCGGAATCCGCTGCACAACCTTGGTGAAGTTACCGGTCGCGTTGTCCGGCTTGATCGAAGCGAAAGTCACGCCAGTCGCCGGGGCAATGCTCTCGACGCGACCGCGCAACGCTTCACCGCCAAGGCTGTCGACGCGCACCTGCACGGCTTGCCCCGGTTGCACGTCGGTCAGTTGGGTCTCCTGAAAATTGGCGACCACATACGCCTGCGTCAGCGGCACCACCGCCAGCAACTTGCTCCCCGGTGTCACGTAAGCCCCGACCCGCACGGCGCGCTCGCCGACCATACCGTCCTGCGGCGCGACGATACGCGTATAGGACAGCTCGTAGCTGGCCATTTCCAGCGCCGCTTGCGCACGTTTCAACCCACCGTCGGCCGCATCGCGCTGGGCGGTGAGGATGTCCACCTGCTTGCGTTCCGCCGCCAACACTGCCGTCGCATTGGCCAACCGGGCGCGGGCCTGATCGATACGCGTGCGGGCTTGCTGAGCGTTCTGCACCGTACCCGCGCCAACGCCGGCGAGGTGGTTGTAGCGGTTCAATTCATGTTCAGCGAACGCCATTTCCGCCTTGGCCGACACCACCGTGGCTTGCGCCTGGGCGATCACCGATGTCTGGCGCTCAAGGGTTGCGCGAGCGTTTTGCAGTTGCGCCCGCGCCACCAGCGTTTCGGCGTCGGCAGCCTGAGCGGCAGCGCGTAAATCCCGGTCATCGATCAGCGCCAGCAATTGCCCGGCCTTGACCTGCTGATTGTCTTCCACCAGCACTTCCTTGATGAACCCGGCGACGCGGGGCACCACCAGGGTGAAGTCCGCGGAGACAAACGCGTCATTGGTGTTCTGTTGCGTGCGCTTGCCAAACACTCCCGGCGCCAGCAAATAAACCAGCACGCCGACCGCCACCAGGGTGGCGACGCCCACGGCCACTTTTTTCGTTGCTTGAGTCGTCATAAAAACCTTCTGTTTCAGTGGAGCATTCAAGTCGGCGCACGCGGCGGATAGATCCGCGTCGGCAGCCAGAAAATCAGCAGGATCAGCGCCAGGGCGACGCCGCTCATGCACAGATAAAGATCCGAAGCCGTCAGCACCACCGCCTGTTCATGCAACCGATGGGCAAGGCCCACGCTGTCGCTGTCGGCCAGCGGCGAGTTGCCCAGGCGGTCCACCAACATGGTCGAATGAAAGTGCAGCCGCGACGTGGTCAGCGCGTCGATCATTCCCGTGGCGATCACCGCCGACAGGCCTTTCACGGTGTTGAACCAGGCCGACGCGAACGGCCCTTCCATCGGGCTGATGCTGCCGGTCGAGAGCATCAACAATGGCAACACCGCCATGGGCTGCCCGAAGATCTGCAGCAGTTGCAGGACGTAGAAATCGTCGCGAATCCACACCGACGTCAGCTGCGAACCCCCCATGCACGACAGCGCCAGCATGCTCAGGCCGATTCCCAGTACCCAGCGGCAATCGACCCAGCGCAGGTTGCACAGCGCCGCCACCAACGGCAGCGCAAGCAACTGTGGCAGGGCCGCCAGCAACATGATCGGCGCAGTCTGCACCGGGCGATAACCCTGAACCTGCGCGAGGTAACTGGACGGAATGATGATCACCGCCAGCAAGATCACCAGCACGCCGGCCAGGGTCAGCAAGGCGAACGACAGGTTGCGGATGCCGAGCATCTGCATCTTGAAAAACGGGATCGGCTGCGACCATTCGTTGACCAGGAACAGCACCAGCAATAGCAGCCCGCCCCCGAGCAAGCCGCAGATCAGGCTCGACTCGAACCAGTCCAGCCGGTTGCCCTGCAGGATGCCGATGACCAGCATGCCGATCGCCGGAAAACCCAATAACAACCCGCGCCAGTTGAATTGCTTGAAACGTTCCAGGCGCAACGGATCCTGAGGCAAGCCGTAGGCCACTGCGGCCATGGCGATCAGGCACGGCGCGATGATTTGCCAGAAGGTCCATTGCCAGCCGACATGCTCGGTCCACAGCCCGGCCAGCGGCGTGCCGAGCCCGGGGCCGAACGTCGCCGTCAGGGCATAACCGGCCAGGCCGTAGAGCTTCACGTTGGCCGGCAAGAAGCGCAGGGCGACGGTCATCAGCATCGGCGGCAATGCACCGCCTGCCAGGCCTTGCACAGTGCGCATCACCAGCAGGCTTTCGTAGTTAGGAGCGAAGGGGCACAGCACGCCCAACAAGGTGAACACGCTGATCGCACAGAGGGTGAAGCGCCGCAACGAGAACGTCACCGCACACCACGGTGCAAATGCCATCGCCGCCACCGAGGTCGCGGTGTAACTGGCCACCAGCCAGGTACCTTCGTCATAACCGATGGCCAATGCGCCGCGGATGTCGGCGAGGGCGACCTTGGTCACCATTTCGTTGAGGCCCGACACCAGCACCGCCAGCAACACGCCCACCAGACCGATGATGATCCGCGGGCCGAAGACCGGTGGCGTCATGGCGGAGTGGCTGGCCGCGGCGAGAGGTGCCGGGGCCGTCAGGGAAGTCATGGACTGCAAGCTCCGGGATTTGAATACCGAAGCATTTTAGGAAGCGTGGAAGCTGACGAAAATCAACTTATTGGCAGGTTATAAGTGCGCTCCACGCAACTGTCAGATCGAAGGCTGCGATCTTTCGATCTTCAAGGTTGCGCGGCCAGCCACGTCTCGTCGCAACAGGACTTGAGCGTTTCACGCATCCAGCGATGCGCCGGGTCTTTGTCGAAGCGCGGGTGCCAGGCCTGGGTCAGCATGAGGGTCGGCAACGGGATCGGCAGGGTAAACGAACGCAATTTCAGCCCCAGGCGTCGCACGCTCAGCAGCGCTTCCTTGGGCACCGGCAGAATCAGATCCGAATCAGGCAACGCAAACATCGCGGCATGGAAACTCGGCGCAATCACCGCCACCCGTCGTTCCAGGCCCAATGCGTTAAGCGCCGTATCAATCGGCCCGCGAGCGATGCCGCGACGAGACATGCTGATGTGAGAAAACCCGGCATAACGTTCGGCGGTGATCTCTTCATCAAACAACGGGTGATCGTCGCGCACCAGGCCGACAAAGTGCGTGGAGAACAGGGTCTGCACCTTCACTTCCGGCATTAGCGGCCGGTTGTTGCTGACGCTCAAATCGATGCGTCCCTCACGCAACGCTTCGTCATCCCCATCGCCCTCCGGGACAAAGCGCAGTTCGCAATGCGGCGCCTGGCGCTCCATCGTGTCGAAGAGCTTGCCGCCATACACGCCTACAAAGAAATCGTTGGCGCGAATGCTGAAGCGTCGACGCAAGCTGCCCAGCTCCACGTCGTCGGCAGATCGGAACAGCAGCGCGGCCTGCTCAACCAGATCCCGCACCTGCTCACGCAACGCCAGTGCCTTGGGCGTCGGCACCAGGCCACGACCGGCGCGCACCAGAATCGGATCGCCGATGGCTTCGCGAATGCGTGTGAGCGTGCGGCTCATGGCCGCCGGGCTGAGGTTCATCCGCCGCGCGGCACCCACCACGCTGCCTTCGTCGAGCAAAGCATCGAGGGCGACCAGAAGATTCATGTCCGGGAGTTGCATGCTGAACACTCGTGGCTGATCTGGATTGATTCAGACGCAATGCTAGCAGCTTGAATGAGCGCGCCGAAGGCCACCCTTATTCGCGATACGAGCGATCCTCAAGCCAAAACCTCAACCCCGATGCCGAGAGCGGCCTTGAAATAAGATAGCCCTGGCCGACGTGATAGCCCTGCGCCTGCAGGATGCGTTGCTGGCCCAGCGTTTCAATACCTTCGGCCACCACGCGTAATTTCAGGCTCTCACCAATACGGATTACCGCTTCGCTCAGGGCCTGACTGGTGATGTCATCTTCCAGGTCATGAACAAAGCTGCGATCGAGCTTGAGTTCCTGGATAGGAATTCGACGCAGATAGCTGAGGCTCGAATAACCCGTGCCGAAGTCATCCATGGCCAGGCGGATCCCCAGGGCGTGCACCTCGTTGATCGTGGTCAGGGTGTCGGGATTGCTATCCATCAGGACGTTTTCGGTAATTTCCAGAGTCAGGTCGGAAGTGGTCAGTTGCTGCTCGGCGAGGATCCCGGTCAGAATCCCGGGCAATCCCCGATTATGGAAATTGGTGGGCGACAGATTGACGGATATGGCGGGCACCTCAAGCCCTTCGCGACGCCAGGTGGCCAGTTGGCGGCAGGCTTCACGCAGGGCCCATTGGCCAAGCTCGACAATCAAGCCGCACTCCTCGGCGAGTGGAATAAAGCAGCCGGGCGAGATATCGCCCAATTGTGGATGCCTCCAGCGAGCCAAGGCCTCCACGCCGTAAAGATCATTACCCTGCAGATTGATTTGCGGCTGATAGACCAGGTGCAACAGATGTTGATCAATGGCTTCACGCAATGCGGCCTCAAGGTTCAAGCGTGCGCGCGCCAACTGATCAAGACCTTGGCTGAAGAAGCTGACACACCCCCGCCCGCTGGTCTTGGCTTGATACATGGCCATGTCGGCGCGATGCAGCAAGGTCTCCATGGAACGGCCATCGTCAGGAAACAGGCTGACACCGATGCTTGCCGAAGGTTTGAGCGTCACACCCGCAATCTCGCAGGGCGCGCACAGTTCATACCTCAAATGCTCGATCACTACCTGCGCCTGCGCCAGTGCGCACTGGGGCAACACCACGACAAACTCATCCCCCGATAACCTGCTCACGATGTCGACGTTGCGCCGACACTTGCCCAGGCGCCGGGCGATCATTCGCAGAAACTCATCACCGGCCGGATGCCCCAGCGAGTCATTGACCTGCTTGAAACGGTCCAGGTCAATAAACAGGACGGTGAGCGGCGTGTCGTCGCGTGAGGCTTCGGCGATGGCCTGGTCCGCGCGGGCGTTAAGCAGGTTGCGGTTGGGCAGACCGGTCAAGTCGTCATAAAAAGCCAGTTGACGGATATGCGCACGTGATTCCTCGCGCTCAAGGGCCAATGCACACAAGTAAATACTGGCGTTGATCAATTGCTGATGCAGCAACGAAGGCTCACGGGGCTCGTGATAGTAAAACGCAAAAGTACCTAACACCCGGCCCGAGCTGGATTTGATCGGCGTCGACCAACAGGCCCTGAGGCCCAAGGGCAACGCCAGTTCACGAAAACGGACCCAGAACGGATGACTGGCAATGTCACGGACCATCACCGCCGTGCCGCTGAACGCAGCTGCGCCGCAAGAGCCGACGCCCGGTCCGATTGCCACATCATCCAACGCCGCACAGTAGCTGGCCGGCAGGTCGGGAGCCGCCAGGGTACGCAACCGCCCGCTATCGTCGACGCTCAAAATCGAGGCGACCACTTCCGGCGCTACCCTCTGGACCTCCTTGCATACCAGGCCCATCAACGACTCAATCGACTCCTCCTGCACCATCGCCTCAAGCATCTTGTGACGCAGGATCTCCGGCATTCGAGAGTGAGTGACGTCGATCATCACGCTGACGGTATTGACCAGGTTACCTTGCTCGTCACAGACCGGGTAAATCGTGACATCGCACCAAACCCGGCGCCCCTCGCGCAGGTAGCCGACAGCCTGCGAGTGGTAGACCTCGCCACGCATTACCTGCCCGTTGATGGCGGCAATGGTCTGCGGATCAAAATCCGGCGCGATCACGCTATCGAGCGTGCGTCCGCGGACCTGATCGAGGTCGTACCCGAACATCCGGGTGAATCCACCGTTGGCGTACACCATGCTCCATTGACCGTCGGTGATGATGATGGCGTTTTCCGTGGTGTCGACCACCAGCGACAGCAGTTGCAGGCGTTCGTGCTCCTTGTGTTGACGGGTTATGTCCTTGACGACTGCAACATAGAACAGCTGCCCTGAAGCGTTGACTCTGGAGATGGACATGGCTCCCCAGCGGTGATCACCGTCCGGCCGTTCAATCAATACGTCTCGACTGCTACCGACAATCCTGTTGATGCCGCTCCGTCTGTTGGCGTCAATGTAACTGTCGTGATCAGCCCGGATCATGTCCGGCACCAGCAAGCGGACGTTCTGTCCGAGCACCTGATCGCGGTCATTGCCCCATAGGCTCTCTGCGGCATCATTGAACAAAATGACCCGATTCTGGCTGTCGATGACCACAACGCTATCAATGGATTGCGCGAGTGCCTGGGTAAAGATGGGTGAAAAATCCTGAACATCCGACATGCCGATGACTCACTGATAACGCTTTAACGTACAAGGCTCCATGCTGCGTCAGGTTTGCCGAGCCAACCGGTCTTCCAGAATTCCCCGGCGTCAGGTCTTGAAGTGCCGCACCATCGAGCTCAGTTCGGAGGCCAGGCGAGACAATTCGCTGCTGGCCAAACTCGTCTGATGCGCGCCGTCAGCTGCATGGGTCGACAATTCACGAATATTCAACAGATTGCGATCCACTTCATGGGCAACCTTGGCCTGCTCCTCGGTGGCGCTGGCGATCACCAGGTTGCGTTCGGTGATCTCGTGCACTGCGGCAAAGATCGCCTCAAGCGCCTGACCGGCAGCTTCCGTCGCCTGCAACGAACTACTGGCCCTCAAGGTACTGGCGTCCATGGCGTTGACGGCCTGGTGAGTGCCACTCTGGATTCCGGCAATCATCTGTTCGATTTCCCGGGTCGACTCCTGAGTGCGATAAGCCAGGGTCCGCACCTCGTCTGCGACTACTGCAAACCCGCGCCCCGCTTCACCGGCTCGCGCAGCTTCAATAGCGGCATTGAGCGCCAGCAAATTGGTCTGGTCAGAAATACTGCGAATCACCTCCAGTACCTTGCCGATGTCGCGAGTCTGGGTGGCCAGATCCTGTACCAAGGCGGAGCTGGTGCTGATCTCCCGGCTCATGGCATCCACCTCCTCGAGCGTGGTTTGCACCTGCCGACGACTTTGGCCCGCCAATTGATTGGTCGCGTTGGAGGCCTCTGATGTGGACACTGCGTTTCTCGCGACTTCTTCGACTGCCGCCGTCATCTCGGTGACGGCGGTGACCGCTTGTTCGAGCTCGTTGTGCTGCTGATTCAGGCCGTGATTGCTTTCCACCGTGACCCGGCTCAATTGCTCGGCAGAACTGGCCAATTGATGGGCGTAATGGCTGATCTGCTCGATGGTCTGACGCTGGCTGATCTGCATCTGCTGCAACCCCAAAAATAGCTGGCCGATCTCATTGCTCGACTGCACATCGATCGGATGTCGCAAATCCCCCGAGGCGATTTCCTCGAAATGCTGCCTTGCCTCGCGCAGTGGGCGCAGCACGCGGCTGGCGATAAACCACCAGCAACCGGCCACCAGCAACCCGGCGATCACAAACAGAATCACCGCCTGGGCCTGGGCCATGCTGTAGCGGGAATGGGCTTGATCCATGATTGCGGCGGTTTGCACATCGAGCTGCTTTTCGAAGCCGACCAAAGCCATGTCAAACCGGTCGTTAGCCGTCCGCGCCTTGAGATTGACCTCAATGTAACGCGCTTCCGATCCTTGGCTAAGCGCCTGCATCTGCTCCTCCAGGGTATCGCGATACACCGCAAAAGCCTGCTGTAACTCATCGCTCTGAAGGGTCGAACCGCTGCTCTTCTCTTGCGCAGCAAAAGTGTCGAAGTAATCGATGGCTTCCTGAAACAGGGTCGTCGCCCGCTGCAGACTGGCCTGGGCCTTGACGGTATCGCCCGTGCGCGTTTCAAGGAATGCCCCCGCCATGCCCACGCGGGAACGCAATAGACGCAAGTAGGCCAGGTGCACCCGACTGTTCTGGGTCACCCCGACCTGATGCAGGTCTTGGATCTGCTCATCGCTGCTCAGCGCGCTGCGCCAACTGGTCAACGATGAAACCAGTAATGCACAGACGAACAATGCAAGCACCCAGAACATACCCGTTCGGATTTTCAGATGAGTCAGCATTTTGGACAGTTCTCAGTTGTACGGGCGGTCACCAGCCAAAAAGCCAGCATCAAATTACACCACATCCTATAGGGGCAATTTGATATGAATCAAACAAACAATGACGTAATACATCAATACCTTCGTCGTATAACATCATTCGCTTGAACGTAGTAAGTGCGCAAAATGTCACATAACTACGGAAAATTGACGCTGGAGGTCAAAATCATGAAGGAGCGCACAGTGACAGATCACGTGGGTGCCGCAATCGCAGCCCGCCGTAAAGCAAAGGGCCTGACTCAGGCTCATATTGCCGAAGCTATCGGCGTGGAAAAAGAGACGGTCAGCCGCATGGAAAATGGCGTGATTTCCCTGACCCTGACACGCCTGCAGCAAATGTCGGAAGTGCTCGATTGCTCGCTTAGCGATCTGGTGCGCACCAACGCCCATGACTCCCACAGCCAGTCCCAGAACATCAATGAGCTGATTCAGAGCCTGCCGGTCGGTGAGCGAGTGTTGGTGGTTAATTTCGTTGCTGAAATCGTCAAGGTGTTGAAATCCAGAGAGCCGGTTCAACACTATGATTCGAGCGCTGGCCGACGATAGAGACCCGCCAGGAGATCGGCTCCCTGGTGCGGCTCTATCACCGGTGGCGCCATTGACTCCTTGAATGAGTCACTTCACTCCGAGGTTTCTTCGATACGAAGTTCTTCCTGGTCATGCTGTTCAATGCTTGATGAGCCGTGAATAAAATAAGGGTGAGATGGACGCACCTAACGCTGCATCCCCCACCGCTTCACCGTCACCCGCTCCAGCGAATCAAACACCAGATTCTCTACCAGCAACCCAATCAAGATCACCACCGCCAACCCGGCAAACACCTTGTCGGTGTAAAGCTCATTACGATTCTGAAAGATGTACCAACCCAAACCACCCTTGCCACTGGTCGCACCAAACACCAGCTCAGCAGCGATCAGCGTGCGCCAGGCGAACGCCCAGCCGATTTTCAGCCCGGCGAGAATCGACGGCAACGCTGCCGGTATCAGGATGAACAGCACGAAGCGCATGCCCTTCAAACCGTAATTGCGCCCGGCCATGCGCAGGGTTTCCGAGACGCCGAGAAACCCGGCGTAGGTGTTCAACGCCAACGCCCACAGCACCGAATGCACCAGCACGAAAATCAGGCTGTTCTGCCCCAGCCCGAACCACAACAGCGCCAGCGGCAACAGCGCAATGGCCGGCAACGGGTTGAACATCGACGTCAGCGTGCTCAGCAAATCGCGCCCGAACTGCGTCGACACCGCCAGCGTGGTCAGGGCAAACGCCAGGACGATGCCGATCAGGTAACCCTTGAGCAACACCACCAGCGAAATCCACACCTTGCCCAGCAATTCGCCGCTCAGCAGGCCGTCATACAACGCACTGGCGGTTTGCAAAAAACTCGGCAGCAGCAGGTCATTGTTCTGGATGCGCGCAACCACTTCCCACAGCACCGCCAGCAGAACCAGGATCAGGCTTTTGCGAATCCAGCCTTGTTGCCACAGGCGTTGGCCAAGGGGCAACTCACGCTCCAGCGGTACACTGGTCAGCGGCTGCAAAACGGTTTCAAATTCTTCACGCGCAGATGATAACTGGCTCATCGGGCACTCCTCTCAATGGCTCAGTAAGCGATGCGAATATCGGAAAAATCCAGCTCGCGCGCGGTTTCCGGCGACTGGCCTTCATCGAACAACAACCGATGAATCCGTCGCGCCGACGCCTGAAAATCCACGCCACCGAGGCTGTGCAAATCGTATTGATGGCTGTGGACTTGCGCCCGGACCCGGCCGGGATGCGGCGACAGCAGCAGGATCCGATTGCCCACCACCAGTGCTTCTTCGATGGAGTGCGTGACGAACAGCAGGGTGAAGCGAACCTCTTCCCAGAGCAGCAGCAATTCTTCCTGCATCTTGCGGCGGGTCAGCGCATCGAGCGCGGCGAAGGGTTCGTCCATCAGGAGGATTTTCGGCTGCATCGCCAACGCCCGGGCAATCGCCACGCGCGCCTTCATGCCGCCGGACAAGGTGTGCGGATACGCATCGGCGAACGCGGCCAGCCCAACCTTGTCGAGATAATGCAGCGCCCGTTCTTCGGCCTCTTTGCGCTTGAGGGTTTTCGACGCCAACAGTGGAAACATCACGTTCTGTTTGACGGTTTTCCACGGCGGCAGTTGATCGAACTCCTGGAACACCACGATCCGGTCCGGCCCCGGCGCGTTGACCGTTTGCCCTTGCAGACGAATCTCGCCTTCAACGGGCTGGATGAACCCGGCAACCGCCTTGAGCAAGGTCGACTTGCCGCAACCGGACGGCCCGAGCAGCACAAAGCGGTCCGCCGGATCGATGTCAAAACTGACTTGATGGGTCGCTCGAACCACACGCTGTGGCGTGCGGTATTCAAGGCTGACGTTGTCGACCGACAGCAACGCCTGGGCTGTGGCGTTCGGTTTGCTGACCGTGTGGTCTTGCAAAGGGGCATTCATGACGATCAGCTCCCTTGCAGCGGTTTGGCGTCCTGGAAGAAGTAATCCTTCCACGAATCCGGTTTGTTTTTAATCGCGCCGACGCGGTACAGGAACTCGGCCAGTGGATACGTATTTTTCGGCGTGACGCTGAATTCGAACTGCGGGTTGTCGATGATTTTCAGCAACGCAGCCCGATCGATTTTCGCCTTGGTCACACGGATGTACGTATCGGCGGCGGCGCCTTTATCGTTCTGGGCAAACTGCGCGGCTTCGGTCAGTGCCTCGACGAACGCCTTGTAGGTTTTCGGGTTCTCGTTGCGGAATTTCTCGGTGGCGAACAGCACTGTCGGCGAGTTCGGGCCGAGCAGGTCATAAGTGTTCAGCACCACATGCACGTTCGGGTTGGCCAGCGCCTGATTCTGGAACGGCGGGTTGGAAAAGTGCCCGGTCAGCTCGGTGCCGCCGGCAATCAGCGCCGCCGTGGCATCGGGGTGCGGAACAGCGATGGTGTACTTGTCGAGGCGATTGAATTCCTTGTCGCCCCACTGCTTGGCGGCCGCGTATTGCAGGAAGCGCGACTGCACCGACACGCCCACCGCCGGCACCGCGATGCGGTCCTGCTCAGTGAAGTCGGCGATGGTTTTGACCTTGGGATTGTTGCTTACCAGGTAGTACGGGAAGTTGCCGAGGGAAGCCACGGCCTTGACGTTCTGCTTGCCGTGGGTGCGATCCCAGATGGTCAGCAGCGGACCGACGCCCGCGCCGGCAATGTCGATGGAGCCGGAAAGCAACGCATCGTTAACCGCCGCGCCGCCAGACAGCTGAGTCCAGTCGACCTTGATGTCGATGCCTTCCTGCTTGCCGTATTTTTCGATCAGGTTCTGATCGCGCACCACGTTGAGCAATAGATAAACGATGCCGAACTGCTCGGCAATGCGGATTTCACCTTCAGCGTGGGCCACGGTCGGCGCCACCAGACTGCCGGCGAAGAGGCTGAAACCCAGGCCGATGGCCGCAGCCAGCGGTGCAAAGGGAAGACGTTTGGACATGATTCAATCTCCGACAAATCAGAAAGGCGCGTCGCCCTGAATGGTGGTGCGATACAACTTGCGGCGCAGATGACTCGGGCATCCGGCGGCGAGGTGAATCAGCGAGCGGTTGTCCCAGAACACCAGGTCGTGGGGCTGCCATTGATGGCGGTAGATGTTGTGCGGCAGTACGCTGTGGGCGTAGAGCTCGTCGAGCAGTTGCTTGCTCTCGTCGTCCGGCAAACCAACGATGCGGGTGGTGAAACCCTCGCTGACGAACAACGCCTTGCGACCGTTTTCCGGATGCGTGCGTACGATCGGGTGGACGACTTCGGCGACCTGAGCCAGCTGCTCCGGCGTCAGCGTCGGGCGCCAATTGCCTTCGAATTTGGTTTCGCTGTAGCGCGCGGTGTACGAGTGAGCCGCCGAGCGACCTTCGACCGCTTTGCGCAGTGCGTCGGGCAGGTTTTCCCAGGCTTTATGCATGTCCGAAAACAAGGTGTCGCCGCCTTCGGACGGCAACTCCTGGGCGTGCAGCATCGAGCCCAGGCTGGGCAATTCTTTATAGGACAGGTCGGAGTGCCAGAACTTGCCGGCGTCGCCGAGACCGATGGATTGGCCGTTCTCGATGATGTTGGAAACGATGAGGATTTCCGGGTGCCCGGCCAGCAGGAACTGCTTGAGCACATGGATCTGCAACACGCCGAAGCGGCGGCTGAAGTCGATTTGCTGTTCGGGGGTAATGCGTTGATCGCGGAACACCACGACATGATGATCAAGGTGCGCGCGGTGGATGCGGGCGAAGTCCTGATCATTGACCGGGCGAGACAAGTCGAGGCCGATGATTTCGGCACCGACGGCGCCACTGAACGGACGAATGTCGAAAATTTGCGGCGCGATGCTTTGAGTTGCAGAGACGACAGACATAAATCACTCCCACGCACGGCGCGCTCAAGGGCGCGCGCGTCGATCAGAAACTCACGGAGATCCCGTGTTGGTTTGTGTCGTGCGGCGCGCCGATTGGTCGGCAGGTACGCAGGAGGCTGACTTTATAGGTATAAGAACGCGAATTTAAATACCATTAGCGAATAACCATATGGCTGATTTCGCCTATGCTGCTGACAGGATGAAGCCGCTCAACGCTTGAGGGACGCTCAATGCTCTACGTGCAACGCAATGCAGATGGCCAACTGATGCGCGTGGAAGCCGAGGCCTATGCCGAGTCCACCGAAAGCCTGCCCGCCGATCACCCGGATCTTCAGGCCTGGTTCGCCCGCGAAGTCGTGGCGATCAATCACAAGCAACTGCAGCAAATCAAACAACTCAAGCAGTTGAGGCAGAGCGACCTGGACATGATCCGGGTACTGGACGACCTGATCCAGGTGCTGACTGATAAGGGCGTAATGCGCATCACCGACCTGCCGGCCGCTGCACAGGCCAAGCTCATGGGCCGTTCCCAGGCCCGGGAGGAGTTGGGTGGGTTGAGTAATCTAGTGGATGAGGATGATTCGGGGTTGATCTAGCCCTCGCTGTCTTCATTGCCTGAACTGACGCTATCGCAGGCTTGCCCGCGTTAGCGTCGGTTCAGGCAAAGCAACTTCAGGACCTTAATCCCAAGGCTTGGGCTCCCCAAACAACCGCCCCTGCACGCCATAAACCCCCATCTCGCGAATCACCGACAACTCCCCTTCGGTCTCCACCCGTTCGGCAATCAACGGCAGATCAATGCTGTGCGCCGCACGCTGAATCGCCTCGATAAACAGACGCTTGTCGCTCTCCTGATCAATCGCGCGGATGTAAACACCGTCGATCTTCAGATACGCCAACCCGAGCCGGGCCAGGTTGCCGATCATGCTGAAACGGCCACCAAAATGTTGCAGGCTCAACGAGAAGCCGATTTCTCGCAGGCGTCGCGTCAGGTCTTCCAGCTTCGCTTGCTCCGGCAGTTGCTCCTCGCCGATCTCCAGGGTCAGCCGCGGCCCCAGACTGGAGTGTGCGCGCAACATATCCAGGACTTTGCCCAGCGCCTGCGGATTGTTCAGCGTCGCCGAAGACAGGTTCAGCGCCAGCGACGCTTCGTGGTCAACCATTTGTTCGAGCACTCGCTCCAGCATCAGGCGATCCAGCCGCGCAGCCCAGCCGAAACGCTCGAGCCACGGCAGGAACCGACCGGCAGGAATCGCCTGGCCCTGCTCGTCAATCAGGCGCGAAAGCACTTTGTAATGCAGCACCAATGTCGTGTCCTGGCTCGCCACCACCGGCTGGAAATACAGTTCGAACCGCCGCTGATTCAGCGCCTCATCGAGCAAGCGGTGCCAGGCATGATGAGCATCGCCAAGGCTCGCCGCAGCCGTGTGATCCAGGCAGACCCACCTCGAATCACCCTGGCCTTCAGCCTGTGCCAACGCCTGATCCGCCAGTCCGAGCACTGCTTGCGGTGAGTCGCCATACATAAACGGCGCCAGCCCGATGTACGCCACAGCGGCCACATCGGTGGCGCCGGTCGCGTGCAGGCTCGCCAGGGCATTGTCGAGGTTTTGCGCCAGTTGCAACGCTTCGGCGTGCAACAGCCCCGGCGCCAGCACGGCGAATTCGCCACCGCGAATCCGCGTGACGAGGTTCAGTGTCTCCGGATACCTGGCGCACTCACGGGACAGCTGCTCGCTGACCGCGATCAGTAAAT
The DNA here is from genome assembly GCF_949767185.1 of Pseudomonas sp. IT-P100. Taxonomy (NCBI): domain Bacteria; kingdom Pseudomonadati; phylum Pseudomonadota; class Gammaproteobacteria; order Pseudomonadales; family Pseudomonadaceae; genus Pseudomonas; species Pseudomonas sp. IT-P100. The sequence goes on from NZ_CATKQK010000016.1 coordinate 82,030, forward strand.
CATCCGTGTGTTGGCCGCCGAGACGCTGATTCAACCCAGCGAGGTCCCTGACCCGCAGCAACAACAAATAGCCTGAACTGGCCTTTTCCGGATTGCTCACCTGGGCATTCAATTGCATTTCGAAATAGCGCCGGTTAGCCAACCCGGTCAACGTGTCCTGATAGGACTCCTCGCGCAATTTTTCACTGCGCTCGGCCTGTTCCTGAAACAACGCCTTGAGCTTCTCGACCATCTGGTTCATGGCCTGCACCACGCGACGCAATTCAGGCGTACGCGGCAGATTGGGCAGGCTGAGGAATTCCCGGCGGGCGATGGCGTGGGATTGCTGGACCATGTAATCCAGCGGCTTCAGTTGCCGGCGCAGCAGCAACGCACCCAGCACCGCACTCACCGCGCCGCACAGCAGCAGCCAGCCGAGGCTGCCCAAGGCGCTCTGCCAGAGTTTGGCCAACGCGAACATCGGGTGGCTGACCACTTCGACCCGCGCCGCCTGCTCCCAGCCACGGCTGACAATCGCATCGCCGCCCGCGGGCTCCAGACCGATCAGCTTGACGAACCAGTCCGGCACGTTGGTCACCGCCGGAATCCCGCTGCGCTCGACCAGGGTTTTGTCGTTGGACAAATCGACAACACGGATGCTCGCGTAATAACCGCTGTCGAAAATCGAGCTGACCAGCAGCTCGACCATCGCCGGGTCGTCGATGTTCGGCGTCAACGACAGCGCCAGCGCCGTCGCGGCGTCCTGCGCGTGGGAGCGCAACTGGTTGACGTACTGGGTGCGCGAGCTCTCGAGGCTGACCATGAAGCTGCCAGTGAAGGCGACTACCAGGAACAGACAGATTGCGATCAACAGCTGTTTGAACAAAGACATCTGAGCGCGTGCTCCTAGTTAATCGTCTCGACCGGAAAACCTTCCGCCTGCATTTTCTTCAACACATCCTGCCAACGGGACAAGCGTTTGGTGTCACCTACTTTTTTATTGCCCTTGGCACCGGGCAACCACAGCCCTTCGGCATTGAAAGCGTAGACCGGCAGCAGATCGGTTCGTTGGCTGGCCGGCTTGATCGCATCGATCAGGCTGTCGAGCACCAGCGGCATGGCGTCGGGGCTGGCGTAGTAAGTCAGCACCATGTGCGCGCGGTTCAGGCTCACGGCCTTGACGTAGGTAATGCGGAGCTTGTCGCTGGACACGCCAAGGCGGCGCAGGCTGAAATACTTGGCGATGGCGTAGTCTTCGCAGTCACCGGCACCTTTCCACAAGGCTTCGATCGGGGTTTCCCAATAGTCGACCTCGTGCCACAGGTCGATGTCCTCTTCGTAGCGCATCTGTTTATTGAAGAACAGGTTGACCACGTTGAGCTGCTCCAGCTCGCTGATCTGCTTCTGCGTGGCCAGCAAATGCTGCCAGGCATCAATGCGTTGCTGCCCTGCGCCCAATGGCCCGTACAATGCCTGCGCCCGGCGGCTGACCAGGGAAAAATCCCAGTCGGCATGCAGACCGCCCGGCATGACACCGGCCAGCAGCAACGCGCAGCATAGCCAGCGCAACGTCCAGGGGATCGCGAAACGTACCGCCAATGGGAGGCATCCAGGTAGGCAGGTGGAATCGATTGATGGTGAAGGTTAGCCGGTTAAAAGACAATGGCACGGTGAGATCACCGGAGCGGGCTAAACTTGGGGTGTGAGCTGTTTAGTCTGCGTGTTTGACAACCTGTCAGGCAGTCACTAGTGTCCTCTTGGATCCAAATTCTTTCAGTCATTCAGGGTGTGTAGTAGTGCCACAGAAGCCCAACCCTCTCAGCAGCATCAAGGTCAACGGTCCGATTCCCGCTCATCTGGCACGCTCGGTCATCGAAGAAACCCTGCGCGCCGCCATTCTCGACGGCCGTATTCCTTGCGGCACAGCCCTTCGTCAGCAAGACCTGGCCGACCTGTTCGGGGTCAGTCGCATGCCGGTCCGTGAAGCCTTGCGCCAGCTCGAAGCGCAAGCGCTGCTTAATGTGATCGCCCATAAAGGTGCGGTGGTTGCGCCATTGGTTCAGGGCGACGCCGTCGAAACCTATGCGCTGCGGATCCTGCTGGAGTCCGAAGCCCTGCGCCTGTCGATCCCGTTGCTCACCCATGAAGACTTTGAACAGGCGGCCCGCTACATCGATGAACTGGAAACGGAGCACGACTACACCGAAATTGGCCGGCTCAACCGTCTGTTTCACATGGCGATGTACAGCAAGGCGCCTAATCGCCGGCTCTTGAAGCTGGTCGAAGACGGGTTGAACGAAGAGGAACGCTTCCTGCGCTTCAACCTGGAAGCCATGGGCCTGGGCAAACTGTCCCAGGAAGATCACCGTGCGCTGTTGCGCGCAGTGGAAGACCGCGACGTCGAACGCGCGGTGAAGCTGCTCGAACAACACCTCAACCGGGGCGTCGAGGTCATCACGAACTACCTCAACAGCCCCGAAGCACAAAGCAGAAAAACCTCGAAATAAATCATACCGGCTATCGGAGCGAGCAGATCAACCTGCTCGCCTGCGCTGGCCGCACCTGCGTGTCCGTTACCCCAAGCCAGACAATTGCATCGACCGTATGACGCGTCGGCGATAGCGGCTGCCTTGATTTACGCTCACTCTTGGCGTGCCAACCAGTAATAAACGGGTGACGCATCGCATCAGCGGTGCAGTCCCCGCATCAAGAACCTACGGAAGGAGTCTTGCAACGGGAAAGGAAGCATCGGCATCCCGGCCAACTTCCACCCCTCAAATCACACTAACGATCACCCTTGGAAAGTTGCTTCGAGTGAGGCATTCACTCTTTACTTCAATTTCGACTTACATAAGCCGGAAGGAGCAACTACGCCCAAATAAAACTTTAATCAAAAGTCTTATTGAAACTTGTCGCGCCAGGAAAAGTTAAACTTGCAAATAGTATAAAAATAACTTGCCCGAAACTTTGCTCGTGTATTAGCGTTTCTTCGCGACCACTGGACACTGGCCGCAGCACCAAAGCCACACTACTTGTATGCAACTAATAACGATCAATTCATTTGAGGTACATGCTCGCCATCAGAACATTCAAAACGCCGTCAATTACTGTTCACACTTCATTCCGGATCACTTATAGGCTCGCCATGAAATCGACTAAAGATCGTCTTAATCAGAAGAAAGCAGAACTGAGTGCGCATCCGATTTTTTCTGAAATACATTCGCTTTCGGTACTCCAACGCTTCATGGAATCCCATGTTTTTGCGGTGTGGGATTTCATGTCGCTGACCAAGCGCCTGCAACAGGAACTGACCTGCATCCAGTTGCCCTGGCTGCCGCCAAGAGATCCGCAGGCTGCCCGACTGATCAACGAAATTGTGCTGGGCGAAGAGTCCGATGATCGTCCGGCCCACGGTCATTACAGCCACTTCGAGTTGTACCTGGATGCGATGCGTGAAGTGGGCGCCAGCACCGTCGCCATCGAACGCTTCGTGACGCTGCAACAAGAGGGCGTGAGTTACGACGTGGCGCTGCAAAGCGTGGACATCGACCCGGCCGCTGCACAATTCGTGCGCCACACCTTGCACACCGCGCTGCATGCGCCCGGCCACAGCGTGGCGGCGGCGTTTCTGCACGGGCGCGAGAGCGTTATTCCGCAAATGTTCCAGCGCATTCTCGACGATTGGGGTATCGGTTTTGAACAGGCGCCGACCTTCCGTTACTACCTGGAGCGGCACATTGAAGTCGATTCCGAGGACCACGGCCCGGCGGCGGAAAAACTCCTCGCGCGGCTGGTCAACGGCGATCCGCAACGGGAAGAAGACGTCTACGCCAGCGCTCTGGCGGCCGTTGAAAGTCGCATCGCCCTGTGGGACGGCCTGCGCCTGAGCATGAGCGAACCGGTGGCGGAGGTGAACGCATGAACGCCGCCGACTACCAATCCTTCGCCGACGCCTGGGAAAGCCGCGCGACCATCCGCACCCGCCCGCGCCGCGTGCTGGAGAACGACGAAAAGCTGATCTACCCGCTGAGTCGTCAACCGCTGGTGTTGAGCGAAACCTTTCTGCGCGAATGCCCCGAACAACGGGATTTCGCCCTGGTGCAGACGCTCTACAAATTCATCAACGACGTTGTGATTTTCGAAACCGAGATCGTCGACAAAACCGCGCGCAGCATCGCCAAGAACCGCTTCGCCGTGACCTTCCCGTTCGCCTGTCGTTACGACGCCATGACCGTCGTGGTGGACGAGGATTACCACGCGCTGGTGGCGATGGATTTCATGCAGCAAACCGTCGCCATGACCGGGATCACACCGATCAGGCTGCCGGATGAAATCGAGCTGAGCCGGGCGATTCCGGCGGCTGTTGCGCTGGCACCGGAGCATTTGCGCAGCGCCGTGGAATTGATCTGCGTAGCCATCGCGGAGAACACCGTGACCGGCGACGTGGCGGCATTCGCCAAGGACAACACGGTCAAGCAATCGATCAAGGGATTGATGGCCGATCATTTGCTCGACGAGGGCCGTCATTCCGGATTCTGGGCGCGGTTGGTGCGCATTTACTGGCACACCGCAAGCGAAGACGACCGTCAGTGCATCGCTCAGCTTCTGCCGGTGTTCATCGGCCATTACCTGACCAACGACATCCAGAAATCATTCGACTTGCGCCTGATCGAGTCCTTGCAAATCAGCGATGCCACGCGCCGCGCACTCAAGAGCGAAGTGTCGGGGCTGGCCTTCCCGATCAACCGCCATCACCCGCTGGTCGCCAACATCGTGCGGTTTTTCCACAGCAGTTCGCTGCTCGATTCGCCGTGTGTTCAAGAAGCCCTGAGCGACTACCTGGTTTAACGAGGAGCACATCATGAGACGTCTCGACATTCTGCTCATTGGCCACAGCCAGGCCCTGACCGACCTGGCGCTGGAGCTTGAACAACACGGTCATTCACTGACGCGGCTGACGGCCCTCGACCCGCCGCCGTCGGACAACGCTGACTTACTGATCGACGATGCCAGCCTGTCGTTCCAGCCGTTGGGCGATGTACCTCGACTGACGTTGCGCCTGGGTGTCGGAGTTCGTGGGGATTCAGGTTTACCGCCGCTGGACCTGCTGTGCCTGTACGGTTCGACGCTGCTCACCCGCGTGCCGATTGCCGACGAACCTTCGGGCAATGGCCAGGCGTTGCGTCTGCGAGCGGTGGCGCAACTGGTGGACCATGTCGCATTGCTGGTCAGCCGTTTCTCCCGGGATGCCGACTATTTTCTGCTCGTCGAACCGGTGACGCCCGTTCAGTTCGAGCAGGTGGAAAGTCTGCTTTTTTTAGAACACCTGGCCTTCGTCCACCGCCTCAACGCAACCGCTAACCCCGGTGTGCTGCAACGCGCTCAGGTGCCGATGATCGAGCGCCTTGAGCAGCGCTTCATTGAGTCCGCCGAACGACCAGCGCTGAGCATTGCCGGCATGTCCCTCAGCTATCGCCAACTGCATGCTCACAGCCGTGCCATCGCGCAGCGATTGCAACCATTGCTCGAACAGCACGACAAGCCGTTGGTGGTGGGTATCTGCCTGCCGAAATGCAGCGCGTTGTATGCGGGGATTCTGGCGATTCTCGGCAGCGGCGCGGTGTACCTGCCGCTGGAACCGAGCCACCCGTTGCAGCGCCAGCAATACATTTTGTCGAATGCTGGCGCCGTGCTGTTGCTGCACGACGGACAGCACCCGCTCGCCTCCGAGATGCCCAGCCTGGACATCAGCGCAATCGACATCGAGCACATGGATGTCGATCAACCGTTGATGCGCCAGCGCCCGGACCTCGACGCGCCGTGCATGGCGCTCTACACCTCGGGCACTACCGGTCATCCCAAGGGCGTGTTGCTCAGCCAGGCCAACCTGGCCCACTTCACCGCGTGGTATGCCGACTATGTGCTACTGACTGAACAGAGCCGCGTATTGCAGTTTTCGTCACTGAGCTTCGACTCGTCGTTGATCGATATTTTCCCGACGTTGCTCCAAGGCGCCGAGCTGATCGTACCCAACGACGATCAACGCCGTGACCCGCTGCAACTGGTCGAACTGATCCGCCACCAACAGTTGAGCCATGCGTTTTTGCCACCGGCCTTGCTGAGCATTCTGCCGCTGGATCAATTGCAGGTGCTGAACCACGTGATGACTGGTGGCGATGTCTGCGAACCCTGTGTCATCGAGCAACTCACCCGCCAGGGCAATCTCTACAACCTCTATGGCCCGACCGAAGCCACGGTGCTGATCACCGCACGGCAACTGCGCGTCGATGACAGCAATCGCACACTCGGCGCGCCGATCGCCAACAGTCAGGTGCTGATTCTCGACGAGGATTTTCAACCGGTGCCCGAACAGACCGTCGGCGAGTTGTACATCATCGGACCGGGCGTTTGCCTGGGATACCTGAACAACCCGCAACAGACCGCCGAACGTTACCTGAACCTGAGCTTGCCGAACGGTGAGAGCCTGCGCGCCTATCGCACCGGCGACATGGCGAAGTGGACCGGTGCAGGCATCGAGCTGTGCGGACGCCGGGACAATCAGGTCAAGATTCGCGGCTTTAGGGTCGAGCCGGAAGAGATCGAACGCTGCCTGCGTGACAGTCAGCTGTACCGCCAGGTGGCGGTGGTGATCGACAGCCAGCGGCGGATCCTCGCCTTCCTCGCCCAGCCTCAGGAAAATCAAACCGGTGCCGCGCGAGAAGCGCTGAAGGCACACGCTACCCGGTTTCTGCCGGACTACATGCAGCCCACCGCCTGGACCGAATTGACGAGCATGCCGTTCGCCAGCAACGGCAAGGTTGACCGCAAAGCGCTGTTGGAACTACCCGTCAGCATGACGGAAAACCCGTCGCGCCGTTTGCCCGCCAACGCCGATGAAGCGTTGCTGCTGGAGATCTGGGCCGAGCTGCTGGAGCTGCCGGCCAGCGATATTTCCACTGACGAAAGCTTCTTCAATCTGGGCGGTCACTCGATCCTGTTGTCGCGCATGCTATTGCGACTGCGTGAAGAGTTCGGGCGCAGCATTTCGATCAACCGCTTCATCGAACTGCCCACCGTGACGAAACTCGCGACGTTGGTGCGCGGCTCCGGCACCGAAGAAGTGCTGAGCGAGCAGGCCATGGCGGATGCGTTCCGCGAGCTGGATGTACAGCCGTTACCGGTCAGCCGCATGGGCGATGTGCACAAGGTGATCGTCACCGGCGCCAACAGTTTTGTCGGCGTGCACATCGTCGAGGCGTTGCTGGCCTGGGGGGCCAGCGAAGTGGCTTGTCTGGTACGCGATGGTGACGGGCAATCGGCGGCCGAGCGCTTTGCTCATGCACTGCGCGAGAACCGTCTGGAGCATCTGGATCTGAACCGGGTGCGGGTCTACGCGGCGGACATCACACGGCCCTCACTCGGGCTCGCCGTGGAGGTTTACGAGCACCTGGATCGCGAGTTCGGCGCACTTGTGCACAACGCCGCCAACGTCAATCACGTGCTCGATTACGAGTCGCTGGCGCGGGACAACGTCGAACCGATTTTCGAGTGCCTGCGCTTGTGCGAAGGGCGCAGCAAAAAGATCTTCAATTTCGTGTCGACATTGTCTGCGTCGAGCACGATTTCCGATGACGGTCGGGTGCTTGAACTGCCCGCCGCGCAGACCCCGCCGATCTACATCAAGAACGGCTACAACCTGTCGAAGTGGGTCGGTGAGCGCATCCTCGAACGAGCGCGGGAGCGTGGGGTCCGGGTCAATGTGTATCGCCCCGGCAACATCAGTTTCAACAGCCTCACGGGTGTCTGCCAGCCACACAAAAATCGATTGATGCTGATGCTCAAAGGCTCGATCCAGCTTGGTCAGGTGCCAGAGTTCGCGTTGAATTTCGACCTGATGCCGGTGGATTTTCTCGCCCGTTTCATCGCGTTCCACGCCAGTCGTTATTCAGCGGAAAAAGCGGTGTTCAACCTGCACAACCCCGAACCCTTGAGTTGGGACGATTACGTCGCGTCCTTCCGTGAAGCGGGGCGGGAATTTTCCATGGTCAGCGTGGCCGACTGGCAGCAGCAACTGGGCCGGGTCGACAGCGACAACGCGCTGTTCGGCGTACTCGGTTTCTACCTCAACGGCTTCGAGGAAGACATCGGCGACATCTCGATGATCGGCCACGACAACGCCCAGGCCGGTGTGCGGCAGATGGGTGCGCACTACCCGGAAAAGTCCCCGGCACTGCTGCGCCGCGGCTGCGACTACCTCAAGGAAATCAACTTCATCTGATTCACCCAACCGGAGCAAAACCATGAAGACCCTGCAACCCGATACCCTGATCAAAAACCCTCAAGGCTGCCACGTCGTGTCGTCGGTGGATGTGCCGGCAGAGGCCCTGAAAGTCTGGGCAGTGGTCGGCAATTTTGCCGGCTTCGATCGCTTCATCCCGGCGTTGTCGCACATCGAGATGACCGGCGAAGGCGTATCGTCCCTGCGCAAGAAATTCTTTAAGGATGGCAACCTGGTGGTCGAGCAACTCAATTCGCGGGATGACCAGGCTCAGAGCATGACCTGGACCACGATTTACAACACGCTGGGCGTGGCTAATTTGTGGGCGGCGATGACGGTTGAAGCGCTCGGTGAAGGCAAGTCCCGGGCGACCTGGACCATCATTGCTGAACCGGCTGAGGGTGGCGATGAGGCACTGCCGGGGTTCAAGGATTTTGTGCAGGGATTTGCTGATAATGCGATGAGTAATGTGTTGAAACTGTTTGTTTAAAGCTTCAGCTTGGTGGTAATTGAGCCATCGCAATCGCGGGCAAGCCCGCTCTCACAGTATCGCGGCTGGACACGATTTTGTGTGCGCCAAAAATCCTGTGGGAGCGGGCTTGCCCGCGATTGAACGATAACGCGGTCAGATCCTGAAGCTATCAACCAACTGCTTCAATCGGTTCGCCTGCAACGACAACGCATCGCAATCCTTCAACGTTTCATTGAGGTTGGCCACGCTCTGCTGGTTCAGCAAATTGATCTGGTTGACGTCAACGTTGAGGGTCTCCACCACCGCCGTCTGCTCTTCCGTCGCGGCGGCCACCGATTGGTTCATGCCGTCAATTTCGCCAATACGCTTCGTCACGCTGACCAGGCGCAAGCCCGCCTGGTTCGCCACTTCGACGCTCTCTTCGCTGGAGACCTGGCTGGCGTTCATGGTGGTCACCGCTTCGCGCGAGCCGATCTGCAGCGACGTGATCATCTTGTGAATCTCCTCGGCCGACTCTTGCGTGCGATGGGCCAGGTTGCGCACCTCGTCCGCCACCACCGCAAAACCACGCCCGGCTTCACCAGCGCGAGCCGCTTCAATGGCCGCGTTGAGGGCGAGCAAGTTGGTCTGCTGGGAGATGCCTTTGATCACATCGAGAATGTGCCCGATGTTGTCGGTGCTCGCGTTGAGGGTTTCGATCTGCGTGCAGGACAGGCTGATTTTCTGCGACAGCTCGGTCATGGCCAGAATGGTTTTTTCCACCACAAGACGACCGTCATCCGCCTGCTCGCTCGCGCCGCTGGCGTGCTGCGAGGCGTCAGCAGCGTTGCGAGCGATTTCCTGGGTGGCGGCACCCAATTGGTTGATCGCCGCCGCCACGCTGTTGGTGCGAGCACTTTGCTCGTCAGAGCCAACGATCGAGGCGTTGGACGAGGCCATGACCCGTTGCGACAGGTCATGGACCTGGCGAGTGGCCGACGACACTTCGGAAATCGACGCGTGAATCCGCTCCACGAACTGGTTGAAAGAACCGCCCAGTTCGCCGAATTCATCTTTGCTTTCCACGGACAGACGACGGGTCAGGTCGCCTTCGCCCTGGGCGATGTCCTGCATCGCGCGGCCCATGGTAGTCAGCGGACGCATCAGCACGTTGATCAGCAGGCTCAGCAGCACTGCGATCACAGCCACGGCGATGAACATCGCGATCAATGCCGAGGTTCGGAATTGGCTCAATGGTGCGTAGGCCTTGTCCTTATCGATCGACAGACCGATGTACCACGCCGCATTCGGTAAACCGTTGACCGGGGTGAACGAGAGGATGCGTTCCTGGTTGTTCAGGGTGACTTGCTGATTACCCTTCTCGATGCGCAGGCTTGTATTAGGGTAGATGTCCTTCAGGTTTTTCATGACCTGGTCTTTGTCCGGGCTGACGATCACCTGCCCGTCGGCACTGACCAGAAACGCATGGCCAACGCCGCCGAAGTCCACCGAGTTGATGATCTTCACCAGGGTTTCCAGGCTCAGGTCACCGCCGACCACGCCGAGCAGTTCGCCGTTCTTTTTTACTGGCATGGCGATGGTCACGACCAGACCACCGACGGCGGCCATGTAAGGCGGAGTCAGCATGGTTTTGTCAGCGACAACGGCTTGCTTGTACCACGGCCGCTGACGCGGATCGTAGCCGTCCGGCATCTTCGCGTCCGGGCGCTGGGTGAACACGCCATTGGTCTGGCCGACGTATGTGAACTGAAAGTTCGAGGTGAAGGCCGGCTGATCAACCAGACCCGGCAGATCGGCATTGGCGCCTTGATGAGCGACGTTCTGTGCGAGATTTTCCAGCACCAGCACGCGGCCGCTCATCCAGTTCTGCACGCTGCTGGCGGTCAGGTCGCCGGCCTGTTGAACAGAGGACTCGAGGTTTTGCCGAATGGTATTTCGCTGCAGATAGTCGTTGTACAAAGTGAACAACGCAAAGGCCAGTACCACGACGCCGGAGGCGGCCAGCAGGATTTTATGGCTGAACTTGAGATTCATTTCATGGGACTTCTTATGCAGAAAGTGGGGATGCGGTCCGGGTTGCAACATTCCATGTGCAGCTCAAGTGGCTTCTATGGCCGCTCTACTTTGGTGCACGCATGTCTCATCAGTCTGTCGGCACAAACGGGTTAAATCTTAGGGATATGTACGAAATGACCGGCATTTCCGTCAGATACCCGCCGAACGGCGTGCTAGAGCGCCTCAGTAACATTTTCGTGATGACGGTTGTTCGAGCGACGGTTGCAAACTTCCCAGCCCTTGATAAAAATGCGACTAATTATCATTTGTGGCGTCCGGGCTGTCGCGTTCATACATCGAGTACTCGAAGTGGATGATCCGCACCTTGAGCACGCCAACCGACGTGATCGAGAACAAGGGCTGGCTTTTTTGGTTTCGTTGAGACGGCCTATCGGGCTTTCAGCAAGCCTGAAACGACAAAACCCCTGTCTGCGTTAACAGACAGGGGTTTCGGAATTCAATCTTGACGATGACCTACTCTCACATGGGGAAACCCCACACTACCATCGGCGATGCATCGTTT
>NZ_CATKQK010000017.1:0-64098 GCF_949767185.1 Pseudomonas sp. IT-P100
GCAACCTCCAGCGGCCAGTCAGGCGCCTCGGTGTTGCGTAAAAAGTGCCGGGTGTGGCTCAGCACGCCACCGGCAAGACTCTGGTCATGCACATGAACCGTGCCCGCCGGGTCGTCGTGGCGAATCAGCAGGCCGCACAGGTTGTGCGCGGCAGCCTCTGCACTGGCATCGGCATAGGTGAAACGCTCCGGCATGTGCTCGGCGACGTCCTGTCCCCGTTCACGGATGGCCGTAGGGCGCAGCAGTTCATCGTATTGCGTCCGTGAGTGGCTGCCGCGACCGTCCCATCTCTCCAGGCTCTGCCCGGCTTCACCCTGCAGGCCAACGCGCCATCCGGCGTCCACGCTGTCGGTCGCCAGCGCGACGCCGGACAGGCTCATAGTCTGCCTCAGGTTGAACGGCGTCGTCTCATCAGTCTTCGCCAGGTCGAACAGATACGGATCCCGGCTGGCCACCAACCGTCCAACCGCATCGAAACGTTGTTCGGTTACCCGCGTATCAATCGGGTCACCCACCTCACGCCGATGAAACAGCACGTCCCGCACCACCAGCCCACGCGCTTCCGACACCCGAAGGGTCGGTGTGCCGGTGTGCGCGTTGGTGAAGATTCCAGTAGGCATCCGTGCTGGCCTTGATCAATGTGGACTGCGCATCAAAATGCACGACCTTCACGCGCTTGCCTACTGTAAGAAATAACAGTGGAGCCCGGTTTTTTTCACCACCGCATCCGCACACCCAGACTGCCAATCAACCCATTCAAATCATTGTCATCCACATCACTGCTGTAATCGGCGCTGAAGTACAGACTCACGGCGGGCGTCACCCTGGCCACCAGACCCAACCCCACTTCGACGGTGGATGAGTAGCGACTGCTGCTGATCTTGTCGACCTGATCGAGGGTCACGGTATTGCCGGTGTACACCGTGTGCCACAAGTTGGTCCGCACATACGGTTCAACGGCGAGGCCCTTGATGTCGTAACTGCCTTTCAGTCGCGCACCGACCCGGCCGCTCCAGGAGGACAGGTCGCTGGACGAGGCATTTCCCGATCCTGCATAAGGAGTGTCCAGTGTGACTCGCTGATTGATCAACTGCGCCTGAGGTTCGACGACCCAGTTGTCGCTCAGACCAATCGGAAAGCCGCCTTCCACCGAGAAGGTGACTGCGCTGCCTTCGGTGACTTGCCGGGCGCCTTGTTCGCTGCGGCTGATGCCGTTGACCCGACCGCCGCTGGCCGTCAAATCCACGTGCCAGCCTTGGGGGCCGGTCAGTCTGTAGTAGGCGCCGAGGCTCTGACCTTGCAGGTTAAGCGTGTCGGTATTGGGGGCGGCGAGGGCGCGACTGGTCAGCAGGCCGTTGCCGTTACTCTGGAATTGACTGGTGCCGCCGATCAGACCGAACTGCTGGGTATGGCCGCTACCACTTTGCAGGGTCAGGATCGCCGGACCTTTGAATTGATGGGCACCAGGAAGCGTGAAGCCCTGAGACTGGTAATCGGTTTGAGCCTGCCGCGACGTCTGCCCGTACAGCTGATCCCAGGCTAAGGGTGCAGCGTCTTCGATGGTCAGGTGTGAACTTCGCAAATCAGGGTTGGCGCTGAAGCGGCCGGGGTAGGTTGAGGCGAGCGCGGGCAAGGTAAGCGCCGGGACCTCCTGGTCATACCAGAGGGATGTTTCTTCCTCGGCAGGTGAGGCCTGCACTTCCATGGATGAGCACAGCAGGAGTGAGCTCGAGACTGTGCAAAAAGTGACTTTGATCTCTTGTGGGGTGAATGAAGTTTTCATGGAGGTCTACCTTGCAGTCGCATGCGGTATCTCGCTCTGGCGTCTCTCCTACCCCGATTGAGGGGCGACCGAATGGCGTGGGGCAAGCCTTGGCCCGCTCGTTTTCACGGGTGTCTGGGGGATTGCCTCAGGTGTTAATTCCGGGGTAGTACCGTGTAGCTAAGAAGACCCGTGGCGCTGCGTCAAGAAAATGGCCGATAAGTGGTAGTGCTATTTTAGCGTTCGCAAGTGACTGATTTTCGACGGCCATCTAAGTTATTGTTTGTTCGAAAAAACGTCATGAAACCTTCGGGCTAGAGGCTTTTTGGTAGCTTGCTATCATCTTACCAGGTGATTCGCACACCCAGATTTGCCGACCTCCCGCGCAATGGATTGCTGTCGATATTGCTACTGTAGTCGGCACTGGCGTACACGCTGACGGACGACGCGAGGCTCAGCACCACCCCGACACCCAGATCGGCGGAAGCGGATTTTTGTTGGGTTTCGATCGGATAGGTCCCGAATGTCACCGTGTCAGTGCCCGAAAAGGTCTGCCAAAGATTGGCTCGCAGATAGGGCTCGATTGGCCGGCCACTGACTGCATAACGGCCCTTGAGTCGAGCCCCCAGGCGCCCGGTCCAGAGGCCATCGGCATCGAACGAGACGCGTGAAACGCCATCGTCCTGGCTGTCGAGATCGATTTTCTGGTGGATCACTTGCACCTGGGGCTCCACGACCCAGTCGCCCGCTAGCGCAATCGGATAACCGGCCTCGGCCGAAAGGGTGAGGGCGTGGCCGCGGTTGTCGAGTTTCAGTCCGCGTTCGGAACGGTTGTCGCCTCTCAGTCGAGTGCCCATTGCGACGGCGTCGACGTACCAGCCTTCGGGATCAGTCAACGTCCAGTACAGGCCAAAGCTCTCGCCTTCCAGCTTGACTTTGCCCGCACGCTTGCCTTCAAAACCCTGATTGAAACCGTCCACATTGCCCCGCAAGCGGGTGTGGCCGACGAACAGACCAGTGCGCCAGGTCTGGCCGCTGGGCGTTTGTGAGCTGTACACGTCGTTTCCGACTTGAAAACCGTCAAGCGATCCATCGAGTCGCGGCGATACAGTGCCAGCCCAGGTCTGGTCAAGGTTCCTGCCATAGACCCGGCCCCAGCCAGCGCCGACGGTACCGGTTTCTTTAAGCAGGCGCTGATCGCCCTGGCGATCATGGAACGTCCCGAGCGCAGCCATGGTCAGCTGTGCCGCTGCCGGCGGTATGACTGACCAGGTCGGGACCTCCGGACGGTACAAGGGAATCGGCGCCGCACCGGCGACGGCGATGGGCAAAGTTGGCGTTCCGGCAGCCGCCACCGGAGTGCCCTCGGCAGAGGTCACAACGGTGGAGCGCAGGAACCAACTGTTTTCACTGCCTGCAGTGATTCCTCCCTTGAACAGAAAGTACTCGTAAGGCCCGCCCGAAACCGGGCCCCTTAGGGCAAAGGCCCCGTTGTCGCTGGTCGTCGTTCCCTGTGCCTGAACCACCTGGACACCGTCTTGCAGGGTCAAACCGCCGGATCCTCCGACGTTGCTGACGGTAAGCAGAGTGTTTCCGGTCATTGTCCCGTTGTTGACCACCAGTTTATCGCTGGGGGAATTGTCTGCGCCGAGCGCGCTTTGCAACACTAACTGACCGCCGCTGCCCGAATAATTGCCCTGTACCGTCAGGGTGTCGTTGGTGCGGGTATTGCCGCTGCTCAAATCGATCGCGCCAGCGTTGTTCAAAGTGACGCGCTGAGCAGCAGAGAACGGCGTGATGCTGCCCTGGGTGGACGTCAGGATGCTACTGCCGTCGATATTGAACACACCCGTACCGCTGGCGTTATCACCCAGCACAAAATTGCCGGCGAGGTCGAAGCGCGAGCCGTTGTTCAAGTTTACCGTTTCCCAGTTGATATAACGGTTGGCGCCCGCCGAGGCGGTCCGGTCGAACATCAGCATGTCGTTGCCGTTGCCGCCATCGATGGCCGGCGAGGCGGCGAGAATGCTTTCATCAAGACCGCGCAGCGTGGCGCTGTCATTGTCTTCACCCATGAGGATGGCCGAGTGGATGACACCGCCGCCGTCCCAGAGCAAGGTGTCATCACCAGCGCTGAGTCGGACTTCGCCGACGATCTCGCCTCCTGTCACCGTGACGCTATCGTTGCCGCCGCTGACACTGACATTGCCGCCGATCCACCCGCCGGAAACGATAAGGGTGTCAGTGCCAAATCCGGTAACGAGATTGCCAATAATCCGCCCTCCGGAGAGATCGAACAGGTTGTCATCGAGCTTCATGTCGACCCGGCCGATGGTCCCGGCGGTCATTCTGGCGTTATCGCCGTCCTCGAACGCGCCGACGATGGTGCCGCCAGTCATGAGGAAGGTGTCTCGACTGTCGCCTTGGGCGAGGGACGCGATGGTTCCACCCGACATGATGAAGTCATCGATACCGTTGCCTTGGCTGACGGCACCGGTTATCTGGCCGGCGCTGATGATCAGTCTGTCGTCGCCATCGCCCTGATCGAGAGTGCCCGCGAGGCTGCCCGAGCTCATGTCTACGGTGTCGTCGCCGGCGCCAAAGGTCACATTGCCGTTGAGGGTGCCGGTGCCATTGACGGGAAAGCTCAGGGTGTTATTGCCTGACAGATCGGTCAAAGGCCCACTGCTGCCGCTGTCACAAGTGAAACTGTCGTTGCCGGCGGTTGGTGTGAATGCGCAAGCGGCGAGAGTGGAAGGGGATGCGCCTATGCACAGCGAGAGGGAAATGGCGCAGGCCGAATAACGGCAATGGGGCAGGTGTGTCGAAAACGTCATGCTCGTCTCCACGCGTCGGAGGCGCCCGAGGCCTTCACTCGTCAGGAGTGACAGGGTTTCAGACGCTGTTGGCAGCGCGAATTGCGAGACGACATCGGTAATGCAAAAAAGCCGAACTGAATAAAACCTGGCAATGTTGGCCGCTACGATTCCATCCGTACCTGCAACTGATACGGACACGTGCACCGTAACAACAGATTCTCAGCGTGGCTACTGTCAGAAATAACAGGTACGGCTGTTTTTTTTTAGCATGGGGTCAAACGAGGCAGGCGGCGAATCACAAATGCACCTCCACCGCCAACGGCAAATGATCCGACAAATGCGTCCATGGCCTGCTGCCCAATATTCGCGGTTCGTGGCTGCTGGCGTTGCGCAGGTAAATCCGGTCCAGGCGCAGCAACGGAAACCGCGCCGTATAGGTTTTGGCAGGACGACCGTGGTGACGTTCGAAGGCTTCGTGCAGGTAGTCACGAGGGGCGAGGGCGGTGTTGCCTTGCAGCTGCCAGTCGTTGAAGTCGCCGGCCTTGTTTCTACTAGGATATTGAAAGTTTTCGAGCAGAAGAACGCTTGGGCTGCTCTTCAATGGCGTGGAGCGTTGCTGTAAGTTCTGGTGAATGGTTTGATTCTGTATCGGAGGAGTGTGAAATTTCCGTTGATATTGTATTTTTTCTTTCAAGATAACTGATTTCATCATACTCAACGATTTCATCTGTAACCGGTTCTACGTAAACATCGAAAGTATCATCTGCGAAGTCTACCCTTATCGCTCTCAGTCCAAAGTCATCCAAAATTCGCTGCGTGGATTTTCCGTTGACCGTTTTATTCATGAAAGCTTCCAACAGTTCTGATGATCCACTTTCCATGTTTCTGGTGACCTGAAGTGTCTGCCGATTGCTAACAGCCCATCGACGTATTATGGAAGGCAGGTGTCCGAAAAAACCTCCAGCTTTCGAGACCCTGTCGTATTGAAATTTCGCTACGTCATTTGCGAAATAGTTTGAGCTGTCTGGGTTTCGATAATTGTCTTCGAACGTCCAGGTATGTCGTTCAAATACATTGGTAAAACTATCTGGCTTGTACACCGATGGGTCATACCGTGATACCGATTGGAATTCGTGCTTCGGTTTTGCGGTGTGTATCAAATTTTCCTTGACCACATCCAATCGTTTTTTTGTTGCTTCGTCGGCTAAGTCGAAGCGCTCTTGTAGGTCTGGATCGTGGTATGAAAGTCTAGACTTGCTGGTCCGCTCTGTTATGGGTGTACGGAACAACCCATCAGCGTCAAAAAAACTCACCGGATTATTTACAGCCATCAGGTATCGATTAAGCCCTTCTACATCACCCGCCGGGTCCGGACACATCCATCGCTGCAACCACGGCGCATAGTAACGATACCCATAGTAATAAAGCCCTGCGGCATCCCGCTCCATTCCCGAATAGCGTCGAGTCTTGTATTTCGTCTCCAAAGAGCTAACTCCCGCCCACCATGCGGTTCCGCCATACGGGTAAAAACCTTCCTGGTTGATCAGGCGAGCGTTTTCATCAAGCTCTGCGGTACATGAACCAAGCAGATCCGTCAGGCCAAAACGACGTTGATCCTGAATAACATCTTTTGGCGGCATTGTTTCCCAATGCAGAACTCGAACCTGGTTCTGGCCCGCCCTCACATTGAGGACGTGGCGCTCTTCGCCGCTCGCGTTATCAATATGTATTTCGAGTCCTTTCAGGTAACGCACCTCAGCGCGCAATGTGCGGCTGCTCGTTTGAGTAAGTCGCACTTTGCGCAGTCGCTCACTGCGCTCACCGTAAACATAAAATTCCAGATCGTCCGGGCCATCCTCCCGCACGACCATCGTGACCCGATGCAGTTGATTTCGAGCGTTCCAGCTCATGACCTGACCGCGCGTTAGTTGCAGTTGATTACCGGCGGCATCAAACCCGCTGACGATTGCTTCCTCATCAGGTGGAGATGTTTCATCGAACACGGTTAAACAACGGTTACTGCATTTGGAAACGGCCATATTCAATGCCGGCGCGCCGCTATGGTGGCGAGAAAGCAGATTGCCGGAAGCATCATAAGAGAAGGATTGGGTGTAATTGATGAGCTGATTCGCATCCAATGGTGTGGGCAGTATGGATGGGAGGGCAGGGCCATGACTACTTGAAGCCACTTGTCTTCCATGGGCCTTAACCAACTGGTAAAGGCTGTCATAACAATAGCTATTGCTGGGGTCGGTTCGCTGGTTTTTGAAGTGACGGACGAGCTGTGCCTTGTCTTCGAGGCGACATATATTGCCCACTGGATCGTAGTGGTAATGCAAGTCTTGATGCGGGGCAAAGCCGGGGACACCACTCGACAGTCGAATCAGGCGGCCGTCGTCAGCACTGTATTGCGAGGTCGTCACCACTCCGTTACCGGCCGTTTCGCTTTCAGCTTGGCCCGAGGCGTTGTAATGAATGTCGCTGACCAGCACGTGCGTTGATTGGCCCACACCCGCGAGTTTCAGCCGAACCTCTTTGAGCTCTCCGGCCAGCGTATAGGTAAATGACCGAAGATTATTCCCGGCATCAGTCTCACTGCGCATTGCACCTGCTGCGTAGTAGGAGTGATGTGAAACATAACCTGCGCCATCCTCAAGCAATGCATCGCGCATCGGCAGAGCGAGTGGCCAGTCTGGTGTGTCCAGCCTTTTCAAAAAGCGCAGGACTTCTACGATTGGCACACCGCTTACCGTGTACTCCGCCCACAATTGGCTGCCAGCAGCATGATCATGACGAACCCGTTGGCCGCATTGGTTATGGGCCGAAAACTCAGTGCTCGCAGTGCCGTAGATCAATCGCTCGACGATAAGCTGTGATTCGCTGGCCAACTGCTCGCTGATGGTAACCGGGCGTTGAAGCCAATCGTACTCGTTTTGACGCTGGCTGCCGCGACTGTCCCAACTCACCAGTGATGAGCTTGCGTCATTCAGCAAATCCACTTTCCAACCAGCGTCGACACTGTTGGTCAGTAGCGTTTGACCCGACAGTCCGTGCACCGTTGCCACATTGGGTGTCGGTGAGTCTTCCCACAGTCTTGGGTCCCAGCTCGCCACCTTTTGCCCGGCAGCGTTGAAGGCTTGACGAGTGATCCGCGACTCCGCGATCTGGATTGCATGCTCACGACAGTAGGCGACGATACGGACAGGCAGCCCCCGAGGGTCCATCACTGCCAACGTCGGAGTGTTGCTGTCGTGACACGCAAGGGAAGTCATCGTGAACCGTCGTTTCCGCCCAATGAACAGTTGACAAAGGATGCCTTCAATCCAGGCGACGGGATACTGTAAGAACTAACAGGTATTGGCTACAAATGCACTTCCACCGCCAATGGCAAATGATCCGACAAATGCGTCCATGGCCTGCTGCCCAATATTCGCGGTTCGTGGCTGCTGGCGTTGCGCAGGTAAATCCGGTCCAGGCGCAGCAACGGAAACCGTGCCGGATAGGTTTTGGCAGGGCGACCGTGGTGACGTTCGAAGGCTTCGTGCAGGTAGTCACGGCGGGCGAGGGCGGTGTTGCCTTGCAGCTGCCAGTCGTTGAAGTCGCCGGCGATGATCACCGGGGCATCGTCGGGCAATGATTCCAGCAGTTGGCAGAGTAATTCGAGCTGCAACTGGCGATGACTTTCCAGCAGGCTCAGGTGCACGCAGATCGCATGGACTTCGGCGTGGCCCGGTACGTCCAGCACACAATGCAGCAGTCCTCGGCGTTCGGGCCCGGTGATCGAGACGTCGAGGTTTCGGTATTCGCGGATAGGGTACTTGGACAGTAGGGCGTTGCCGTGGTGACCATCGGGGTATACCGCATTGCGCCCGTAGGCGAAATCGCTCCACATGCTGTCGGCCAGAAACTCGTATTGCGAGGTCTGCGGCCAATTGTTGAAACGGGAAGAGTGCCGCTCGTGTTCACCCACGACTTCCTGCAGGAACACCAGGTCCGCGGAAGTACTGCGTACCGCCTCACGCAGTTCCGGAAGAATGAAGCGTCGGTTGAGCGCGGTAAACCCCTTGTGGGTGTTGACCGTCAACACCCGCAATCGATGAATTGCCGGGGGCGTGTTCAATGGCACCGAGTCGACGGCCTGCGGCTTGGAATCATTGGTCACGTTCACTCCTCTGAATCAGGGTTGCCTATGTATGCGACTGAAACCGGCGCGGGCAGTTCAGTCCGAATGTAACGCCTTCCCCGTGGGATCGGTGTCGTTCAGACGAACACGATTTCATACGGCAACCGCATCCGCTCAAGCAGCACCGGTGGCAGCAGCGGGGGGATACCGATGGCCGGTTCACCGTCGAGCTGACTGGCGTAAGCATGGGTGGCGTGGCTTTTGCGCGCAACGGTCCAGGTATCGAGGCGGACCTTGCGTGCGCGGTGCCAGGGGATCAATCCACTGTCACGCGATGGCCAATGCCAGGCCCAGACGGGCATTTCGTTGAACGCCGCACCGACGGAGGCTGCGGCTTTGGCGCTGGCGCGGCCGACGGTTTCATGGTCGACATTGCCGTCCTCGCACCAGGTGGTGAACACCACATCGCCAGGCCGCAGGTAGCGGGTAATGAACTGGGTCAATTGAAGCTCGCGCTCGGCCAGGGCGTTGTCGGTAAAACCGCCGCGAATCCACTTCAGGCTGTGCATCGGCAACCCGAGCCGGCGCAGGGCTTCGACGCTTTCCTGGGGGCGGAACACGCTGAGGCGTTTCTCCGACCACTGCTGCGACCCCGGATGACTGGCGCTGCCGTCGGTGATCGAGATCAATTGCAGGGGATGGCCAAGGGTACTGAGTAATTGCAGGAGACCGCCGCAGGTCACGACTTCGTCACCGGGATGCGGCGCGATCACCACGGCGCGCGCGCCAGCAGGGACCAGGGTCTGAGTGTTGATGACCGGAACATTGTCCAGCTGAAGAGCGCTGTTCCAGACTTGCGCTGACGGACTGCTGTCGCTGATGGAAACGGATTTCATCGGGCTACGTCCTTGTTCACGTTGATAGCAAAGTGCCGCGCTCCGAACCCTGGATTGCAGCGAGCAGAGTATTGCTCAAGATCGGCTATTCGTCGCGTCGAGTTTGATCCGCTCGGCTTTTCATCCGGTCTGCACCAGGTCGCGCAAGTAGTCACCGAAGCCACCCCGGGCCCGGCTGTCCAGTCGGGCACTGGTGAGTACCTGGGGCCGATGACTCCAGGCAATTGTCGCGCCGCAGCGTTCGAGTTGCCGCACCAGTTGCACGTCTTCGTCGCATGCCAGGGGTTCGAAACCGCCGGCGAGCCGGTAGGCCTCGGCGCTGATGCCGAGATTGGCGCCGTGAATGTGCCGGTGTCCTTCACGGTTCTGATAGTGCTGGTGATAGCGAATCTGTGCCGATTCACTGAAGGATTCATCCCAGGTTTCTACGGTCACCGTGCCGCACACCGCATCCACCTCCAGCGACAGTTGCGCCACCAACCAGTCGTGGGCGACGCGACTGTCGGCGTCGGAGCAGGAAATCCAGCGCGCCCCGCGATCCAGCAAAAACCGCGCACCCGCAGCGCGGGCCTGGCCAACATTGCGTGCATTGATTTCCAGGCAGTGCACCGGGTAGTTGCCGACGATGTCGGACGAGCGATCGGTGCAACTGTCGAGCACCACCAGCACCTCGACCGCCTCACCGTCCAGCAGTTCATGTTGCGCGGCACCCAGCGCGGCTTGCAGGCAGTCTTCGAGCAAGGCTTCTTCGTTGTGCGCCGGGATCAGAATGCCAATCATCGCAAGCCCTCCAGCGCCGCCACGGAGCGCGGTTCGCGGCTCCAGAGTTCCAACAGGAAATCGGCTTCCTGATGCAAGACCAGGCGTGGCAGATGCAAATGCTCGTGCAGCAAGTCATGGACCTGCCGGGCATTGAGCGGGCAACCATCGATCGGCGGGCGCCAGTGGCAGGCCAGCAGTTGGCCGTCGGCAGTCAGTGACTGTGTCGCCTGTTTGATGAGTTGATTGAGGTCACCGGCGTCCAGGTAGTAACCGACTTCACTGAGCACGATCAGGTCGAACTGCTCGTTCGGCCAGTCGCCGGGCAAGCGGCTTTGGCGCACTTCAGCGTGGTCGAACAGACTCAGGCGCGTTCTGGCCAGCGTCACGGCGGCGGCTGCGGTGTCGCAACACAACAGACGGTCGCAACGTGTGGCCAGCCCGGCGCTCAGTTCACCGTTGGCGCAACCGGGTTCGAAGATGGAGCGGTAGCGGGGGCGGGGCAACGCGGCGAGGGTGATCGCGCGCTTGCGCTGTTCGTACCAGCGCTGACGAAACGCCCAGGGATCGTCGCTACCGGCGAACAACCCGTCGAAGTAGCGATCCTCGACGCTCATAGAAACACCACTTCGAACGGTTGCAGCAAACGATCAAGCACGTACGGTGCCAGCACCGGCGGCAAGCCGATATTCGGGTCGCCTTCCAGTTGGCTGGCGAAGGCATGGATGGCATGACGCTTGCGCGCGACCAGCGGCGGGGCCAGGAGGATTTTTCGCGCACGCTGCCACGGCACCAGACTGTCTTCAGGGGTTGCCCAATGCCAGGTCCAGACGGGCAGTTCATGCACCGTTGCCCCGACGCGTTTCGCCGCTGCGGCACTGGCACGCCCGACTGCTTCATGGTCGCAATGGCCGTCTTCGCGCCATGTGGTGAAGACCACGTCGTTGGGGCGCAGGTGACGCTCGATGAATTCAGCCAATTGCGTTTCCCGCGCTGCCACCTGACTGTCGGCAAACCCGCCGCGCAGCCATTTAAGGCTGTGTAACGGCAGACCGAGTCGACGCAACGCTTCAACGGATTCTTGCGGACGGACCGCGCTCAAGCGCTCGACCGGCCAGCGCCGGGAGCCGGGGTGGCTGGCACTGCCATCGGTGACCGAGATCAGTTGCAACGGCCGCTGAGCGGCGGCGAGCAATTGCAGGAAACCGCCGCAGCCGAGCACTTCGTCGTCCGGGTGCGGGGCCACGATCACGGCCCGGGAACCTTCGGGCACCAGGTCGAGAATGTCGATCACCGGCATTTGTGCCAGGTGGCTGGAGGTTTGCCACAGGTGCAAGGGTGTGCCCTGACCGACGATGGGATTGGTTTTCATAACGTCCATGTTCCCTTGATGATGTGCTGGCCGAGCGCGGCGAGGTCGCGTTCGGCGTGGCTTTGGCGCAGGAACACCGGCAGGTCGGCGATCAGTCGGGCGAATTGCCGGTCCTTGCAATAAGGGCCGGCGCCGAGGGCGTGGCCGACGTGCAGGATCACCTGTTCGACGGCATTCTCAACCACCGCACGGGCGCGGCGAGCGAGGCGTTCGGCGTTTTCCTGTGGGGCGGCATCGATGCTCAACGCGCTGAATCGCAATACCGTTGCCGCGGCGTGCAGCGCGCTGTCGACGGCGCCAAGGTGGGCGAGGGCGTGGGGTTCTTCGCGATGGCCGCAGTGACTGCGCAGGCGTTCGGCGAGACTCTGCGCCGCGCCGTACCAGCACGCCGCAATGCCGATCCCGCCTTGCCAGAAACCCGGGCGTTGCAGGTAGTCGCCGGGGTTGCCGATGGCCTGCGCCTCGGCACCGTCGAACAGCACTTCGACGCTGCCGGTGGCGCCCATGCCCAGCGCTTGCCAGCCTTGATCGGTGACGGTTACGCCGGGCTGATCCAGCGCCACTGCGACCAGTTGCTGGCGCTCCTGTTCGTCCCACGCCGTCAGCAACGCGTGGCTCAACACCGCCGCGCCTGAGCACCAGGCCTTTCGCCCGTTCAGCGCAACCACCTGGCCTTGAGGGCTGACCCGCACCCGGGCGTCCGGCGGCTCGGCGGCCCACATTCCCCAAGTGCTGGAAGGCGTGGGCGAACCGCCGAGTTGCTGAATGATCGCCAGGGCATCGGTATGACCTTCGTACAACTTGCACAACCCCAGATCATGCCCGCCGACCTCGGCCAGACGCTGAAAGCGCTCCAGCGTCCGGCCGCTGCCCGGCAGCGGAAGCTGATCGAGACCGGCCTCGACCAGCTCCCGCAGGCACCGGCCTAGCGCCCGTGTATCGGCGTAGTCCGCTGACTGTCGCTGAAGAAAAGCCTGTAGGTCCATTTCACTCTTCTTCCTCATGCTGCAATTCGAACAACAGCAGCGAACGGCCGGTGACGGAATATTCGTGACCGAACTCGAAGCGTTCCTGACCACGAATCGACGGTTGGTTGGTGTCGACCATGCAGGTCCAGAAACCGCCGTCCGGGACTTCGGGCAAGGTGAAGTTGACGATGTCATGGTGGGCGTTGACCACCAGCAGCAAGGTCGCGTCACCGCCCTTGCGGCGGATCCCGGTTTCCTGTGCGCGACCATCAAGCAACATGCCCAGGCATTTGCCGTGCGCGTCTTCCCATTGCTCAATGCTCATCTCGCTGCCGTCCGGTGCGAGCCAGGTGACGTCCTTGACGCCGATGTCCTCGTTGTAATTGCCCACCAGGAATCGTCCGCGACGCAGGATCGGGTAGGTCAGGCGCAACTTGATCAGGCGTTTGACGAACTTCAGCAGGGCCTTGCCGTCTTCGCTCAGGTCCCAATTGACCCAGCCGATCTCGCTGTCCTGGCAATAAGCGTTGTTGTTGCCCTCTTGAGTGCGGGCAAACTCGTCACCGGCCACCAGCATTGGCGTGCCCTGGGACAGCAGCAGCGTGGCGAAGAAATTGCGCATCTGCCGCTGGCGCAGTGCGTTGATTTCAGGGTCGTCGGTCGGGCCTTCGACGCCGTGGTTCCAGGACAGGTTGTTGTTGCTGCCGTCCTGGTTGTTCTCGTCGTTGGCTTCGTTGTGTTTGTCGTTGTACGACACCAGGTCATTGAGGGTGAAACCGTCGTGGGCGGTGATGAAGTTCATCGACGCATACGGCCGGCGGCCACGCTGGTTGAACATTTCGCCCGAAGCCGTCATACGACTGGCGAAGTCAGCCAGTTGACCGTCATCGCCTTTCCAGAATGCACGCACGGTGTCGCGAAATTTGTCGTTCCATTCGACCCAACCTGGCGGAAAGCCGCCGACCTGATAACCACCGGGACCACAGTCCCACGGCTCGGCAATCATTTTCACCTGGCGCAGCACCGGGTCCTGTCGGCAGGCAACGAGGAAGCTGTGACGCTCGTCGAAGCCATCGTGATAGCGACCGAGAATGGTCGCCAGGTCGAAACGGAAACCGTCCACGTGCATTTCCGTGGCCCAGTAACGCAGAGAGTCGGTAACCATTTGCAGCACGCACGGGTGACTCAGGTCCAGGGTGTTGCCGGTGCCGGAATCGTTGATGTAGAAGCGCTTGTCGTCGGGCATCAAGCGATAGTACGAGGCGTTGTCGATGCCGCGCATCGACAGGGTCGGGCCTTGTTCGTTGCCCTCGGCGGTGTGGTTGTAGACCACGTCGAGAATCACTTCGAGATTGGCTTCGTGCAGGTGCGCGACCATCTCCTTGAACTCGGCGATCTTGCCGCTGGCCAGGTAGCGCGGGTCCGGGGCAAAAAACGCGATGCTGTTGTAGCCCCAGTAATTGGTCATGCCCTTGTGCAACAAATGCTGGTCATTCACAAATGCGTGAATCGGCAGCAATTCCACGCTCGACACACCGAGTTTGCGGATGTGTTCCAGCACATCATCGACCATCAACCCGGCGAAGGTGCCACGCACGTTCTCGGGGACGGAAGGGTGCCGCATGCTGATGCCGCGCACGTGGGTCTCATAAATGATCGTCTTGTCCCACGGCACGCTGACGCGATGGTCGTGACCCCAGGTGTGCGCCGGGTCGATGACCTTGCATTTGGGCACGAACGGCGCGCTGTCGCGTTCGTCGAAACTGAGGTCGGCGTCGGGATGGCCGATGGTGTAGCCGAACAGCGCCTCGGACCATTTCAGCTGGCCGACCAGTTGTTTGGCATAAGGATCAATCAGCAGTTTGTTGTGATTGAAGCGATGACCGTTGGCCGGATCATAGGCACCGTAGACCCGGTAACCGTAGATCAGCCCCGGATGGGCGTCGGGCAGGTAACCGTGGTAAATCTCGTCGGTGTATTCCGGCAGTTCGATGCGTTCCAGTTCGACTTCGCCGGCGTCATCGAAAATGCACAGTTCGACCTTGGTCGCGTTGGCGGAAAACAACGCAAAGTTGACCCCCAGACCATCCCAGGTGGCGCCCAGCGGGAAGGGCAAGCCTTCACGGATTCGCGAGGCCTCGGCTTGAGGTGCTGGCGCGGATTTTTTCGGACTGGTCATAGGTGCTCCTGCAAAAATGGGAGTTCTTTGCAGGAGCGCGGCTTGCCCACGTGGGCGGTGAGTCAGACCATTCAAGTGTTGACTGAAACACCGCCTTCGCGGGCAAGCCTCGCTCCTGCTCAATTTTTCGTGTTTTCGTGGGCGAACGCGCCCACGGTGGCGAGCGGGCTCGCCACGAGTTCAATCAAGTGCAAACGAAGTGAAGCGTCAAACCGCGGGTGGTTTTTTCGTGGCACGCGGTTTTTTCTCGGCCATTTTTTCACCCGGCGGCGTTACTTTCGCAGCCGCCGCGGCCGGTTTGCCCTTGGCTTTCGATGCCGCAGCCTTGCCATCGGCCTGCCCGTTGAGCTTGCCATCCGCTTTGACTGCCGGTTTGACGGTGGCGGCTTTGCTCCCGGCGGCTTTCGGTGACTTCTTCGGCGCCAGGGCTTCAGCTTCCGCCAGCTTGCGAGCCATCTCCCAATGACGAACTTCCTCGCCCTCGGGTTTCCCTTCCGATTCCCAGATCTGATAGGCAAATTCGCGGATGCGTTTTTCGTCGGTGCTCATCGCTATGCTCCTGAACTGAACTCAAGGTTTTGGATAAAGAGATTGACCGGGAAATCCCCCAGCGCGGCGCCAATCATCAGCTCCTTGTGTTCTGTGACTGTGACGCTGGAAAAAAGTCCCTTCAGATTGTCGTCAGGGGTGGTGAACGGTAATTTGACCCGCGTATCGCCCCACAGCTGCGCGCCGACCTTGGGTTCGGCACTGTTTTCCAGCAGGCCCGCACAACGTATCGGTACGATCACGATGGCCCGCTTCTGGTTGTACGAACGCGCAAATGCCAGCACCCGGTGCGCCTCGCTGCCGACCACTTCCAGGGCTTGATACGACCCTCGCTGAAACAGCTCGGGATGCTCGGCGCGCAGGTTCAACGTGCGCGCAATCAGGGTTTGTTTGATGTGCCCGTTCCGCCAGCTCGCCAGCAGGTCAGGCACGTCCTGCGGACGCTGCATGGCCTGGTGGCGACTGGCGTAATCCACCGGGCGGCGGTTGTCCGGGTCTACCAGCGAGAAGTCCCAGTACTCGTTGCCTTGATAAAGGTCCGGAATGCCCGGCACGGT
Organism: Pseudomonas sp. IT-P100; assembly: GCF_949767185.1. Taxonomy (NCBI): domain Bacteria; kingdom Pseudomonadati; phylum Pseudomonadota; class Gammaproteobacteria; order Pseudomonadales; family Pseudomonadaceae; genus Pseudomonas; species Pseudomonas sp. IT-P100. The sequence continues at coordinate 15,985 of NZ_CATKQK010000017.1, forward strand.
CATGCGCAGCAAGGTTTGCGCCAAGCCGTTGAGTGCACCGGGTGCAGCAATCGACATCGCCGCATTACCGAGGGCTGCGCGCAGCCGTTCACCTTCAGGGCTGAGTAGCAGGCGTTCGAGGAATTGGTGAGCTGCGTTTTCGTAAGCGTCGTTCGGCGCGCTCCAGCTGCTTTGCAACTTGGCTTCGCGCAAGGCTTTCTGTTGCCACTGCCACACACGTTGAGTGTAGTGCTCGAACGCGGCTTTATCGTCATTGCGCAGATCCAGTGGCCAGCTGCCAAGGAGCGCCTGATACAGGATCAGCTCATCGCCGGCGGACGGCATCTGGTCGTCGTCGCGCAGCGGCCGGGCCAGTGTTTGCCAGAGCGGCACCTGCCAGGCGAACCACGCGCTGCGCTCGCTCAACACCGCCAGCCTGGCGCGGGTGTCTTCGCCGCGTTTGTGGTCGTGGGTCGCAGTGGCCAACAGGTTATCGGGGAATTCTTCGAGGCGATTGAGGCACGCGGCATGGAAGTCGGCCACCGGCGCGCTGAACTGCTCGGTGCTGAACCCCACATCATTGCGCGACAGCAGAACTGCCGAGCGATAGAACGCGGTGTCTTCCACGGCCTTCGCCGCCGCCGGCGAGGTCAACTGCTGAAAGCGTACGCAGGCATGCTTGAGCATCTTGCGCGGACGGCCCACCGGACGCTTGCGCCACGGTTCACCCCCCAGCCATCGGGCCAGGCAATCAAGCACGGGCCAATCGGCCTCACCGAGGGTTTGCCGCGCACCGTCCAAGGCTTGCTGGAAAAACACATCATCCTGCGCGGAGCGCCCACGGGGACTGATGTAAGTGCGATACACCGGAAAGTGCACGATCAGTTCCTGCAATGCCCGGCGAATCGCGCCGAGGGTCAGGTCGCGGGTCATCAGGTCATCCCGGGCCACTTGCAACAGGGCCTGGGCGACACTTTCGAAATCACCGGCGAGGGAACCGTTGAGGATCTGCTGGCGCGCCAGTTGGGCTTCCTGACGGAAGTCGGCGGGCCGTTCGCTGTAGCGACTCCACAACTCGCTCAGGGTTTGTGCGCCCTCCGGGTCATGTTGCAGCAATGACAACTGGTTCATGAATTCGTAACCCGTGGTGCCATCCACCGACCAGTCACGGTGCAGGGTTTCCCCCTCGCCAAGGATCTTCTCGACGTAGATCGGCAAGTGCCGATCCGGTGCCAGGCTGTCGACCCGCCGGCGCAGTTTGCGGCAGTAACCACGCGGGTCGGCGAGGCCGTCGATGTGGTCGATGCGCAGACCGTCGATCAAGCCTTCAGCCACCAGTTCGAAGATTTTCGCGTGGGTCGCTTCGAACACCGCCGGACGCTCCACGCGCAGGCCGCCCAGTTCGTTGACATCGAAAAAGCGCCGCCAGTTGATGTCGTCCGCTGCCGTACGCCAACTGGCGAGGCGATAGCTCTGGCGCTCCAGTAACTGATGCAGACGCTGGAAGCCGTCGGGCGTGAGCGAATCGTAGGCTTTCAGGTTCTGTTCAATGATGTGCAGCACGGCCGGGTCGCTGGCGAGTTCACGCAGCTCGTCTTTCAACGGCATCGCCAGACGGTGGGCGTCGTTCTGATAACTCAAGGTGCTGAAGCGGTCGGCCAGTGATTTGAGTTGCTCGTCATCCGCTTTCAGCAGTTCGCCAAAATTCATCGGGCAAATCGGGAAGTGATGATCGTAATGCTCAACGTAAAACGCGCCATGCTGCGCATCGAAACGCAAGGGCAGGGTGCCGTCCTGCAACGCAACGCCGTAATCGCTGCCGAGGAAGGGCAACAACAGCTGGCCTTCCATCAACGGATCGGGCGAATGCCACTGGATGTCGAAGAACTCGCCATAGGGGCTCAGGCGTCCCCATTCCAGCAAGTCCAGCCACCAGGGGTTGTCACCGCCGCCGACCGCCATGTGGTTGGAGACGATGTCGAGGATCAGCCCCATGTCCTGTGCACGCAACGCGCTGACCAGCCGGCGCAATGCCGCTTCGCCGCCCAGTTCAGGATTGACCGTGGTCGGGTCCACCACGTCATAACCATGCATGGAGCCGGCGCGGGCGCTCAGCAGCGGCGATGCGTAGACATGGCTGATGCCGAGGCTGGCGAAATAGGGCACCAGCGGCACCGCATCGTCGAGCGTGAAGCCTTTATGAAACTGCAGTCGCAAGGTCGCCCGCAGCGGTTGGGTACGTGGCGGATTCATCGGTCACGCTCGGCGGCCTGAAGTCGCGCGCAAGCGAGCAGTTCCAGACGCCTGGCGGCGTCCGGGTCATTGAGCAATGCTTCGCTGTCGCCGGGCAAACGTCGCGACCAATTGGGATGCGTATCGATGGTGCCGGGCAGGTTGGCCTGCTGTTCGATGCCCAGGGCATCCTCCAGCGGCAGCAACACCAGCGGAGCGCGGGTATGGCCGAGGAAACGAATGGCGGCGTCGAGTACCTGATCGGTTTCGTGGGACTCCTCGCGGAAGTTCTGCGGGTCTTCGCTCAACACCCGCCGCAGGCCTTCGCGCTCCCGTTCGCGATGATGGCGCCACTCGATTTCACCTTGGGCATCGACCAGCCCCAGTCGAGCGTTCCAGTCGATGTCGCGGCCATGCCACCAGCCATTGAGCGTCGGCAAGTCATGGGTGCTGGTGGTCGCCAAGGCGTTGTCCGGCCAGTCGAGAATCGGTTTGAAGCGAGCGTTGTCCTGTTCGAACAGCATCACGCGCATGCCGAGGATCGAGCGGGCGATGAGTTTTTCCCGCAGACCGTCCGGTACCGTCCCGAGATCCTCGCCCAGGACGATGGCCTGATGCCGATGGGATTCCAGGGTCAGAAGGCGCAACAGGTCGTCAACCGGGTAATAGAGATAAGCACCGTCAGCGGGTGAGGCGCCGTTGGGGATCACCCACAACCGTTGCAGCCCCATGACGTGATCGATGCGCAGACCGCCCGCGTGGGCGAAATTGGCCCGGAGCATTTCGATAAAGGCGCGAAAGCCATTGCGTACCAGGCCTTCGGGCGAGAACGCGGAAATTCCCCAGCCCTGGCCGGTGCGGTTGAGGATGTCGGGTGGCGCACCCACGGTCAGGGAGGCGAGCAATTCATCCTGGCGACTCCAGGCCTGGCTGCCGCCGCCGTCGGCACCCACCGCCAGGTCAGCGATCAAGCCAATGCTCATGCCGCTACTGCGGGCGGCGGTTTGTGCGCGCTCCAGGCAGCGGGTGATCAGCCATTGGCAGAAGGCAAAGAAGCCGATGCGCCCGGCATTCTCTTCGGCGAAGTCAGCCAGCGCCGCGCTACGCGGATCGCGCCATTGCTCGGGCCATTCGCGCCAGTCGAGGTTTTCACCCTTGGCTGCGCGGGCTTCCTGAATGGCTTCGAAGCGACAGTGGTTTTCCAGGGCTTCGCCGGCAGCGTGGCGGAAACTGCTGAAGTCTTCATGCAGCGGGTGTTCGCCCTGGACAAAGCCTTCGTACAGCGCTTGCAACAGACGGTGCTTGGCTTCGGCCGCGACGGGCCAGTCAACCAGTGGCAGCGCCTCGAGGTGCTTGAGTTCAGCGGCGAGCCCGGTGGCATCTATCGCTGTGCGCATTGCGCGCTCACCAAGGATCGCACCGGGCGCGGCGTACAGGCTGTTGAGAAACAAACGGCTGGACGGCGAATAGGGACTGTAGCGCTGGGTGTCGTTGCTGAACATCGCGTGCAGCGGACTGATCGCCAAGGCTTCGGCGCCCCGTTCACCGGCCACCCGGGCGAGATCCTCGAGGGCCTGGGTATCGCCGAAACCGCCATCGCCGGGACGGCGCAGCGAATACAGCTGCACGCTGAGGCCCCAGGCGCGGGGGATCGGACTGTCGACGGCGTCGCCGACGCTGTAGCAGCGCGACGGTGCCACGGCCAGCGTAAAGGACTGCCCGTCAATGCTGACGTGCTGGTAACCGACCGGGATCAGACCGGGTAATATCGCCTCGGCATCCAGTTTCAGGCTGAGCCGCGAACCATCTTCAAGGTGGATCTCGCAGGGTGTCTGCGGCTCGAAGTAATGCGCCAGGTTGAGGCCCACGCCAAAGTCTGCGGTCAACAGCGGCGGCAAATGCCGGGTCTGTTGCACCTGCTGCAATTCGAGCAGGCTGGCGTCGATTTCCTGGGCGGTGCCGGCCGGGTGGCCGAGTCCGGTCAGGACGTTACGTAACACTGATGGGGCGACTTTCTGTGGGCGGCCGTTGGCGTCGATCCAGTCGACCGCCAGGCCAGCTCGGCCGGCCAGTATTTCCAGTTGCGCATCGCTCATTGGCGCTCTCCATCCGGGGGTAGCAAAGGGGCCGCGGCCGTGAGGCTGACTAGCGCGCAATATGGGGCAAGGGTGCCCTGATCCAACAGGTCGGCGGACTCCGGCGGGTGTTCGAACAACAACGCATTGCCGGCCTGTGGGGAGTGGACCACTGGCTTGCCGCTGAGGTTCAGGTCAATGCGCAGCAGGCTGCCATCGCCCAGTTGCCAGCGCGCCGTGACGGCGCCTTCGGCCAGCACATCGGCGCCCAGTGGATGGGCGCCGGACACGTGCGGCACGATCCGCTCATGGCGGATTTTCAACAGTTGGCAATACAGCTGGTACATGGCGGAGTCTCGACTGGCCGTCAGGCAGGGGCGAGAGTCTTCGAAGGTCTGCTGTGCATTCGGGTCGGGAATCCGTTCACGTTTCTCCGGATCGGCAAACGCATCAAACGCGGCAAACTCGTTACGTCGGCCTTCACGGACCAGTTCCGCGAGCTCGCCGTGATGGCTGGTGAAGAACAGGAACGGTTGCTCGGCGGCGAACTCGTCGCCCATGAACATCAGCGGGATCATCGGCGACAACAGCAACAGTGCGGTCGCGGCTTTCAGCGCGTCGGGGTGGGCCAGTTGCGGCAGACGTTCACCGAACGCACGATTGCCGATCTGGTCATGGTTCTGCAAAAACAACACGAACGCGCTGGGGGGCAGGTGCCCGCTGGGCTCGCCCCGCGCTTCACCGTGTCGGTTGGTGTGGCCCTGGAACACGAAACCCTGACTCAGGCAACGAGCCAGTTTCTCTGTGGGATTGTCCGCGTAGTCGGCGTAATAGGCATCGGTTTCACCAGTCAGCAGGACGTGCAACGCGTTGTGGCCGTCGTCGTTCCACTGCGCGTCGAAGCCTTCCTGCAGCAGGCTGGCCTGGTTGTGCTCGTTCTCGACCGTCAACCACACATGCCGCACCGGATCGGTCTGCTGGCGAATCCGTTGTGCCAGCTCCTGAAGAAAGTCCGGGCTTTCGATGGCGTGCACCGCATCGAAGCGCAAACCGTCAAAGCGGTATTCCAGCAACCACATCAACGCATTGTCGATGAAGAAATCACGCACCTCGCGCCGCCGGAAATCGATGGCCGCGCCCCAGGGCGTGTGCTTGTCTTCGTTGAAGAAGCCCTTGGCGTAGCGATGCAGGTAATTGCCATCCGGGCCGAAATGGTTGTAGACCACGTCGAGGATCACCGCGAGGCCATGGCCGTGGGCGGTGTCGATCAGGTGCTTGAGTTGTTCAGGGGTGCCATAGGACGCCTGGGGCGCGTAGGGCAGCACCCCGTCATAGCCCCAGTTCCGTTCACCGGGAAATTGTGCGATAGGCATCAGCTCGATGGCCGTAATGCCCAACGCCGCGAGGCGCTCGAGGTGCTGTTCGACTGCGCTGAAGCCGCCCAGCGCACCGACATGCAACTCGTAGATCACCGCCTCGTTCCATGGCCGTCCCAGCCAGGCGCTGTGTTGCCAGGTGTAGGCGAGGGGATCGACCACCACGCTGTGCAGGTGAATGTCGCCGGCCTGCGCGCGGGAGGCGGGGTCGGGGACTTCAATCTCACCGTCTATGTTGTAGCGATAACGCGTACCTGCGGGGCAACGCGCCTTGATCACGAACCAGCCATCGGCCTGAGGCAGTAGCGGCAAGGATTGTCCATCTTCCAGTTCGACACTGACAAAAAACGCATCTGGCGCCCACAAGGCAAAACGCGTGTGTTCTGCGTCCAGCATGATTGCGCCGTGGGGCCAGGTCTCAAGGGTCCGTAACGGCATTGTTCAAAAACCTCTTACTGTCTGTTCGATTTCCCCAGCGCCTTGGCGACCAGCTGTTCGTAGAGTTCTGCGTAGGGTTCGACCGCTTTGCACCAATTGAACGGCGCAGCCATGGCGCGGCAACGCATGGCATTGAGCAGGTCGGGAAAGGCAAACACCTTGAAAGCCCGGCTCAACGCTTCCTGATAACTCTCGACGGTGGATTCGTCGAACAGGAAACCGGTCACGCCGTTTTCGATGGTGTCGGCCAGGCCGCCGGTGTTACGGGCCACCGGCAACGAGCCGAAGCGCTGGGCGTACATCTGGCTGAGGCCGCACGGTTCATAACGCGATGGCATCAGCAGGAAATCGCTGCCGGCGAACATACGGCGGGCGTCGGTTTCGTTGAAGCCGATGCGTACACCGATTTGCCCGGGGAAACGCAGGGCCAGTTCGCGCATGGCTTGTTCTTCTTCCGGCTCGCCGCGACCGATGATCGCGATCTGGCCACCCGATTGGACGATGTACTCGGACACGGCTTCGGTCAGGTCCAGGCCTTTCTGGTACACCAGGCGCGAGACCACGGCGAACAGCGGACCTTCTGAATCGTCCAGGCCAAACAGGTCGCGCACGTGCGCCGCATTGACCGCTTTGCCTTCCCAGTCACCGATGCTGAACGGGCGGAACAGGTGCGAGTCGGTGGCGGCGTCCCAGCTTTCATCAATGCCATTGGGAATGCCGCTGAGCAGACCTTGCTGGGTCTTGGCGGCAAGAAAACCGTCGAGACCGCAGCCGAAGGCCGGGGTGGTGATTTCCTGGGCATAGGTGGCGCTGACAGTGGTGATGTGGCTCGAATAGGCCATGCCGGCCTTGAGGAACGACATCTTGCCGTAGAACTCCATGCCTTCCTGTTGCAGAGCATGTGCGGGAATGCCCAGTTCCGGGCACGACCCAAGACTGGTCACGCCCTGGTAGGCGAGGTTGTGAATGGTGAACAGCGTCGGGGTGCGTTGCCCACGCCAGTGCATGTAGGCAGGCGCCAGGCCGGCAGGCCAGTCATGGGCGTGCACCAGGTCCGGGCACCAGTGAATTTGGGCAAGGTTGGCAGCGATATCGGCAGCGGCCAGGCCCAGGCGGGCGAAGCGGATATGGTTGTCCGGCCAGTCACGACCGTTGTTGGCGCCGTAGGGAGACCCTTCGCGCTCGTAGAGTTCCGGGCAGATCAACACGTAAATGACCAGGCCGTCGGGCATGTCCATGCGCCCGATCTTGCAGGGTGGCAATGCGGCATGACCACCGAGCTCGCCAATAATGTGAATCGGGTTTTCGCTGTGCAGCACTTGCGGGTAGCCGGGGATCAGCACACGCACATCGTGCAATAGCGCCATGGCCCGGGGCAGTGCTGCCGAGACGTCGCCCAGACCGCCGGTCTTCACCAGGTCGGCGATTTCCGAGGTCACGAACAACACTTTCTTTCGATTGGGGTTCTGACTGGCCACCGGTATCAGCGTCTTGGTGCTCGGGACGTTGATCGATTTGGCACTTGGGGCGCTCACGGCGCTCGTATCGCCGACCTGCTGATGAGCACGTTCTCCCTGAATGTCTAAAGCCGCACTGATCATATGAATCTCCCGTGTTGTTGATCTAATTCTCAGGTCTGGCAAACGGTGTTTCGTGGCCAATTCCTGTGGCCGGGCGCAAACGCGCGACGCACTGGGCAGCAAACGCGACCCATGCGTTGAAGCAGATTGGCTGGAGTGGACGCTGCAAGGATTGCACCAGTCGCAACGCACCTACCTTTCAGAGGACCGGCCACGAAGAGCAAAAGTTTCGATTATTTTTGCACTTTGTGACCGACCGGTTTTGCCTCGCGAAAATGAGTCTAGGCCAGAACTTAGAGCGGTGAAGCACAGATGGCAAAATTGTTCGACAATCGGTTCAATGAGGTACGGACGTGCATGAAAAGGGTTCAAACGCTCCGACGAAGTGCACGTTTTTTTGCGATCGAGCCCCAAAAGGTAACCTGGCGTTCACATGAATGTGCGAGTGCTGTCACGCCTGCGCACTACGCTGGTGCGCCATGCAGTCCCGCTTTTGGCCGAACCGCTGCCTTACTGCCGAACGGCATGCCTTGTTATAGTTCGGGCCTCATTTTTGCCCGGTAAAGGATCACTGCCATGTCTCAGTACACTGCGTTCACCGTCGAACTGGCCGATAAAATTGCCCATGTGCAGATCAATCGTCCGGAGAAGATCAATTCGATGAATGCCGCGTTCTGGAGCGAGATCATCGAGATCTTCCAGTGGATCGACGACACCGACGAAGTGCGGGTGGTGGTGCTCAGTGGCGCCGGCAAACATTTCTCGTCCGGTATCGACCTGATGATGCTGGCCGGCGTGGCCAATGAGCTGGGCAAGGACGTGGGGCGCAACGCCCGCCTGCTGCGGCGCAAGATTCTGGCACTGCAAGCTTCCTTCAATGCCGTCGACAATTGCCGCAAGCCGGTGCTGGCGGCGATTCAGGGTTACTGCCTGGGTGGCGCGATCGATCTGATAGCCGCCTGCGACATGCGTTATGCCGCCGAAGATGCGCAATTCTCGATCAAGGAAATCGACATCGGCATGGCCGCCGACGTTGGCACATTGCAACGCTTGCCGCGGATCATCGGTGACGGCATGCTGCGTGAACTGGCTTACACTGGTCGCTCGTTCGGCGCCGAGGAAGCGCGCACTATCGGTCTGGTCAATCGCGTCTACAGCGACACCGCCAGCCTGCTCGACGGCGTCATGGGCATTGCCCGCGACATCGCCAGCAAGTCGCCGATTGCGGTCACCGGCACCAAGGAGATGATCAGCTACATGCGTGACCATCGCATCGACGACGGCCTCGAATACGTCGCCACCTGGAACGCCGCCATGCTGCAATCCACCGATTTGCGCGTGGCCATGGCCGCCCATATGAGCAAACAGAAACCCGAATTTCTGGATTGATTGAAAAATGACTTCACGCTGGACCACTGCAGTACTGGACACCGATCAACCGGGCGGCTGGGCCGTCGCGCGCAGCCCCGAAGGCTTCCTGTTTGACGACAATGGCGCGCTGTTCCCGCGCGAATGGCTCAAGCGTCAGGACCTGACGATTCTTGCCGAACATGGCATAGGCCACCTGGATGGCGAGCCGGTGTATCTGCTGGAGCTGCGCAGTCACAGCGAAGTGCCGGGCTGCAACTGGAAAGGCCTGCGGGCGTTCATGCTCGACGGTGATCACGCCGTTTACAAGGTGCTGGGGTATGCCGCGCAAATCGGCACCTGGGCCCGCGAGCACCGCTTTTGCGGCAATTGCGGACAGGCCACGAAGCAAGTCATCCGGGAGCGGGCGATGTACTGCGAACCGTGCGACCTGCGTTATTACCCGCGCATTTCGCCGAGCATGATCGTGCTGATTACCCGTGGCGATGAAGTCCTGCTGGCGCGTTCACCGCGTTTTGTCACCGGGGTCTACAGCACGCTGGCCGGATTCGCCGAGCCGGGCGAGTCGGCCGAAGATTGCCTGATTCGCGAGGTTCGCGAGGAAGTGCAGATCGAGGTCAAGAACATCCAGTACATGGGCAGCCAGTGCTGGCCGTTCCCGCACTCGATGATGCTCGGCTTTCACGCCGAGTACGCCGGTGGCGAAATTGTCTGTCAGGAAGACGAGATCGAGGACGCCCAGTGGTTCAACGTGCACGAGCTGCCGCCGTTGCCGGCGTCACGCTCGATTGCCCGTTACCTGATCGACGTCTATGTGGCGCGGCGTCTAGGCCACGCTGAACCAGTGTTGCCAGGCTAGCCGCACGGTCAGGCCCAGCACCACGGTGATGAACACCGGACGAATGAATTTGGCTCCGCCACTGATGGCGGAGCGGGCGCCGAAGAATGCACCGACCATCACCGACAGGCCCATGCATAGGCCGATGATCCAGTCCACTTGCCCGGAAAAGATGAACACCGACAGCGCCGCAATGTTGCTGACGAAGTTCATGCTGCGCGCCACACCGCTGGCCTTCACCAGGTCGATGGGGTACATCAGCATACTGCTGACGGTCCAGAACGCACCGGTGCCGGGGCCGGCCACGCCGTCGTAGAAACCCAGGCTGAAGCCTTGGGTCGATTGCCACTTTTTCTTGATCGGCGCGTTGCTGTCCAGCGGCGCTTTCGGCGTGCCACCAAACAACAGGTAGAGGCCACAGGCGAACACGATCACCGGCAGCATCTTGTTCAGCCATTCGGCGGGCAGGTAATGCGCAACCACCGCACCGGTCAACGCGCCGACCAGCGTGCCGACAATGGCGTGCAGCCACTGCCGGGGATGGAACAGCTTGCGCCGGTAGAAGGTGAAGCTGGCGGTGGCCGAGCCGAAAGTCGAACTGAGTTTGTTGGTGCCCAGCACCAGATGCGGCGGCAAGCCGGCGGTCAGCAGCGCCGGGGTGGTCAACAGACCGCCGCCGCCGGCAATGGCGTCGATGAAACCGGCTATGAAGGCGACAACGGCCAGAATGGCCAGGGTGGAGAGATCAACGCTGAGTTCGAAAGGCATGGAATCGACTTATTCGGCGGGGTGCAGGAAAGGGCTGCGGGGAAGGGCCGATATCTTACCTACATCCAACTTCTGCTGCGACCGCGCTGCCCCAATTCCTTGTAGGCTCGGATTCAGATTTTACGGTCGGGCCCATTCCCGATCTGCCACACAAACGGCGGCTCAGTCCCGTTAATCGCCCAATCCCCGACAATCCGCGCATTACGCCAATGCCTGTTCAGCGAACACAAGCAGGCTCGCCCGCGATGGCAGCGTCACATTCAACACATTGGCTGACTGACATTCCGCTATCGCGGGCGAGCCCGCTCACAGTTGATCTATGTGAATTCAAAGACCGAGATCGGACAGCCCTGGGTGATCATCCGGCCGACGACCCAGCGGCCAGTGGAACTTGCGGTCGCTTTCCTTGATCGGCATGTCGTTGATGCAGGCGAACCGGTTGGCCATGAGGCCGTTCTCGTCGAACTCCCAGTTTTCGTTGCCGTAGGAACGGAACCAGTTGCCCGAGTCGTCGTGCCATTCATAGGCGTAGCGCACAGCGATGCGGTTGCCGGTGAACGCCCAGAGTTCCTTGATCAGCCGATAGTCCAGTTCCTTGGCCCATTTGCGGGTCAGGAAACCCTTGGCTTCTTCACGGTTGTAGGCGAATTCGGCGCGGTTACGCCATTTGGTGTCCAGGGTGTAGGCGAGGGACACCCGTTCCGGGTCACGGGAGTTCCAGCCGTCTTCGGCCAGGCGAATTTTTTCGATGGCGGACTCACGGGTAAAGGGCGGCAATGGCGGACGAACTTCGGCGTTAGACATGTAAAGTCTCCCTATCAAATTAAAGTTCAAGCAAGTTGTCGGGCTTGGTTAAGTGTTACAGGTCCAATAACTTTCGCGCCATGCATTGCGCATTATCGGCGGCACTGTGATCACCCATGACAAGCGCCACGGTAATGGCACCGTCGATCAGGATCAGCAGCTGTCTGGCCTGCGTCTCCGGGTCTTTGGCGCCATGTTCGGTGCAGAGCTCGCGCACGTAGTCGAGCAGCTTCTGTTTGTGTTCTTTGGCGACCAGGCGAACCGGGTCTTGCGGGTCGCCGGTTTCACCGCTGGTGTTGATGAAGGCACAGCCACGGAAGCCTTCCGAGGCAAACCAGGTCTTGAGCACGGTAAACAGGTTGAGCAGGCGATCGGCCGGGGTTTCGGCCTGGTCGACGGCGGTCCTGTACCAGTGCATCCAGCGCACGTCGCGCCGTTGCAGGGCGGCGACGGTCAGCTCCTCCTTATTGGCGAAGTAGCGGTAAATGCTTTTTCTGGAGACGCCGGCGGTTTTCACCAGAAGATCCATGCCGGTGGCAGAGATGCCACTTTTGTAGATCAACTTTTCGGTGACGTCCAGAATGATGTCGCGTGTGTCGTTGCTAGTTATTTCGTTCATGCGGCCAACAGTAGAACGATCGTTCTCCTTGGTCAAGCGGCTTTTTTATTATTGATTGGATAGCTATCGCTTGCAGGCCCGCTCCCACAGGGGAATGCATTTCAGATGTGGCAGCTAGCCTGCTGGCGATGAGGGCAGCACAGACACCAGCAAGACCCAAGCCCATCCATGGTGTAAGCTCTCGAACTCTCCGGATTCGACCCATTGCGAGCCCTATGCCGTCGCTTTTCAAACGCTCTCTGCTGCCTAAACTGCGCAGTTTTCCGCTGACCGCCGATGCCGTCACCATCCTCTCTGGCGCTGCCGAGTTCCGTCGTTGCCTGCTGGAAAAAATCGCCGCAGCGACCCAGCGCATCTACATCGTCGCGCTGTACCTGCAACAGGATGAAGCCGGCCAGGAAATTCTCGATGCCTTGCACGCCGCGAAACTGGCGCGTCCGGAACTGGACGTGGTGGTGGTCGTCGACTGGTTGCGCGCCCAGCGTGGCCTGATCGGAGCCGGCAAGCAGCCGGGCAACTCGGCGTGGTACCAGGAAACCACGCGCACCCACGACAGCGTTGTACCGGTGTACGGCGTGCCGGTGCAGACCCGCGAGCTGTTCGGCGTGCTGCATTTGAAAGGCTTCGTGATTGATGACTGCGTGATCTACAGCGGCGCCAGTCTCAACAACGTCTACCTGCACAAGTTCGACAAATACCGCTACGACCGTTATCACCTGCTGCAGAGCAGCGCGCTGGCCGATTCGATGCAGCACCTGGTCCAGCACGGCCTGGTCGCCTCGAAAGCGGTGCATCGCCTCGATCTGCCGAACCTGCCGACCACCCGCAGCCTGCGCAATGACATCGGCGACCTGCGCAGCCGCCTCAAGCACGCTACGTACGACACCACTATGGGCAGCACTGCCAAGGACGGTTTGTCGGTCAGCCCGTTGCTCGGGGTGGGCAAGAACAATCCGTTGAGCCGGGTGATCTGCGAATTGATCGCCAGCGCGCAGCATCAACTGACGATCTGCACGCCGTACTTCAACTTGCCATTGGCGGTGACCCGGGAAATCAATCGGGCATTGGCGCGTGGCGTGAAGATCGACATCGTGGTCGGCGACAAGACCGCCAACGACTTCTACATCCCGCCGAGCGAGCCTTTCAAGGTGATCGCAGCATTGCCCTACCTCTACGAGATCAGCCTGCGCCGTTTCGCCAAGCGTCATCATCGCAGCGTCGACAGCGGTCAGTTGAACCTGCACCTGTGGAAGGACGGCGACAACACCTATCACCTCAAAGGCATGTGGATCGATCAGCGTTATACCTTGCTGACCGGCAACAACCTCAACCCGCGAGCGTTCCGCCTCGACCTGGAAAACGCGTTGCTGATTGATGACCCAAAAGGGGAGTTGCTGCAGCCGCGTCGCAGCGAGCTGGCGGAGATTTTCCAGCACACCACGCGTATCGAGCGGTATCAGGATCTGGAAACTCTGCCGGATTACCCGGCGGCAGTGGCCAAGTTTCTCAAGCGGGTGAGTCGAGTGCGGATCGAGCGATTGTTGTATCGGATTTTGTAAGTTTCAGGTGCTTTGAAGGGGCACCGGACTTTGGGCGTTATTTGATAGTGAGGGGGCGGGACAGGTTCTAGCGTGCCGCCGTGACCTCATGAAACAAGAGATTTCCAATGCCCGCTCCGTGTGGCCCTTCCAATGCAACGCCTTCTGCATTCTCCTTCCGTTCAGGCAATGACACGCCTGATTCGACCCGGGTCAGCAAGCAACTCCTCAAAGCGCAAAACATCCCCACACGCACGATGCTCCCCGGAGCCAGATTTCCGGTGTTCGATTCATCGTTCTCAGCAGAGTTGAACGACCTTTATCCTCCGGTGTATCGCAAGGGGGATGGGTATCCTGGCGAACTGGTCTTCGATCAAATGTCGCTTGAGAAAACCTGGGCTTCCTTGAGAAAGCACTTGAAGACACAGCGGCTTTCGGAACAGGAGGTGCTTGATGTTTTGAAAAGCGGCCTTTTGCAAACCGATGTGGGTCGTTCGATGGCTGACTTGTTCGTGGAGGCGATGATGCGTTCGATTCAGCCCAAAGGCGACCTGACCGTCGAGCGACTGCGCGCCATTGTCGAGGTCATCTGCCATTTGCCGCCGGACCGCTGGGGGGAGGTATTCGGCGAACGTCTCGAATTGTTCGCAAGCGCCAACCCCGACAGTGTTCTCGGATTTATACAGTTACACAGGAATTCATCGCGACATCAATTAGACGAGCTGATCGCCAATGGTGAGTTGTTGTCGGATCTTCAGTGGCAATGCCTGCGCACCACCGTCAGGGACTGCCGGTCGTCAATCAGGCCATGGCGTGAGGGGCGAATCGAAAGCACGCTGACCAAGCTGGAAGAGTTTTTGACTGTCCGGCCATCACCCGCAGAGACCAGATTTTTATTGGGCGAATTTCTGCAACGCCTGGATGAGACCACTCAACGTGAGCGTTTCCCGGACCGGCACAAACGGGCAGTCCAGGCGCTCTGGCAAAATATCGAGCTGAAGTCTGTGCCGCCATTGTTCAACGAGTGGACAGACCCTGCGTGGCTGACGGCCGGCGTACAGCATTGGGTCAATCGGGCGAATTCGGCACTCAATACACTGGGCGCGTTGCCCGTGATGGATTTGGGTAAAGCATTGTTCAATGGTGCGAAGTCGGCAGGCAAAACTGCGGCAACGGGGGTGTGGGCTAGTGCGTCGACGGCAGTTTCGACGGCGATTATCGCGTTTCAGGAGGAAGCTAAACGGGGCGGCGTTTCTGTCAATAGCGAAGCTGGAAAAGCACTTGCAGACACCGGGCAGGAGGATGGCTTTTCACTGCTCTCGGCGTTGGAAGCAATTAATCAGAATGCTGACTTCTTCAAACATATCGATGTCCGTGGAACACCTGTACCGCAAGGGGGGTGGGCCAAACTGTTGTATGTGCTGAATGTCGTCGACAATGCCCGGCAGCTGAAGGTCCCCGTGGCCGAGCGGCCCGTTCTCCCTGGCCGGCCCGCTCAGCTGGCGCAACCGCCAGTGCAATATGAAAGCGGGAGCCCATCATCCGTTTCGCCACAGATTAATGTGACTGTCGCAAACGCCGCAGTCCTAGGCCAACCCTTCAATGTCCCCCAGCCTGTGCGTTTGGACGGTACACGGCCCCGCCCACATGCACAGGAAAATGTGGCATCACTCTATGTCGGAGCATTTGAGCAAGCCGAACTGTTTGC
This sequence comes from Pseudomonas sp. IT-P100, assembly GCF_949767185.1. NCBI lineage: Bacteria > Pseudomonadati > Pseudomonadota > Gammaproteobacteria > Pseudomonadales > Pseudomonadaceae > Pseudomonas > Pseudomonas sp. IT-P100. Next base: position 31,308 of record NZ_CATKQK010000017.1, read on the forward strand.
CCGGCACATCGATGAATTACTTACGCAATCCATGCATTTGCTGACCGGCTGGCACCCCGTCGAAGCAGTCGAGCAGACTGAACTTGTCCCGCTGCGCACCCTGTTTGGAGCGCTTCCAGACCTGCTCAAACCCTTCCTCCCTCATGAGTCGGAACCTGTAGCCAACCCGGACAGTCCTTACGCGCCGACAGTCGAACCGCTGGAACAACAGCAGCGTTTCATCGATACGTTGTACTCCGATCTTGGCGTATGGCTTCAGACAGTCGGCAGTTACCTGTCCGCGATGGGTGTGTCGACGTTGAACTCCGTGACGGGTATTGCCCGGCAGCACCCACGCGCCGCCGCAACGATCGCGATGGCCACAATTTATGCGGCTGTCCATGAATTCCACAAACTCCGGGCCGGGGCAGTTATCGGTGGTCCACACTTTATCCAGGAACAAGACGCCGGACTGCGTGGCGACATCTTGAATGAAGTGGAAACCGCCCTGAGCGCAATGCCATCGGTTGACGAGGCTATCAGGGCGCGAATCGCCGACTCGACTTTTGAGGATCCTCACGAGGATCCCCGATTGGTGAACGATGTTGCCGGCTTGTTGCTGCAGCCGGTGCCATGGAACCGGAACATTAGCAGCGCTGAATTGATCCTCGAGGTCGCCGAACACCCCCGGGATGACTATTTCAAGCACCACGATCTTGCTCCACTCATTGATGAGGGCACGACAGAGCCAGAACGTACACAACGATCAAAACGGGCCGCCGAGTGGGTGTTGGAGACGTTGAATGATCCGGGCGCGCTCTCCACCGCGGATCATCAGTTGCACAGTGACGTCCTTACAGTGCTGGAGTCCAATCGGAACACCCCAGTGGTGATCCCTGCGGGGACGCTGATCCACTCATCGGTCGAACTGTACAAGCAAGCCGTGAACGACAACGCGCTTCTGGAGTTCTTCACTGCCAAAGGCCTGGCCTTGCCAACGCTGCGCATCCATCACGACCGGGTGACAGGGTCCATCACCAAAAACGGCCTGACCACCCTCCACGAATTCGGGCTGTGGGATCATTCGGGGTGGTGGCCGGCGGCAAAATCACTGTTGCCGATCCTGAAATTGCTCGACCCCGGCGATTTCGGGTTGTGTCATTTGAGTTCGGACTCCAACGCCATTCCTCGCGATACTGTGCTCGGGTTTTACGGGGTAAACCCGCCATCCCGGACAGTGAGCGCACAACAAATCGCCAGCCAATTGAAAACTTCGGCGTGGCCCGCGTTCTCTACCGCTAAAAAGGCGCGCCTGGAAAAAGCGATCGAACAGGTCAAACAGATTGCTGACGTTGCCAAGGAGTGCGCACTGTTGGTCACTGCCCTCGAACGGGTGGTAAAGGACAAGGCCGATAGCGCGCCCGTTACCTTGTCGGAAACCATGGCTGGTTTTGTCAGCAGACCACTTGAGCAGGCAAGCCAGGAAATACGCCGTCACCTGCATGATTTACTGGCGTTGCCAGCGATGATCGAACTTTGCCAGGCTCTGAAAATCGACTGCAGCCTATTCCCTGTCAGGCTCGCTGAGCGAAAAATCCAAGTGTTCTCCGAGGGGATCTGGGTTGATCTGACTGGCGCTGTGAACGCACGGCCTGCGTTAAAGGCAGCGCTCGACAAGTTGTTTGAGCAGGCCAGAACATCCGGCGGCGCACTGTACTCCAGTACGTCTGCTGACCTGCTGCAAGTCATCCGTTTCAGAGGCTTTGATGCGCCCAAAAATGTCGCAGAGGTGCGTAACATCATTGGTTGGCTGAACACGTCAATGCCGCCATCCCCACCGTTAGGCAACTATGGGGCAGACTGGCCGTTGGCTAATACTGCGCCTGTCACGCTATCAAACGCTGAAAAGACTCAGATTATTGAGTTGTCCAAAGTACTTCTGGACGGATCGCCGTCAATCTTCCACGCGTTGGGTACTTATCCGCTCACCGGCACCTCAGTCGAACAGCGGCGAAACAATGCCCACCATTTGCTCGCTGAGATTTTCGACACGTATGGTGCCGACGCTTGGGGACAGCAATTGGTCAAAAAACTCAATTGGTACGGAGCCACCGAAGGGCAAACGGCTTCCATGGAGCACTGCCAGCAGCTCCTGTGCACGGCGATAAAACTGAGCGTTGATCCCGACGCGCCTGGCAAGTCCGGAAACATTGCCGGTTACGATGTTTATCAGCCCAGCAACAGAGGGCGTGAACTGGGTGCGATACGTGCCGATATCGAAAATCATTTGATTAGTGACAAGGGTGTCAGCGCGCTGACTGCACCACTGGTGGCGCACTTGTTCCTGGCCGAGGTTGCCCCGGAGTTCCTCGTGCCTGGCGGTAGCAAACTGCACATGGGAACGGTCAACTGGATGACGTTGCGCCTGGGCGTTGCCATCGTGGAAGCAACGAATCAGGGCTGTTCCCGTGCGATGCCCGCCGACCAGCTCATGGCGCTTGCAGTGCTTGATCCAGCCACCGAAGAAAGCCGCCTGTTGTTTCAGAGCGCCGGTGTCGACATCTTAGTGGCATGGGGTGTCATGAACGGCGTTATTCGACAGAGGCACACGTCATCCTATTCACCCGGGGATTATGAATACGCCGCCAAAATGTTCGCCAGGCAGCGCACTGACATTGCCAAGGCATTGCAGACCTTTTCCCGCCCGCTGCAAACGCGCAGGGACATGGCCATCATTGAGTTACGCAAGGTATTTCCGGATGCCAGTGACCACGAAATAGGGGCGATGAAACTCTGGTCAAAATTATTGGGTGCCAGCTGGAACCTCCAGGCCGCCAAAGGGACCACCCACGATCTGGTCGAGGTGTACATGGCCGGTGACTTGACCCCTGAAAATTGGTGGCAACCCAGCCGGATGGGGATGACGCAAGGGGTGTGGGAAACCAGAATCCAGGCACTACCAGACCTCGACACGCTTTTAACGTCTTCCGTGGACAGCTATTTCGCCGGATTTTCTGAAGCGTTTATCGCTCCAACCCAACTGCTGTTCGCCGAACTGCCTTTGCAAGACCGCCAATGTATTGAGCTGGGGACCATCGAACTGTTCACCTTGCGAGAAGAAACCGGGAGGATAAAAGAGGATGAAACACGCGAGCTTCAGGCGGCGGCTCGGGGGGGATATGGCACGCTGATACGCTGTGAGCACGGTGGAAAAATCAGCTACTTCGAAGTGTTCCCGGCGCAGATGAAAATCATCAAGCGTTCGGACCTGCCCGATGTGCTGCCGCTGAATGGCGTGATGACAGTCGAAAAAGTCAAAGTCAGTAAAGGTTCTCCAGTCAATGCAGTCGTTCAGCGAGGCGCTGAGTTGCCCTTCGATTTTCTGGCATATACAACAGGGGCCGCACCGCGAACCCATGTCAAATCACCCAAGTTGATCATCGAGAAATTGGGTGACAGCTTTGCCGCTACGCCGCTGGTGGGTTACGCGGATGAAACAATATACGTCCCCAATAGTTACTTCTCGCCCAAGCTGGCGAGGATCATCAGTGCGGTGATCAACGATAATTTTCTGCAGGGGCAAAAGGCGGTTCTGCTGGATCGCGCCAAAGGACTCACACCCCGGGACAAGCAGAAGCAATTCTGGGAAAACCTGAAAGGCTTTGCACTGCAGCTGATTCCCTTCGTCGGCTGTGTGAGCGATTTGAGCACCGGGACGCGCATGGGCTTGATCAATGGCGTGTTTGGGTGTTTTTCCGATGCTGTTTCAAGCCTGTCCGGATTGGTCGGTGGCGTGAGTACGGCAGTGGGCGTGGTCAAGTCTGTTTCACCGGTCAAGGTGAAGGCTTTTGAGTTAATGAAAATCAGCGCGGGTTCAGTCCATTCGGTCATCAACCCGTTGAGCGGATTGCCTGATCTCCTCTCGGGCACTGCAAGAGGCATGCGGCGCTTTGGTCAAATGCTGACCAGTCGTGTATTCGATATCACTCAAAACGGCCTCGGTCGCCTGCAAACCGGCCTCAATCAAGTCAGGGGCTTTTTCGGAGGAGCCGCCGGGGCGGCGGGGAAAAAAATGTCGGGTTGGGTGGATGCTGATCACGCGCTCATGCAAGGCATTCACCGAGGCACTAACACCACGGCCATTCATCAGAACAACAAATGGTATGGCGTGGACAATAGCGGTAGGCCTTTCGGGCCTGCACTTGTGGGTTTCATCCCTCTGGATCTAAAACTTCAGCAGCGCTGACCCCGCCTGGACGGCTTCGCGAGCAAGCCTTGCCCGCGAAGCGTCCTTCAAAGGGTTGAAACTCAGTTCAGCCCCAATTTCCCACGCAACGTCGACAAGTCCTCAGCCAATGTATTCACCGGCCCAACCAGCGCTTTACGGTCGCTGTCCTTCACTTTGTCGTAAGTCTCAAAACCCCCATCCCTGGTCTTGTATTTGGCCAATGTCTTGTTCACCGTTGCAAAGTTCTTGTCGACCTTGGCCATGAACACCGCGTCCTGCTTCTCGATCTGCGGACGGAACAGGTCGACGATTTTCTTCGCGCCGTCGATGTTGCCCTGGAAGTCGTAAAGATCGGTGTGGCTGTAGCGATCTTCCTCGCCGGAGATCTTGGTCGCCGCGACTTCTTCCAACAACGCCGCCGCGCCACCCACCACTTTCTCGGGCGGGAAGGTCAGGCCGGCCACGCGGGTTTGCAAGTCTTTGACATCCTTGTTCAAGCCATCAGCCAATTGTCCCAGACCCTTGGTGCTTTTCTCGGAGAACAGCGAAAACTCGATGCGGTGGAAACCGGTGAAGTCTTCGGCCTTCACGCCTTTTTCGTGATCGTCGACACGGGAGTCGATGGACGCGTCCAGGTCACTGAACAGTTCGGCGATCGGCTCGATGGACTCGTAGTAAACCCGGGTCGGTGCATAGAGTTTTTGCGCGGTGGCAAGGTCGCCTTTCTTCACTGCGTCGGTGAATTTCTGAGTGTGGCTGGCCAGTTCGTCCAATTGTTCAGTGACGTAGATCTTGTAGTCCGAGATCGGCCCCACCAGTTCCAGCGGCGCCGTCGCCGCGAAAGCCGAAAGCGGGGTGTTGAGCAAACCAAGGGTCAGCAGTAACGCGAGGGGCGACTTTTTCATGGGACGGTTCCGTATGGGGGTGGTTATGCGGTTGTTTTTGGGGAGGCAGCGTCAAGCAGTGAGCGACCGATGAAATCCTGGTCGCCCGTCACACCCGGCAAGGTGAAGAAGTATCCCCCGCCGACCGGCTTGAGGTATTCCTCGAGCGGTTCACCGTTGAGTCGGGTTTGCACAGTGATAAAGCCTTTTTCCAGATCGGCCTGGTAGCAGATGAACAGCAATCCCATGTCCAGCTGACCGTTCTTGTTCACGCCGTTGGAGTAGTTGAACGGCCGGCGCAGGATCAGGTTGGCCTGGCTCGCGGCGGTGCGCGGGTTGGCCAGGCGGATATGGGCGTCAAGCTTGGTCAGCTTGCCTTCCGGGTCCTTGCCGTAATCCGGGACCTCGGTTTCATGAGCGCCACCCATGGGTGCGCCTGTGCTTTTGATTCGTCCGAGGATGCTTTCCTGTTCCTGCAACGGTGTGCGGTCCCAGCGTTCGACGAAGTTGCGGATGATCCGCACCGCTTGATAGCTGCCATTGGCAGCCCAGGCCGGTTCGTCGTTGCCGGGCTGGACCCAGACGATGCTGTCCATGGCCTTGGCGTCGTTGGAGTCGGGGTTGGCCGAGCCGTCGCGAAAGCCCAGAAAGTTGCGCGCGCTCTGTGCCGGCACCCCCGGTTTCGCGGGAGCCTGCGGCGGTACGCTGCCTTCCTGTTTCCAACGCACCAGCAGCAGGTCCGGCAGGTTCTTCACGATATCGCGCAGTGCATGGATGTTGGTGTCGGCGGTGTTGGCGCAGAACTGCAGGCTCAGGTCGCCGTGGCAGCAATCGGCCTCCAGCGCATCGTTGGGAAAGCCAACCATGCGGATCAGCCGTTTCGGTTTGGCGTTCGCCAGGCCGAAGCGCTCATCGAACAACGATTCGCCGACCGACACGGTGATGGTGAGGTTATCCGGCGTCACCACCGGGCCGAGAATGCCTGAATCCACCGGCGGCAGTTTCGGATCGACCTGCGCCACCGGGCCGCCGTGCATCAGGAACGCGATGCGCTCATTGAGCGTGCGGAACAGCCGCTCCAGGTCCTCGCGGTCGCTGGCCAACACATCAAACGACACCAGCATGCCGGACGCCGGTCGAGGGGTGACGATGCCGCTCTGGTGCTGGCCATGGAAATCGTGGCGGTCCTCGGTCTTGTCGCTGCTCGGCGCTTCGGTGACTTGCGCGGGGCTGGCGGCCAGGGCCGGGCAGCTCAAGGCTGAACCGGCCAGGGCCACGCCGGCGACGCCCATGCCCATCAATACCCGGCGCCGCTGAAGGTTGAATTGCTCTGAATCGTTCATCTGAAGTTCGTCTTCTGCTATAGGCCGGAAAGGCCGAGGGCGGGATCGATGCCGTCGAGTGCGTCGGCCAGCGCCTTGGCCTTGTCGGCGATCTGTTTACGCTGTTCGGCGCTGACGCTGTCGTAGCTCGCGTAGCCTTTCTCGACCTTGAAGCCGTCAAGTTCTACATCGAGGCTGGCGATGGCGTTGTCGAGAGTGGGCAGCAGTTCGGCGGCGGACTTGGTCAGCAGCGGACGCAACAGGTCGACGACTTTGCGGGCAGCAAAGAGGTTGCCGGCGAAACCGTTCAAGTCGGTGTGGCTGTAGCGTTCTTCTTCACCGCTGCTCGCGCGCACTTCGCCCAGGTTGTTGAGGTTGCGCACCACGATGCTGACCAGCTGTTCCGGCGGTAGCGATTGGGCGAGCAGTTGTTGTTTGAGCGTGGTGACGTCGGTCAGCAACCGTTGAGCCACCGGTGTCAGGCCGTCGAGGGTGCGTTGCTGGAACAGCGCATATTCGAGGCGATGGAAACCGCTGAAACCCGGATCCTGCTCGCGTTTTTCAAAGTAATCGGCACGGGCGTTGATCGTGTTGTCGAGTTCGGCGAGGCGCTGTGCGGCCGGGGCGATGCGCTGATACGCGGTGCGGGCCGGGACATACAACGCTTGCGCCTGGCTCAGGTCGCCGGCTTCGATGGCTTGCTCTAGCGCGGTGACGGCTTTGATCAGCGCGGTGCTTTGGCTGCTCAGGTAAACGCGGAACTCCGACAGCGGCCCGACGAAAGCGACCATCGACGGTTTGGCTTTGGCCGCGGCATCGGAAGCGGTGGTAGGCGTCACATGCAGCGTGCCGCGCGGGTTGCTCAGCAGGCCGCAAGTGATCGCGTAATCGCCGGGCATCAGGTTGGCGTTGATCACCTGGCTCAGGCCGGGGGCGATGTTTTCCCGTTCTTCGACCACCAGCACGCCATCGAGGATTTCCCACTCAACGGCGCGGTCCGAGTGGTTGACGATGCGGAAACTGGCGCGACCGGCCGGCACCGTCAATGCATTCGGCTCGCAGCAGTGCGGGTGAATGGTCACCAGCACTTCGTCATGGTTGGCCTGACGTTTGGCCGCAGCCATTTTTGAGGCGTAGTAGAACAGGCCGCCGGCGGCGATCATCACGATCACCGAACCGGCCACCGCCCAGCGCAAGGCACGGGGAGGGGAGGCCACTGGAGGAGTAGGCGTTGACATGTAGGCCCTTACTGACTGGAAACGGAAGAAGCGTGTTTAACGGGTGCAGGCGCGGGGAGAAAAAACATCACCAGCGCCAGCACCAGATAGATCAGGTAGGCACCCAGGGTGCTGACAGTCGGTGCATCCTGATACCCGAACATGCCGGCCAGCACTGACCCCAGCGGGCCATCCATCGGCAGCGTGGCGCTGAAATCGAACAGCACGGTTTGCAGGTGATTCCAGACCCCGGCTTCATGCAGCGCCTGCACCGAGTTGGCGAGAATGCCGGCGGCCACCACGAGGATGAACAGGCCGGTCCAGCGGAAGAACGCGCCGAGGTTCAGGCGCATGCTGCCGGTGTAGATCAGGAAACCGACGATGATCGCCAGGATCAGGCCGAGCAGGGCACCGATCGGTGCGGCCGGCCCTTCGCTCTGCTGGAACACCGCGAGCAGGAAGAACACCGTTTCCAGGCCTTCCCGGGCGACGGCAAAAAACACCATGGCGATCAGCGCAGTCACTTGATGCCTGGAGCCGGTCAGCGCGTGATCGAGGGAGACGTGCAGCGAATGCTTGATCGAACGCGCCACCTTGCGCATCCAGAACACCATGGAACTGAGAATGCCGACGGCGACCAGGCCGACCACGCCTTCGAACAGTTCCTGTTGTTTCTGCGGGAATTCGGCACTGACCAACTCCAGGCCACCGCCCACCAGCAGGGCCAGCGCGGCGGCGAGAAACACGCCGATCCATACGGCAGGCATCCATTGACCGCGACCGGTTTGCTTGAGGTAGCTGGCGATGATGCCAACGATCAATGCGGCCTCAATGCCTTCGCGCAGCATGATCAGAAAAGGGACAAGCATTCGGCACCGTCTGGGAATTAGATAGGGTGCTAATTTGTAACATAATGACACTCATTACCAAATGGCAATCATTGGCATTAACCTGAACCTAAGCTGAACAGATCAAAAGATCGCAGCCTTCGGCAGCTCCTACAGGTAATGCATACCAAATGCAGGCGCTGCCGAAGGCTGCGATCTTTTGATCTTATCGGGCTAATATGCGCACCATTCATAAAAACAGGGCACACCCCGCTCAATGTCGGAAAAAGACACCATCTCCATTCAACTGGTGCGTGAAGCACTGTTGCAAAGTTGCGCCCCCGGCGCCTCCACCGACGAGGTGTTGAACAAGGTCGGCATCGATCCGGGGCTGCTCGAATCGACCACAGCCCGCGTGCCGGCCACCGCGTACGCACGGCTTTGGCGCTTGCTGGCGCGGCGTCGGGACGATGAATTTTTTGGCATGGACCCGCGCAAGCTCAAATCCGGCAGTCTGGCGTTTCTGTGCCGCTGTTCCATGGTCCAGCCGAGCCTCGCTGCCGGCCTGACCTCGGGGCTGGGGTTTCTGTCGTTGATGCTCGAACACCTGCCCGCGCAGCTGGTTCGCCAGCAAAGCCTCGCAGAGATCGTGCTGCTGGAAGACGACCAGGACCCGCGTCGCGCCTTTACCTATTTCACCTACTGGATGATCGTTCACGGCGTTGCCTGTTGGCTGGCGGGACGACGGATTCCGATTCTGGCCATCGAGTTGCGCTGCCCGCAGCCGGATTTCTGTGACGACTATCAGGTGATGTTTTCCGAGAACCTGCGTTTCGACCGGCCGCGCACCCGGATGATTTTCTCCGCCGACTGCCTGGATTTGCCGATCAAACGCAGCGCCGAAGAACTCAAGCGATTCCTGGCCCATGCGCCGGCCAATATTCTGGTCAAGTACCGCGACCCGGAGAGCCTGGCGAGCCGGATCAAGCACGATTTGCGGCAGTTGCCCGCCGAACAGTGGCCAGAGACCGAACCTCTGGCGCAACAACTGTGCATGTCGGCCTCGACCTTGCGTCGGCGACTGGCGGAAGAGGGGCAGACGTATCAGGGGCTCAAGGACAGCGTGCGCAAGGAACTGGCCATTGTCTGGCTGGCTGAACCGAGTATCAGCTTCGCCGAGATCGCTACGCGGTTGGGGTTTGCCGATGCGAGTTCGTTCTATAAGGCTTTTCGCAAGTGGTCGGGGTCGAATCCGGGGCATTACCGGAGTTTGATTCTGAACGAGGCCGACTGATCCGGATTTTGTAGTGATCGTGCCCGCGATGGCGGCCGCCCAGGCGCCGCATTCCTCAATTCTTGGCCAAACCAGTCAGACAACTTGATAGCTTTGACCATTGCCCCACCCCCCGCGCAGAGCGAGTATTTCCCTGTTGGTTACGGTTCCCCCCAGCCTAATAAAAATACAGAGGGATTCTGGCAATGCGCGATTACTTGTCTGCCACGTCACAGTTCAATTATCAGCACACCGTCGATACCGCGCTCGCGGGCGATCTGACGGCCCTCAATGCCTGCGTCGAGTGTTGCGACCGGCATGCGTTGCCAGGCCGCATCGCGCTGTTCTGGGAAGGCCGCGACGGCACCAGCGCCACGTACACGTTCAGCGAGCTGCAGGATAAGGCTGCGCGTTTCGCCAATTTCCTCCTGGCTCAGGGCGTGAAGAAAGGCGACAAGGTCGCCGGCCTGCTGCCGCGCAATATCGAATTATTGATCACCGTGTTCGCCACCTGGCGCATCGGTGCGGTGTATCAGCCGCTGTTCACCGCATTCGGCCCCAAAGCCATCGAGCATCGCCTGAGCAGTTCCGGCGCCAAAGTGGTGGTGACCGACGCGGTCAACCGCTCCAAACTCGCTGAAGTTGCCGACTGCCCGACCATCGTCACCGTCGGTGGCGCGAAAGGCCAGGGCATTGTCCGCGGCGATTTCAGTTTCTGGGCCGAACTGGCCAACTATTCCCCCGAGTGCGAGCCGGTGCTGCTGACCGGTGAAGAGCCGTTCCTGCTGATGTTCACCTCGGGCACCACCGGTCCGTCGAAGGCGTTGTCCGTGCCGCTCAAGGCCATCGTCGCCTTTCAGAGCTACACCCGTGACGCCGTGGACTTGCGCCCGGAAGATGCATTCTGGAACGTCGCCGATCCGGGCTGGGCCTACGGCATCTATTTTGGTGTGACCGGGCCGATGTCGATGGGGCATCCGATCACCTTTTACGATGGCCCGTTCACCCTCGAAAGCACCTGCCGGGTGATCAACAAATACGGGATCACCAACCTCACCGGGTCGCCGACGGCATATCGTTTGCTGATCGCCGGTGGCGACGAGTTCGCCAAATCGATCAAGGGCAAATTGCGCATCGTCAGCAGTGCCGGCGAGCCGTTGAACCCGGAAGTGATTCGCTGGTTCGCCGACAACCTCGGCGTGGTGATTCATGACCATTACGGCCAGACCGAATTGGGCATGGTCCTGTGCAACCACCACGGTCTCGAACATCCGATTCACCTGGGCGCCGCCGGTTTTGCCTCGCCAGGCCACCGCATCGTGGTGCTCGACGACGAGTACCAGGAGCTGGGCGTCGGCCAGCCGGGCATTCTGGCCATCGACCGCACTCAGTCGCCGATGTGCTGGTTTGCCGGTTACGAAGGCGCGCCCACCAAGGCCTTCGTTGGCAACTATTACCTGAGTGGCGACACCGTCGAGTGGAACCCGGACGGCAGCATCAGCTTCGTCGGCCGCAGTGATGACGTGATCACCACCTCCGGCTACCGCGTCGGGCCGTTCGACGTGGAAAGCGCGTTGATCGAACACCCGGCTGTGGTCGAAGCGGCGGTGGTGGGCAAGCCCGATCCGGAGCGCACGGAGCTGGTCAAAGCGTTCGTCGTGCTCAGCGCGCAATACCGCGCCGCCCCCGAATTGGCCGAAGAGCTGCGCCAACATGTGCGCAAGCGTCTGGCCGCGCACTCGTACCCCCGTGAAATCGAATTTGTCAGCGAGTTGCCGAAAACCCCAAGCGGCAAATTGCAGCGCTTTATCTTGCGCAACCAGGAAATCGCCAAGGCTCAAGAGGCCGCGGCGAAGAACGCTTCAGCTTGAATCCAAGGACACAATGATGCAGATCGAAAACAAGGTTTTTCTCGTCACCGGCGGTGCCTCCGGGCTCGGCGCGGCCACGGCTGAAATGCTGGTCGCAGCCGGCGCCAAAGTGATGCTGGTGGACATGAACGCCGACGCTGTTGCGGCCCAGGCTGAACGTCTCGGTGCGCAAAGCGTGGTCGCGGACATCAGCAACGAAGCGGCCGCTGAAGCGGCGGTGCAGGCGACGGTCAAGGCCTTTGGCGGCCTCAACGGCCTGGTCAACTGCGCCGGCATCGTCCGTGGCGAGAAGATCCTCGGCAAGAACGGCCCGCACGCGCTGGCCAGTTTCAGCCAGGTGATCAACGTGAACCTGATCGGCAGCTTCAACATGCTGCGTCTGGCATCGGCGGCGATCGCCGAAACCGAGCCGGATGCCGATGGCGAGCGCGGGGTGATCATCAACACTGCGTCGGCGGCGGCTTACGATGGCCAGATCGGCCAGGCGGCTTATGCCGCGTCCAAAGGCGCGATCGTCAGCCTGACCTTGCCCGCTGCTCGTGAACTGGCGCGTTTCGGCATCCGTGTGATGACCATCGCTCCGGGCATTTTCGAAACCCCGATGATGGCCGGCATGACCCAGGAAGTCCGCGATTCCCTGGCCGCTGGCGTGCCGTTTCCGCCACGTTTGGGCAAACCGGGCGAGTATGCCGCGCTGGTCAGGCATATCATTGAAAACAGCATGCTCAATGGCGAGGTGATCCGTCTCGACGGCGCCTTGCGCATGGCCGCGAAGTAAGGAGGATTTGTCATGACTATTGCCAACGATCCAATCGTTATCGTCAGCGCCGTCCGCACCCCGATGGGTGGTTTCCAGGGCGAACTGAAAAGCCTGACCGCGCCACAACTGGGCGCTGCCGCCATTCGTGCTGCGGTTGAACGTGCAGGTTTGGCGCCGGATGCCATTGAAGAAGTGCTGTTTGGCTGCGTGTTGCCCGCCGGCCTTGGCCAGGCACCGGCCCGTCAGGCTGCGCTGGGTGCCGGGCTGGATAAATCGACCCGCTGCACCACCCTGAACAAAATGTGCGGTTCGGGCATGGAAGCGGCCATTCTGGCCCACGACATGCTGATCGCCGGCAGCGCCGATGTTGTCGTGGCCGGCGGTATGGAAAGCATGTCCAACGCGCCGTACCTGCTGGACCGCGCCCGCAGCGGTTACCGCATGGGCCACGGTCGTGTGCTCGATTCCATGTTCCTCGATGGCCTGGAAGACGCCTACGACAAGGGCCGCCTGATGGGCACCTTCGCCGAAGATTGCGCCGAAACCAACGGCTTCACTCGCGAGGCTCAGGACGCGTTCGCCATTGCCTCGACCACCCGCGCGCAGCAGGCGATCAAGGACGGCAGCTTCAAGGACGAAATCGTGCCGCTGACCGTGACCGTCGGGAAAGAGCAGGTGGTGATCAGCAACGACGAACAGCCACCGAAAGCCAAACTGGACAAGATCGCCTCGCTCAAGCCGGCGTTCCGTGAAGGCGGCACCGTGACGGCGGCCAACTCCAGTTCGATTTCCGATGGTGCGGCGGCGCTGGTATTGATGCGCCGTTCCGAAGCTGAAAAACGCGGTTTGAAACCCCTTGCGCTGATCCATGGCCACGCGGCATTTGCCGACACGCCGGGCCTGTTCCCGGTGGCACCGATCGGTGCAATCAAGCGGTTGATGAAGAAAACCGGCTGGTCGCTGAACGACGTCGATCTGGTCGAAGTCAACGAAGCGTTTGCCGTGGTCGGCATGGCCGCCATGACCCACCTGGAAATCCCTCACGAGAAACTCAACGTACACGGCGGCGCCTGCGCCCTGGGCCACCCGATCGGGGCCTCGGGTGCTCGGATTCTGGTGACCTTGCTCTCGGCCCTGCGCCAGAAAGGCCTGAAACGCGGTGTCGCAGCGATCTGCATCGGCGGCGGTGAAGCCACGGCGATGGCCGTGGAATGCCTGTACTAGGCCAACCTCACCCCTGTGGGAGCCATCCAGCAGGCTGGCTCCCACAGAGTTCTGTGGCGTACCCCGGATTTTAAGGATTCACCATGATTCCCAATGACGACCAACAACAGATCCGCGACATGGCCCGGCAGTTTGCCCAGGAACGCCTGAAACCGTTCGCCGCCGAGTGGGATCGCGAGCACCGTTTCCCCAAGGAAGCCATCGGCGAGATGGCCGATCTGGGTTTCTTCGGCATGCTGGTGCCGGAACAGTGGGGCGGTTGTGACACCGGTTACCTGGCCTACGCCATGGCGCTGGAAGAGATCGCCGCGGGCGACGGCGCCTGCTCGACCATCATGAGCGTGCACAATTCGGTCGGTTGCGTGCCGATCCTCAACTACGGCAACGACGATCAGAAAGAGCGCTTTCTGAAACCGCTGGCCAGCGGAGCGATGCTCGGCGCTTTCGCGTTGACCGAACCGCAAGCCGGTTCCGATGCCAGCGGTTTGAAAACCCGCGCCCGTCTCGAAGGCGATCACTACGTTCTCAACGGCTGCAAGCAGTTCATCACCTCCGGGCAGAACGCCGGGGTGGTGATCGTGTTTGCGGTGACGGACCCGAGTGCCGGCAAACGCGGGATCACCGCGCTGATCGTGCCCACCGATTCGCCAGGCTATAAAGTCGCCCGCGTCGAAGACAAGCTCGGCCAGCATGCCTCCGACACCTGCCAGATTCTGTTCGAAGACGTCAAAGTACCGGTGGCCAATCGCTTGGGCGAGGAGGGCGAAGGTTACCGGATCGCCCTCGCCAACCTCGAAGGCGGCCGCGTTGGCATCGCCTCACAATCGGTGGGCATGGCCCGCGCCGCGTTTGAAGCGGCCCGGGACTACGCCCGTGAGCGCGAGAGTTTCGGCAAACCGATCATCGAACACCAGGCCGTCGCGTTCCGTCTGGCCGACATGGCAACCCAGATCGCCGTCGCCCGGCAGATGGTGCATTACGCCGCGGCATTGCGTGACAGCGGCAAACCGGCGTTGGTAGAAGCCTCCATGGCCAAACTTTTCGCCTCGGAAATGGCTGAAAAGGTATGCTCCGCCGCGTTGCAAACCCTCGGCGGTTACGGTTACTTGAACGACTTCCCGCTCGAGCGGATCTACCGCGACGTGCGGGTCTGCCAGATCTACGAAGGCACCAGTGATATTCAGCGCATGGTCATTTCGCGCAGTCTCTAAAAAACACCTACAGAGATTGAGCGTTATGCAAAACAGGAGTTATTTATGAGTTACGAAACGATTTTGCTGGAAACCCACGGCCGTGTCGGCCTGATCACCCTGAACCGTCCGCAGGCGCTGAACGCGTTGAACGCGCAGATCGTCAGCGAGCTGAACCACGCCCTCGATGGCCTGGAAGCGGATTCGAACATCGGTTGCATCGTGCTGACCGGCTCGAAGAAAGCCTTCGCCGCCGGTGCCGACATCAAGGAAATGGCTGAGCTGACCTACCCGCAGATCTACCTCGATGATCTGTTCAGCGACAGTGATCGCGTGGCTAACCGCCGTAAGCCGATCATCGCTGCGGTCAACGGTTTTGCCCTGGGCGGCGGCTGCGAGCTGGCGTTGATGTGCGATTTCATCCTGGCGGGTGACAACGCGAAGTTCGGTCAACCGGAAATCAACCTCGGCGTGCTGCCGGGCATGGGCGGCACCCAGCGCCTGACTCGCGCAGTCGGTAAAGCCAAGGCGATGGAAATGTGCCTGAGCGGGCGTTTGATCGATGCGGTGGAAGCGGAGCGTTGCGGGATTGTCGCGCGGATCGTTCCGGCGGATGAATTGCTGGAGGAAGCGCTGAAAGTCGCAACGTTGATCGCCAGGAAGTCGCTGCCGATTGCGATGATGGTCAAGGAAAGCGTCAACCGCGCGTTTGAGGTGAGCCTGTCGGAAGGCGTGCGTTTTGAGCGTCGGGTGTTCCATGCGGCATTTGCGACGCAGGATCAGAAGGAAGGGATGGCGGCGTTTATTGCCAAGCGTGAGGCGGAGTTCGTCGGCAAGTAATGCGGCGTCCTTGCGGACGCCATCGCGGGCAAGCCCGCTCCCACAGGTTCTCGTGTGTACACAACATCTGTGGACACCGGAGATCCCTGTGGGAGCGGGCTTGCCCGCGAAGCTTTTAAGGCTTCACACCTGGTAGTTCTTGAGCTCCCGGGCAATCACCATTCGCTGTATCTCGCTCGACCCTTCATAAATCTGCGTAATCCGTGCATCCCGGTAGTAACGCTCCACCGGGTAATCCTCCAGATACCCGTACCCGCCATGAATCTGCATCGCTGACGAGCAGACCTTTTCGGCCATTTCCGAGGCAAACAGCTTGGCCTGCGAAGCCTCCGAGAGACACGGCTTGCCGGCACTGCGCAAGCGCGCGGCATGCAGGATCAGCAACCGTGCAGCATTCAGCCGGGTGTGCATGTCGGCCAGCATGTTGGCGATGCTCTGGTGCTCGATGATCGGCTTGTCGAACTGCACGCGATCACGGGAATAGGCCAGCGCCGCTTCGAACGCGGCACGGGCGATGCCCAGCGCCTGCGCGGCGATGCCGATGCGCCCGCCTTCGAGGTTGGAGAGGGCAATGGCCAGGCCTTTACCGCGTTCGCCCAACAGGTTGGCTTCGGGAATCGTGCAGTTGCTCAGGGTCACCGCGCAGGTATCGGAAGCGCGAATGCCCATCTTGTGTTCGGTGCGATCCACGATGAAACCGGTGGTATCGGTTGGCACCAGAAACGCTGATATACCGCGCTTGCCCAGATCCGGGTCCGTCACGGCAAACACGATTGCCAGTTTTGCCCGTTTGCCGTTGCTGACAAATTGCTTGGCGCCGTTGATCACCCACTGGCCGTCGCGCAGTTCGGCGCGGGTGCGCAGGTTGTGCGCTTCGGAGCCGGCTTGTGGCTCGGTCAGGCAGAAGCAGCCGATGGCCTTGCCGCTGGCCAGGTCCGGCAACCAGGTCTGTTTCTGTTCGTCGGTGCCGTAGTTCATGACCGGCCCGCAACCCACGGAATTGTGGATGCTCATGAGTGCGCCCGTGGCGCCGTCACCGGCGGAAATCTCTTCCACCGCCAGGGCGTAGGCGACGTAATCGACATAAGTGCCGCCCCATTCCTCGGGCACCACCATGCCCAGCAAGCCGAGTTCACCCATCTTCGCCACCAGGCCGTCATCGATCCAGCCGGCCTTTTCCCAGGCTTGCGCGTGGGGCGCGATTTCGCCGCGGGCAAAATCCCGGGCCATGTCGCGGATCATGACTTGTTCTTCGCTCAATTCGATATCGTGCATGGCTCAGCTCCCGCTCCGGTCAAACCCTGTGAAGAAACTCGCGACGTGCTTGGCGTCCAGCGCCTGCAAGGTCGGCGGGTTCCAGCGCGGGCTCTTGTCTTTGTCGATCAGCAAGGCGCGCACGCCTTCAATCAGGTCGCCGCGCTCGAACCACTGACGGTCCAGGTGCAGCTCGAGGGCGAAGCAGTCTTCCAGGCTCAAGTGCCGGCCGCGCCGCAGCATTTCGAGGGTTACAGCCATGGCCAGCGGTGAACGGCTTTCCAGCAGATCGGCCGTGGTCATCGCCCATTCATGGCTGTCGGCAACCGTGACTTCGCGCAGTTGCTCAACAATACTCGGCACGTCGGGGAGGGCGAAGAAGTGATCGATGGCCGGGCGCAGTTTGCTCAGTGGCGCATCGGGCAATTGCTGCACCGCGAGTTGCGCCAACAGGCCCTGCAGGTCTTTTAGCGGCGTGTCGTGCCATTCCAGCTGATCGAGGTGTTCGTCCAGCGCCTCCAGTTTGTTGCTGTCCAGGTACCAGTCGGCCAACCCGCAATAGAGGGCGTCGGCTGCGCGAATCTGCACGCCGCTGACACCGAGGTAAATACCCAGTTCGCCGGGAACGCGCGGCAGGAAGTGACTGCCGCCCACATCCGGGAAGTAACCGATCGCCACTTCCGGCATCGCCAGGCGGCTTTTCTCGGTCACCACCCGCAAGTCGGCCCCTTGTACCAGCCCCATGCCGCCGCCCAGGACAAAACCGTCCATCAAGGCGAGTACGGGTTTGCGGTAATGGTGGATAGCGAGGTCGAGGGCGTATTCCTCGACAAAGAAATCTTTGTGCAGCGTGTCGCCATTCTTGAAGCTGTCATACAGCGAGCGAATATCACCGCCGGCACAGAAGGCTTTCTCGCCTGCGCCGCGCAAAACCACGGCGTGAATCTGCGGATCGTTTGCCCAGGCGTCGAGCTGGCGGTGCAGGTGGCGGACCATGTCCAGGGTGATCGCGTTGAGACCGGCGGGGCGATTGAGGGTCAGGTGACCGATGTGGTTGCGAACCTCGGCCAGCACTTCATATTGCGTGGCATCCATGGACGAAGTCCCCTTCGATGAAACCTGAGCAGTCATCAGTAACTCCCTGCTTTTATTGTTCTTTATAGAGACGCTTGCGCGCGAGCGATGCTGGATCGTACCAGTGCAAATTTGCCATGTACAACCGGGATATGTGCAGTACGAGTCTGCATTTTTACCTTAGGTCGAAAGCAAAAGATCGCAGGCTTCGGCAGCTCCTGCGCCGGATCGTGTTCCAACGCAGGAGCTGCCGAAGGCTGCGATCTTTTGATCTTCTTCAACCCTTTCGAGAAAACACATCCCCAATGCTGCGGCGTTTGGCATGCAATTCACTGACGTGAATCAATTGCTCAAGGTCTTCAGGCGTGACGTCGAAGAAGGCCTCCATTTCCGCCAGGGCCAGTTTCAAATCCTCGGCGGTGATGGCCTGGCGATCGATCGGCGGATGATCGGCAGGCACCACGGCCACCGGTTCACTGGCGCGCTTGGGGTAACGAATGCGCGTCAGGTTGTTATAAGCCAGGGCGCTGAACAACATCGTCGAAGCGCCGAGCATCACCGGGGCGAGGGCTTTCCAGTCCAGGGCGATGGTCGCCGGATCGGCCAGCACCAACGTCAAGGCCACTGCGCCGGCCGGCGGATGCAGGCAGCGCAGCCAGCACATCAGGATCAGTGCCATGCCAGCGGCCAGGCACGCGCTGCCGAGTGTGCGTCCAAGCACATGAGCGACCAGCAGCGCGATCACCCCGGCACTCAAGTAGCCGCCGAGTATCGACCAGGGTTGCGCCAGCGCCCCGGAGGACACCGCGAACAGCAACACCGCCGACGCACCCAGCGGTCCGATCAGGTGCTGCGCGACTTCGATGCCGAAAACCTGGGAGCAGAGCCAGACGCTGAACATCGTGCCCAACGCCATGCCGATGGCAGCGCGGCTCCATTCCGAGGGTCGGGTATTGATGGCGGCAGGTAACCAGCGAGCAAGCATTTGGCAAATGACCCATTGAAAAAATCGAGGCAAAAAAAAGGCTTAGCTGGGATACCCAGAAAGCCCTTGAAGGTGTTCCAACTATTGGGGGAGGAACAGGACACAGTGTGCCGTTCATTCGACATGCTGACAAATTCATATTAATGCAGCTTGAGTGCATTATTTTTGAGGTAAGGCGACTCGACGACCACTCATGAAACACAGGAAACCACCCATGGCCGTCAGTGCGCTCAGCGCATAAAACATCGTCGGCGCCGGCGTGTGCATCAGGAGGAAGCCGCAAATCACTGGACTGAGCGCGCCCCCGAGAGCGGCGAGGTTCTGCGCGCCGTAGTAGCTGCCACGCAATTCCTCGGGCGCCAGGGTGTCGACGAAGAGGAATTCGGCGGGGTAAATGATCATTTCACCGAGAGTGAAAATGAACATCGCCACGCACCACGACACCAGGCTGTCAGCCAGGCTGAAGCCGATCAGGCCAAGGATGAACAGGCTGGTACCACCGGCAATCCAGTAACGCAGTTGTTCGCGCTTGAGGAAACGCCCGATCTGGTATTGCAGCAGGATCACGCTGATGGCGTTGCAAGCGAGCAGGGCGGCCATGGTTTCCAGGGCGCGCTTGGAGTCGTGGGTCACCAGCAGGTATTGCGACAGGTACAGGGTGAATCGCCCGTGGACCACGGTGCTGAGCAGACAGCCGCAGGTAAACATGATCAGCGTGCGGTCGTTTTTCAGGGTGATCAGGGTTTTCAGGAAACTCTGTGGCTGGCCGATCGCGGGCGTCTGCGCCGAGTCCCTGGGGATTCCGCTCATTAAAAAGATACTGAAAAACGCGATCGCGCCGGCAATCAGGAACGGCGCAATCGGGTACACCCCGGCAATCACCACGCCGAGCATCGGGCCGGTGGCGTAGCCGATGTTGGTCAGGGTGTAGCGCAGTGAAAAGGCCTTGGCGCGCTGGCCCATGGGCAGGTTTTCGCTGAGGATTGCCTTCGACCCGATCAGGAACAGCGCCGACGCCGTTTCAGTGATCACCAGGGTGAGGGTGGTCAAATACAGGTTTTCGGCGAAGGTCAGCAGCACGAAACCGATGGCGCTGGAGAGCATGGCGAGGATCAGCAAGCGACGTTTTTCGAGGCGGTCGATAATGTACCCGCCGTAGAGCGCGAGCAGGGTGGCGATGAACACCGCGATGCCCAGCAGCAAGCCAACGTCCTGTTGGTTGAGGCCGAGCTTG
Source organism: Pseudomonas sp. IT-P100 (assembly GCF_949767185.1). NCBI lineage: Bacteria > Pseudomonadati > Pseudomonadota > Gammaproteobacteria > Pseudomonadales > Pseudomonadaceae > Pseudomonas > Pseudomonas sp. IT-P100. The sequence goes on from NZ_CATKQK010000017.1 coordinate 51,470, forward strand.
TTGCTCAGGAACAGCGTCAGCAACGGGCTGGTGATGGCGCGGCTGACGACGATGGTCAGCGAGACGATCATCAAGCGGCGGATAACAAGCGAGTAAGTGGCCACGGTGGGGCAAATGTCCTTATTCAGATTCTGTAGTGTTCGGCGTGAGACCGAGTTGCGGCCATCGCGGGCAAGGCAGGATTCAAGTCAACCACCGATCCAGCGACCGAACCGATTCGAGTTCTTCCAACCGCCACAACGGCTCAGCCAATTCTTCAGCCTGCGACCTCGGCATCACCCGTCCGGCCAGACTGAAAAACTTCTGCTCCAGCGCCTCGTCACTCAACGGATTACCCGGCGCACCCAACGGTGGATCGACACAAAGCCTGGCCTGCCGACCGTCCACGGTCTGCACGCTCACCACGGGCTCGCCATCCTCTGACAGTCGCAGGTCCACTTCAAGGCGAATACGCGACATCCACTGGGCAATCCGTGGATCGCCTCGCTGTTCATCGTCATAGGCTTCCAGTCGGCAATGGCCATGCACCAGCCGGGCGGCGAGGGCATACGGCAGGCTCATCTGCGCGGCCGCCAGCGTGCTCACGTCCTGACCGCCGCACATGTCCTGCAGGAAACCGCACAGCGAGACCTGTATGTCCTCGACCTGATCGACGTTGACCTGCAATTGTTCCAGCAGCAGTCCCAAGGCGTCGATGGCCGAGTGTGTCCCTCGGCATGAGGCATATGGCTTGATTGAACAGCGGGCGAGTTTCCACACAGTCCCGAGATCCGCATCCAGCGCTTCAGGTTGAGCCATCCCGGTGGCCAGGGTCTTTAGAAACCCGCCCCAGACGTCATCGAATAACTTCGTCGGCCCCGTGACGCCTTGCAGAGCAAACCGCGCCGCGAGCAGTCCACCCTCGGCGGCTCGGCCGCTGTGCAGTTTTTTGCTTTGCGAGCCGTCGTGGATGAAGGCCCACAATCCGCCACTGAAACTGCCGGCGATGCCGAGTGCCGCCACCATTTGTCCGGCGTTCAACCCCAGAATGAGCCCACTCGCGGCTGCCGCGCCGAAGACGCCACAGGTCGCCGTGGAGTGCCAGCCGGCGCCGTTGTGCGCCGAGTAACCGCCGCAGGCTTCGAGCACGCGGCGGCCGACGTCGTAGCCGATGACCACGGCGGTGATCAACTCGCGACCGCTGACAGGTCGAGCGGACATCGACACCGCAGCCATCACCGCCGGCAACACCACCGCGCCGGAATGATCGCAGCCACCAGTGTCGTCCAGTTCCAGTGCATGGGCGGCGACGCCGTTGAGCATGGCGGCCTGCGCGGCGCCGACCCGCACATCCGTGCCCCAGACCCGCGCGGTGCCGCTTTCACCCTCGAACACCTGCCGCGCCTGCTTTGCCACATCGCTGCCAGCCCCGGCCAGCGTCGCGCCAAAGGTGTCGAGGATATGCCGCGTGGCTTGCGCTACCAGTGCCGGCGGCAAGTCTTCAAATCGTGTGTCGACACAAAACTGCGCCAGTCTTTGCAAGCGTTCGGTCATAGGAGGTAATCCCGATAATGTCGCTCGTACACCGACGCCGGGTGATCCTCGGCCACGGGCGGCGCGGATTCGGCCCACCATTGAGCTACGTCGGCACCGCTGGCGATCCAAACGTCGTCGTGCTGCTGAATGCCCTGCAGCAGTTCGCGCAACACGCCAATCCGTCCCGGCGTGGCAATGATTTCGGGGTGCAGGCGCAGCACATAACAGAGCCCGAAGCGGTGAAACCCGGCGAAGTCCATTTGCAGGTTGCCCAGGGTGTGGCTGTAGGAAGCGATCCGCGATTGCGCCGGCGGCACCGCCGGGCTCAGGTTGAAGGCGAAGTAGGGTTCGTCTTCCAGTTCGTAATGCAATGGCAGCTCGATCACGCCGGGCGCCGTGGGGTGAGCGAACGGCAAATCATCGCCACGCCACGAGGAAGACCAGCGAATGCCTTGATCCCGTAATGCCTCGATGAACCCCGGCGCACCGTTGCCGGCCGGAACGCGAAACCCGGTCGGGCGTTGACCGGTCAGCGCTTGCAACGCTTCGCAGCCGCGGGCAATCTCGGCGGTCTGCTGCTTCAGATCGAGGGTGTCGTAGTTCTGGTGACGATACCCGGCGCAGGCAACCTCATGCCCAGCCGCCTGAATCGCCCGGATGTGTTCCGGGTTCTCCTCGGCAACGATGCCGGGGACAAACCAGCTGCTGCAAACACCCAGTTCTTCGAACAGACCCAGCAAGCGGTCGACGCCCCGTTGTGTGCCGTAACGCCAGACTGACAGCGTTTTGTCGCGCCCGGCGACTTCGGGCGCCTGGGTGAGAATGCCGTGGATGTCGTTGTAATCGACGGTCAGCACCACGGCGCAGCGGTAGCCTTTGGGCCAGAGAATGGAATCAGCCATGGTGATGCTCCTTCAGCCACCACTGGGCGACATCGCGGCAGGTGGCAAACCACACGTCGTCGCGCTGGCGCATGTGTTCGAAGAGTTTTTCCAGCAACAGGATGCGTCCTGGTTTGCCGGTGATCTTGGGGTGGAACAGGGTGGTCAGGCACAACCCTTCATTCATGGCACCGTCGTATTCTCGGCACCAGTTGTCCAGGGTCAGCTCATAACTGGCGGTGCGGTCCAACCCGCTGGGGAAGTCCGGCGCGCGGGTGTAGGCGAGGGAGGCGTAGTCGTCCATTTCCCAGCGACCGGGGATTTCCACCAGTGGCGTTTCGAAGCCCGGGACGTTGACCAGATAGGGCCGGTCGTCGCCGCGCATGCTGCTGGAATAGGCCACGCCTGCTTCCACCAGCATCGCCGGCGTCTCGGCCCGCCAGTCACCGGACGGCGTGCGGAAGCCTTCAGCGCGAATGTTCAGGTATTTCCAGAACACCTCGCGGGATTTGTTCATCACGTCCTTTTGCTGTTCCAGCGTCAGGGCGTAAAAGGATTCGTGTTTGTAGCCGTGGTACGCCACCTCATGCCCGCGCTCGACGATGGCCTGGCACTGTTTCGGCCAGTTCTCCACGACCCAGGCCGGAACGAAGAAGGTGGTCGGAATCCGGAACTCATCGAGCAGATCGAGAATCCGCGGCAGTGCGCGGTAAGGGCCGTAACCACCGAAACCGAAGTACTCGGGCTTGTGCCAGATCGAACCGTTGAGCATCGCATCGCCGGTGGGGCCATCGAGGTCGAAGGCCAGGGCGAGGCAAGCTGTGTGCTGGCCGGGCCAGGTGGGTTGGGGTGAGGAGGACATCAGTAGCGCTCCAACTTTTATCAGTTAACACCGGCGCCTGTGGGCGCGAGATTGCCCGCGAAAGTGGTGTGTCATTCAACTTAAATGCCGGCTGACAAGGCCCCTTCGCGAGCAAGCTCGCTCCCACAGGTTTATGGGTTGGTCACAACATTGCGATCGACCGAGACCTCTGTGGGAGCACGCATTACTTGCCCGCGTTGATGGTCGCCGTCTTGATCGCGCCCAATTCCAGGTCCCATTTTTTCAGGATGGTGGCGTAGCTGCCGTCATCGATCATGCTCTGCAACGCGACTTTCACCGCTTCGCTCAGCTCAGGCTTTTTCTTGCTCAGGCCCATGCCGGAGAACTGCACGGAAATCGGCTGGCCGACGGTTTTGTACATGTCCTTTTCTTGAGTTTTCAGGTACGACAAGGTCTCGCTGCCTTGCATCGCCGCATCAATACGGCTCTGACGCAGTTGCGCGCGGGCATCCGCCGAACCTTCGGTACCGACCACCACGATGGCCGGTTTGCCGGCGGCTTCGCAGTGGGCCTTGCTGTATTCAGCAATTTCCGCCGGGAACGTGGTACGGCGGCTGGTGCCGACTTTCTTGCCGCACAGGTCGGTGATTTCGTTGAAGTCTTTGTTTTTCTGCAACGTGTAGAACTGTGGACCGCTGGTGAAGTAGTCAACGAAGGTCACGCTGGCCTGACGCTCGACGGTGTCGGTCATGCCTGACAGCACCATATCGACGCGGTCGGTGGTGAGCGCGTTGATCATTTGCTCGAAACCGGTTTCCTGCCATTTGATCTTCACGCCCAGACGCTCGGCCAGGGCGTTGCCCAGGTCATAGTCGAGGCCGGTGAGGGTGTTGGTGGCCGGGTCCTTGAAATCCATCGGCGGGTAGTTCGGCATGATCGCGACGACGATCTCGCCTTTTTCCTTGATGCTGGCCGGCAATTCGGCGGCGAAGCTGACGCTGGATGCCATCAGGCCTGCGAGTACTGCTGGGATAACGAAGTTCTTCATGGTCGTTCTCTTATGAGTGTTGTGAGCGCCAAAGGGCACTTAGGTTCGAACGGCAGAAATGAAGCTTTGGGTGCGTGGGTTTTGCGGACTTATTAGTATTTCTTCGGGGCTTCCAGCCTCCACGATCTGCCCGCCGTCCATGAACACCATGCGGTTGGAAACCTCACGGGCGAAGCCCAGTTCATGGGTGACGACGATCATGGTCATGCCGGTTTGCGCCAGATCGCGCATCACCGACAGCACCTCACCGACCAGCTCCGGGTCGAGTGCCGAAGTGGGTTCATCGAACAGCATCAGCTTGGGTCGCATGGCCAATGCACGGGCAATGGCGACGCGCTGTTGCTGACCACCCGAAAGCTCGATCGGGTAGCTGTTGCGCTTGTCGGCCAGGCCGACGCGGGCGAGCAGTTCCACGGCTTCTTCGTGCGCCTCTTTGGGCGAACGCTTGAGCACCTGGCACGGCCCTTCGATGATGTTTTGCAGCACAGTCATGTGCGGGAACAGGTTGAAACGCTGGAACACCATGCCGGTGGACAGGCGTTGACGGGCGATCTGCGCTTCGTTGAGTTCGTGCAGTTTGTTGCCGGCGATGCGGTAACCCACCAGTTCGCCGTCGACCCACAGGCCGCCCTTGTCGATTTTCTCCAGCTGATTGATGCAACGCAGCAAGGTGCTTTTACCGGAGCCGGACGGGCCGATGATGCACAGCACTTCGCCTTGCTCGACTTCGATGTTGACGTCCTTGAGCGCGTGGAACTGGTCGTAATACTTGTTCAGGCTCACAGCCTTGACGATGCTTCTCATGTGGGGCTCCTCAAGAACGCTTGCCGGCGCCGCGAGCGAAACGACGCTCCAGACGGCTTTGACCGAAGGACAGGACAGTGACGGTGGCCAGGTACCAGATACCGGCGACGATCAGCAGCTCCATGACCCGGGCGTTGGCGTAGTAAATGTTCTGGGCGTTGTAGAGCAATTCCGAGTACTGGATGACGCTCGCCAGGGAGGTCATTTTCACCATGCCGATGAATTCGTTGCCGACCGGCGGGATGATCACCCGCATGGCCTGGGGCAGGATGATCCGGCGCAGCGCCTGCAGGCGCGGCATGCCGATCGACTTGGCGGCCTCGTACTGTCCGGTGTCCACCGACAACAGGCCGGCGCGTACCACTTCGGCGGTGTAGGCGCCCTGGTTGATGCTCAAACCGAGGAGGGCGGCCACGAAGGGCGTCATCAGGCTCACGGTGTCCATTTCGAACAGGCCGGGGATGCCGATGGTGGGGAAAATCAGCGCCAGGTTGAACCACAACAGCAGTTGCAGGATCAGCGGCGTGCCGCGGAACAGCCAGGTGTAGGTCACCGCCACGTAGCGCAGGATCGGGTTGGCCGACATGCGCATGATCGCCGTGATCACCCCGAACACAATGCCCAGCCCCATCGCCAGCACCGCCATGACGATGGTATTGAGCAAGCCCCACATGATGGCCTGGGAGGTGAGGAACTGGCCGATATACGACCATTCGATCTTGCCTTCGGCAAAGGCCCGCACCAGGCCGAAGATCGCGATGACGATCACGGTGGCGAAAAAGATTCGCCCGTAATAACGCCGTGGCACGTGATCGTACTGGGTGATATCGAACTGGTTTTCCGCCAGTTTGCGCTCCGCCTTGAGTCGTTCTGCCTGAGTCTGGCTCATGTTGTTTCTCCGTACTGTTCTTTCAAATCCAACACAGATCCTTGTGGGAGCGAGCCTGCTGGCGATTGCGGTGTGTCAATCAGCGAATGCTTGTCAGACAGAGCCAAATCGCTGGCAGGCTAGCTCCCACAGGGTTATGCGTGGCGGCCGTTAGAGACGGAAGCCCTGATAGTTCTCGGTCCATTGCTGCTGCGCCGCGAGGGCGGTCTTCAACCGACCGATCTGCTCGCGCACCTGCTGCGGTGCGGTACCGCCCCAGCCACTGCGAGCGGCGATGGCGGCTTCGAGGGTCAGGCTGTCGCGCACTTCCGGGGTGAGTCGCGGATCGATCTCGGCCAGCAGCGCAGGGGACGCTTCCCACAATTCGATGTCGTGCTTCTCACAGGCCTGAACCAGCGCGCCGGTGATTTCATGGGCCTCCTTGAACGGCACGCCACGCATCGCCAGCCAGTCGGCCACTTCGGTGGCCAGGGTGAAACCGAGCGGTGCCTGACGCCGCAATTCTTCGACGTTGACCTTCATGGTCGCGACCATTCCGGCCATCGCCGGCAGCACCAACAGCAAGGTGTCGACGCTGTCGAGCACGCCGTTCTTGTCTTCGCTCAAGTCGCGGTTGTACGACAGCGGCAGGGATTTCAACGTCGAGAGCAGGCCGGTGAGGTTGCCGATCAGACGGCCAGCCTTGCCCCGGGCCAGTTCGGCAATGTCCGGGTTTTTCTTCTGCGGCATGATCGAGCTGCCGGTGGCGTAGGCATCATCCAGGGCGACCCAGCGAAATTGCCGCGACGACCACAGGCAGAATTCTTCTGCGAGGCGGGAAATATTGATGCCCAGCATGCTGGCGATAAACAGGAACTCGGCGACGTGATCGCGGCTGGCCACGGCATCGATGGAGTTTTCGCAAACGCCGCTGTAGCCCATTTCCTTGGCCGATTGTTGCGGCAGACGTGCGATGGCGGAACCTGCCATGGCGGCGGCACCCAGCGGCGACAGCGAGGTGCGAACGTCCCAGTCCACCAGGCGTTGTACGTCACGCAGCATCGATTGCGCGTGAGCCAGCAGGTGGTGAGCGAAGACGATCGGCTGCGCTTGCTGCAAGTGGGTGAAGCCCGGGCAGATGCTTTCGATGTGTTGCTCGGCCTGATCCACCAGCGCCTGTTGCAGGGCCAATACTTCAACGGCGAGGGTGCGCACGTGGTCACGCAGGAACAGACGCAGGTCATTGGCGGTCTGGTCGTTGCGCGAGCGGCCAGCGCGCAGTTTGCCACCCAAGGCGCCGAGGCGCTCGGTCAGCAAGCGTTCGATAAAGGTGTGGACATCTTCGTCGTCGAGGGTGGGCGCGATGCTGCCGGCGTTGAAGTCAGCACCGATACCTTCCAGCGCGGCGAGCATGGTCAGGGTTTCCTGCTCGCTCAACAGCCCGGCGCGTTGCAGTTCACGGGCATGGGCCTTGGAACCGGCGAGGTCGTACGGGGTGAGACGAAAATAGCGCTCGGGGCAACGGGACAGGGCCGCCAGGGCTTCGGATGGGCCGCTTTTGAAGCGAGCACCCCAGAGACGGTCGGTGGTTTGAGACATTGTTGTTTTCCTCGTCGGTAAAGCGAACTGAAATCGGTGTGCCGGGCCGCAAACACCCGCCGCAAATCAATGGGGCGTGGTCAGGCCTGTTCAATATTCAAGGGCAGGGGAAAAGCGCAGTTGCGTCAATGCGAGAGCTGATCGAAGTGTCAGCTTTTAATGGTTCGAAATCAGTGAGTTGGCACTGAAGTACGGAGATTATTAGCGGTTGCCAAGCCTGGTTTTCTGTGTTCATTATTATTGGCCAGCTATGTTTTTGTTGTTGGGCACAGGTTGTTGAATAGCGCGCCAGAGGTAAATAAGCATTATGGAAACCCCACTTTCCAATTCCGGAAACCCCGCGCCAAAACCGGTGCAGCGGGCACCGTTGGCCCTCAGCGGACTGGATTTCAAACTGCTCAAAGTGTTCAAGGCCGTGGTCGAGGCCGGTGGTTTCAGCGCGGCGCAGAACGAGCTGAATGTGGGGCTGGCCGCCATCAGCAAACAGATATCCGACCTCGAGATCCGCATCGGCATGCGCCTGTGTACCCGAGGCCGCGAGGGTTTTCATCTGACCGAAGAAGGTCGTCTGGTGTATCAGGCGTCGATTGATTTATTTGCCTCGGTCGACAACTTTCGTGATCGGCTTAGTTCAGCGCAGAACGAACTTGTTGGCGACCTTGGTGTGGGCGTTATTGACAATACTATTTCCGATGTTAATTCGCCGTTAGTTGCAGCGCTTAAACGAATAAATGAAACGTCACCGAAAGTAAGGTTTCAACTTCAGTCGTCGCAGCTGGATGAAGTGGAAAGAGGCGTCGTAGAGGGACGGTTAGTGGCTGGTATCGTTCCTGTTTATCAGAAACGTGAAGAGTTCGATTATTACGCGTTGTATGAAGAACGCTCGGAGGTTTACTGTGCGGTGGGTCACCCGTTGTTCGCGGTGCCGGAGACAGAAATCAACAGCGAGGTGCTCAAGGATTACGAGTGCATCAACCACCGCTACGCGATCCACCGCGACAAATTGAATTTTGCCCGGTATGACAGCTTTTCGGCCTCGGCCACCCAGGTGGAAGCCGTGGCGTTGCTGATCAAGACCGGGCGCTTCGTCGGTTTTCTACCGCAGCATTACGCCGCTTCAATGGTCGCCCAAGGGCAATTTCGCGCGGTACGCCCCGACCTGATTCATATCAGCACGCCGTTCAATCTGATCCTGCGACACAACACCGTGCGCAGTCCGCTGGTCAAGGCGTTCGCCCAGGCGATGGGGGTTGATTTGAAGGCCCCGGTTCAAGGTTGAAGCGCATCGCGCAACGGCGTCCACCGGGTAATCCGTGAGCGATTTCGTCGTTTAATACCCGGGTTAATCGCGGTCCTGTTTCAGCCGGGCTCAATGTTGCGAAGCCCATGCGCCGATAAAACAGTTCATTCCAGGGCAAGTCGCGAAACGTGGTCAAAGTCAGACCGGCGAGTTCTTGCCGGCGAGCGTATGAAACTGCGGCTAACAGCAACTTTCGCCCGATGCCCCGGCCCTGAAAGGGCTGGCTGACGGACAGTTCCTGAATATGCAGTTGGTTGTCGACTTCCACCGCGCTGAGAAACCCTGCAAGTGCACCCTCGGCCGATTGCGCCACCCAAACCGGTCCGGTCTTTATCGCCTGTTGATGGTGTTCGGCATCGGGCACCGGGCTGTCGGCCAGCCAGGCCAATGAAGGGTCGCCGCGAAACAATTGAGCAGCGCTACGTTCGATGTCGGGGAGGGCGGGCGCGTCGGTAACCAGGGCGCGGCGCACAATAATCGTCAAGTCTGTCACGGGGTAGATACCATCTTGATTTTCAGCGCTCATGCGCGGTGTTTTCGGTCGAATTCAAGCGCTGCACCTCGGCAAAAATCTCGGTGATCGGGCGTCGCGGTTGGCGTTTATGCAGAGTGCGGACCTGATCGCTCAGGCGTAGCAGTTCTTCACTCGGTTTCGCCCATTGTTCCTTTGGCAACGGCTCGGACCACTGGCGCAACACTTCGGGCATGGCCTGCGGGGCCATTTTCTGGAGGCGGCGGATTTCCCATTCGGTCAGGTGGTTGGGAATCGTCCACAGGGTCATGACGTGGTACAGGTACCAGAAGAAGCCAGAGACTCGACCCCGTTGGCCGTCGCGGATTTGCTGATGCATGCGTGCGCGAGCGTTGTGGAAGGTGTGCAGGCCTTCGTGGGGGGGATCGTCGGGGCCTTGCAGGTCTTGCGGGTCCTGAATGGATTTGAGGTCGTGGATTTCGTATTCCATGTAACCGCGGATGGCTTCCCAGTGGCTGATGGCCAGGGAAAGGCCGAAGCAGGGAAATTCGACGCTGGTCAGGGTTTCGCCGTGCTGGAAACCGATGCCCATGCCGTATTGGCGGTGGATGCCGTATTGGGTCGCGCCTTGGGCTTCGATGACCCAGGCGGAGAGCGATTCCCAGGGGACGAAGAGCGGTTCGGTGGCGCCTTCGGGCATGAAGCAGACTTCGCGGCGTTGGCGGTTGAAGCGGGTGGGGACGATGGTGGCGCGTTTGTTGTGATAGTGGAGCCAAGTGCAGAAGAGGATCGCCAACGCAGAGAAGCCGGTTATTAGGGCTATTCCGTAGGACGCATAGAAGATCCCTTCGATGGAATCTCTAGTATCTTCCCAGCTATATCCAAGTACGAGTCCAAGGAAGCCGCCGATTAGCGGAAAGAGGAACGCGATCATGACGGCTCCGCTGAAGGGCCCGCCCAGTAAGAACTGCCATGAAAACACCTGAGGTGAACCCAGCCCGAAGTCCATGTACGCGTCATTTAGTTCCCCGATATGAGGGGCATGCGGTGGCAACGCTGTCGGCAATGGCAACGGCGCGAGATAAGTAATTCTCCCACTGGGAAACGGCTCAACATCTCCGGCTTTTCGGGATTGCTCAAGGTGCGGGGAAGGCAGAGGCACATCAATCTTGGTGGGCATGGTCGGCCAGCTCCAGCAGATGGGTTTCAACCAGCAACAACGGTGGATGCTCGGTAACGGATTGACGGGGCAACGCAGGAAAATGGTCCCTACCGCGCGGGTTGAGGTGAATAACGTCTATCAGCGATTCCCACACCCCTTTGGCGTTCAAGGTCTGTAAGCAGACCGCCAGCTCCAGTGTTTCGGAGGCCGGGGTAAATTCAGAATCAGGATCCACGGGATACTGCAGGCATAACACCAGACGGTCGGGTCCTGTTTGCACGATGCGCAGGCTGGCCATGATTTCCTCGCTGATGACGTCCTTGCGTTCTCGCAGCGTCCTACGGCTGTGGAGAGGAATGGCAATGCGGTGGGCGCGGGCATTGAATACACAACTCATGTGCGACGTTTGTCGGTCGGAGTTAAACGCTGCACTTGCGCAAAGATCTCGGTGATCGGGCGTCGCGGTTGGCGTTTATGCAGGGTGCGGACCTGATCGCTCAGGCGTAGCAGTTCTTCACTCGGTTTCGCCCATTGTTCCTTTGGCAACGGCTCGGACCACTGGCGCATCACTTCGGGCATGGCCTGCGGGGCCATTTTTTGAAGGCGGCGGACTTCCCATTCGGTCAGGTGGTTGGGAATCGTCCACAGGGTCATGACGTGATACAGGTACCAGAAGAAGCCAGATACTCGACCCCGTTGGCCGTCGCGGATTTGCTGATGCATGCGTGCGCGGGCGTTGTGGAAGGTGTGCAGGCCTTCGTGGGGTGGGTCGTTCGGGCCTTCCAGGTCTAGCGGGTCCTGAATGGATTTGAGGTCGTGGATTTCGTATTCCATGTAACCGCGGATGGCTTCCCAGTGGCTGATGGCCAGCGAAAGACCGAAGCAGGGAAATTCGACGCTGGTCAGGGTTTCGCCGTGCTGGAAACCGATGCCCATGCCGTATTGGCGGTGGATGCCGTATTGGGTCGCGCCTTGGGCTTCGATGACCCAGGCGGAGAGGGATTCCCAGGGGACGAAGAGCGGTTCGGTGGCGCCTTCGGGCATGAAGCAGACTTCGCGGCGTTGGCGGTTGAAGCGGGTTGGGATGATTTCGGCGCGTTTGTTGTGGTTGTGATGCCAGACGCCGAGGCCGATTGCCAGCGTGGAAAATCCGGTAACTAAGGCGTATCCATAGATCGCGAAGAATAAATCAATGACAAACTCCCATGTGTATGCGAAGTCATATCCGAACATAAGGCCCATGCAGCCAATTGCTAGTGGGATTAGGAAAGTGATCATGAAAGCACCACTGAATGGTAAGCCTAGAGTCATCTGCCACATAAAGACTTGCGGTGATCCCAGCCCGAAGTCCATGTACACCTCATTCAGTTCCCCGATATGCGGACCATGCGGCGGTATCGCTGTCGGTAATGGCAACGGTGCAAGATAGGTAATCTTCCCACTGGGAAACGGTTCCACATCTCCGGCTTTTCGGGGTTGCTCAAGGTGTGGCGCAGGCAGGGCGCTTTCAAGGTTGGTGGGCATGGTCGGCCAGCTCCAGCAAATGGGTTTCAACCCGCAACAGCGGTGGATGCTCGGTAACGGTTTGAGTGGCCAACGCCGGAAAGCGGCCTTCACCCCGAGGGCTCAGGCGAATGACCCGAATGCGAGAAACCCACACGCCCTTGGCATTCAGGGTCTGGATACAGACGGCCAGTTCTAGCGTTTCGGAGGCAGGAGTAAATTCAGAGTCTGGGTCCACGGGATACTGCAGGCACAGCACCAGCCGGTCGGGTCCTGCTTGCACGATGCGCAGGTTATCCGTGATTTCCTCGCTGATGACGTCCTTGTGTTCTCGCGGCGTGCCGCGACTGTGGAGGGGAACGGACAGACGATGGGCGCCAATCCCCAGGCGATGAGTCGGTTGACCGTTCAGGGGCGGTTGAAAGTCGTTGAGCTTGAGTCCTGGCAACACCAGATGAATGTCTTTGGGCTTGGCCTTTAACAGCAGCTCTTTCATCCAGGAGTCATGCTTGTTCGGGCCCAGTTGCACATACGGAGCGTGAAGCAAATAAGCCAGATAACTTTGATATTCATCAAGGGTATGGTCGCCGCGATGATCCGTATCCAGACTCCAGGGCGTGGTTATCAGCCATTTATCATGAGCGCTAAGGTTGT
>NZ_CATKQK010000018.1:0-58039 GCF_949767185.1 Pseudomonas sp. IT-P100
CCGACCAACTCCTTCTGGACTTCGATGAACTGAAGCAACTCGCTGTCGAAAACTTCATAACTCGTTGTTTACCAAGGAGTTTTCCGTTTCGACTGCGCCGGAAGTGGGGCGAATTATAGACTTCCAGAATCTGCCGTCAACCCTTATTTCAGCCTTATTCGGATTTAAGCGAAATCCGCGCAAATGCCTTCTTCCCGGCCTGGCAAACATGGGTAGCGCCCAGTACATATATAAAGGTGCGATCGACAACCTCACCATCTATACGAACACCGCCAGAATTCAGGAGATCACGCGCCATCGCCGAGTTCTTCACGAGGCCGGCTTTATTAAGGACAGCCGCGATCGGCATATCTTCGGTAGCAGTCAATTCGATTTCCGGCAGATCGTCCGGCAGCTCCCCGTCCTTCATACGGTTACCCGCCGCACGGTGAGCATTGGCTGCAGCCTCCTCGCCATGGAAGCGTGCAACGATCTCTTCGGCCAGCTTGATCTTGATGTCACGCGGATTGGCACCCACCTCGACATCAGCACGGAATGCATTGATCTCGTCCATAGAGCGGAAGCTGAGCAATTCGAAGTAACGCCACATCAGCGCATCCGGAATGGAAACCAGCTTGCCGTACATCACACCCGGCGCTTCCTGAATACCGACGTAGTTGCCCAACGATTTGGACATCTTCTTTACGCCATCCAGGCCTTCGAGCAACGGCATGGTCAGAATGCACTGAGCTTCCTGACCATAAGCACGTTGCAGCTCACGCCCCATCAGCAGGTTGAACTTCTGGTCGGTGCCGCCCAGCTCGACATCCGCGCGCAAGGCGACCGAGTCGTAACCCTGAACCAGCGGATAAAGGAACTCATGAATGGCAATGGGTTGATTGGTCGTATAGCGCTTATCGAAGTCGTCACGCTCGAGCATGCGCGCAACGGTGTACTGCGATGTCAGGCGAATGAAGTCGGCCGGCCCCATCTGGTCCATCCAGGTGGAGTTGAACGCCACTTCGGTTTTCGCCGGATCAAGAATCTTGAAGACTTGAGTCTTGTAGGTCTCGGCATTCTCGAGAACCTGCTCACGGGTAAGTGGTGGACGCGTTGCGCTCTTGCCGCTTGGATCACCGATCATCCCGGTGAAGTCACCTATAAGGAAGATCACCTGATGCCCCAGCTCCTGGAACTGACGCAGCTTATTAATAAGCACAGTGTGACCCAGGTGCAAATCCGGCGCGGTCGGATCGAAGCCTGCCTTAATACGCAGCGGCTGGCCACGCTTGAGCTTTTCGATCAGCTCGGACTCGACCAACAGTTCTTCCGCACCACGTTTGATCAGCGCTAGCTGCTCTTCAACCGACTTCATAACAGACCCGCAAGGCTCGAATTCAAAGGGAACCAACCATACAAGATCGCGCGTCAAATACAAAGTTTGGCCGGCGCAATGACGCCAATCCGCTGGCAGAGTGACCACGGACTTGCTTCAGAGATGATTTGGTTATATTTTATACAGTTATTTCATCTTCATCATGTCATTCATCTTTTCCAATTCATCTTTTTCAAAGTCAAAATTACCTATGACCAAAGAATCGTCTAAAGCGCCACCGCTTTACCCGAAGACCCACCTGCTCGCAGCAAGTGGCATCGCCGCCCTTCTGAGCCTGGCGCTTCTGGTATTTCCTTCCAGTGATGTAGAAGCCAAAAAGACGACTCTGAGTCTTGAACTGGAAAGCCCTGCTGAACAACTGACACAAGATCAAGACGCCGCCGAAGCGGCCCAAGCCACAAATGAGTCCGCAACGTCCCCTTTCGCGCAAATCGAAAACAGCGCCGAAGATACCCCGGAAACCGCTCAGGCCGAACCTGTGCCAGTGGTCGAGGAAAAGAAGGCACCCAACCACAGGGAAGTGATCGTCGCCAAAGGCGATACGCTTTCTACGCTGTTCGAAAAAGTCGGACTTCCAGCTGCGTCGGTGCATGAAGTACTGGCCAGCGACAAGCAAGCCAAGCAGTTCAGCCAGTTGAAACATGGCCAGAAACTCGAATTCGAATTGAGCCCTGAAGGCCAGCTGACCAACCTGCACAGCAAGGTCAGCGACCTCGAAAGCATCACGCTGACCAAGAATGACAAGGGTTACGTATTCAACAGAATCACCGCCAAGCCTACCGTGCGCTCAGCCTACGTTCATGGTGTGATCAACAGCTCGCTGTCACAATCTGCCGCTCGCGCCGGCCTGTCGCACAGCCTGACCATGGACATGGCCAGCGTGTTTGGCTATGACGTCGACTTCGCCCAGGATATTCGCCAGGGTGACGAGTTCGACGTGATCTACGAACAAAAGGTTGTCAACGGCAAGGCCGTCGGTAACGGGCCGATCCTCTCAGCGCGCTTCACCAACCGCGGCAAGACCTACACCGCCGTGCGCTACACCAACAAACAAGGCAACAGCAGCTACTACACTGCTGACGGCAACAGCATGCGCAAAGCGTTTATTCGTACACCGGTAGATTTCGCTCGCATCAGTTCCAAGTTTTCCATGGGTCGCAAGCACCCGATCCTGAACAAGATCCGCGCCCACAAAGGTGTCGACTACGCAGCTCCTCGCGGTACGCCAATCAAGGCTGCCGGCGACGGCAAAGTGTTGTTGGCCGGTCGACGCGGCGGCTACGGCAACACCGTGATCATTCAGCACGGCAACACCTATCGCACACTGTATGGTCACATGCAGGGATTTGCCAAAGGCGTCCGGACTGGTAGTTCTGTAAAGCAGGGCCAAGTGATTGGATACATCGGTACCACCGGCCTGTCTACTGGCCCTCATTTGCACTATGAGTTCCAGGTCAATGGTGTGCACGTTGATCCGCTGGGTCAAAAGGTGGCGATGGCCGATCCGATTTCCAAAGCGGAACGCGCTCGCTTCCTCGCGCAGAGTCAGCCGCTGATGGCGCGCATGGACCAAGAGAAGTCCACCCAACTGGCTTCGAGCAAGCGCTAAGCCATGACGCTCTATATAGGTGTGATGTCCGGGACCAGCCTCGATGGCCTGGATATCGCGCTGGTCGAGATAGCGCCAGCGATCAAGCTGATCGCCACGCACTACATTCCCATGCCTGACTCCCTGCGCAGCGAGCTGCTTGGCTTGTGCGCCAGTGGCCCGGACGAAATTGCCCGCTCAGCCATTGCCCAGCAGAATTGGGTAAAGCTGGCGGCGCAGGGCATTCATACCCTTCTTGATGAACAGAACCTGAAACCCGAAGACATTCGCGCGATTGGCAGCCACGGCCAGACCATTCGCCACGAACCGTCGCGCGGCTTCACGGTGCAAATCGGCAACCCCGCCCTGCTGACAGAATTGACCGGTATCACGGTAGTCAGCGACTTCCGCAGCCGCGATGTGGCGGCCGGCGGTCAAGGCGCCCCGCTGGTTCCGGCCTTCCACGAAGCCTTGTTTGAAGAACAGGCAGGCAACCGCGCGGTATTGAATGTTGGCGGTTTCAGCAACCTCAGCCTGATCGAGCCCGGCAAACCTGTGGCGGGCTTCGACTGCGGCCCGGGGAATGTGTTGCTGGACGCCTGGATTCATCAGCAACGTGGCGAAAACTTTGATCGCGACGGCCAATGGGCCGCCAGCGGCGAGATCGAACCTGTTCTGCTGAAAGCGCTGCTTGACGATCCGTTCTTCCTGACCAAAGGCCCGAAAAGCACGGGTCGCGAAGTGTTCAACCTGCCTTGGCTGACACAGCATTTATCAAAGCTGCCGCCCTTCGCCGCCGAAGACGTGCAAGCAACGCTGCTTGAACTGACCGCACTGACCATTACCGAATCGCTGCAAAGCGCTCAATCGGATACCCGGGAGTTGCTGGTTTGTGGCGGCGGCGCACACAACACCACATTGATGAAGCGGCTGGCCAGCCTGCTGCCTGACGCGACAGTCAGCAGCACAGCCACTCACGGCGTTGACCCCGACTGGGTAGAGGCCATGGCCTTCGCCTGGCTGGCCCACTGCTGCCTCGAAGGCATCGCCGCCAACCGCCCAAGCGTCACCGGTGCCCGCGGCCTGCGCATACTCGGCGCCATCTACCCCGCCTGAAGCAGAACCCCGGACAGCAAAACGCCGCATGACCCTGAGGTCATGCGGCGTTTGTTCATGCGGTGAAGCGCGATCAGATCGAGAACGAAGAGCCGCAGCCACACGTGGTGGTGGCGTTCGGGTTCTTGATGACGAAACGCGAACCTTCCAGACCTTCCTGGTAATCCACCTCGGCGCCTGCCAGGTACTGGAAGCTCATCGGATCGACGACCAGACTCACACCCTCGCGCTCGACGATGGTGTCGTCATCGGCCACTTCTTCATCGAAGGTAAAGCCGTACTGAAAACCTGAACAACCGCCGCCCGTAACAAATACGCGCAGCTTCAAGCGATCATTCCCCTCTTCATCGACCAGGCTCTTCACCTTGTGCGCGGCACCGTGGGTGAATTGCAAAGCCGTGGGGGTGAAGGATTCGACGCTCATGCTAACTATCTCCCGGCGTTACGCCGCCATAATGCGTGATGACGCGCATTATCCGCTTCTCCTAGAAAATTGGTCAACTATTGTTACGGTATATCAATAAACCCGATTGCCGGCAGGAAATGCAAAAAGGCCCGTTCGACGGGCCTTTTTACTGAGCGGGATAAACCTTACGGCAACATGCCGGCGTGGGACAGGCCCAGACGTTCATCCAGTCCAAACAGGATGTTCAGGTTCTGTACTGCCTGACCCGACGCGCCTTTGACCAGGTTATCGATTACCGACAACACCACCACCAGATCACCGTCCTGCGGACGATGCACGGCGATACGGCAGACGTTGGCACCGCGTACGCTGCGGGTTTCCGGATGGCTGCCTGCCGGCATCACATCAACGAACGGCTCGTTGGCATAACGCTTTTCAAACAGCGCCTGCAGATCCACCGAGCGATCCACGACCGTCGCATAGAGTGTCGAGTGGATGCCGCGAATCATCGGGGTCAGGTGCGGAACGAAAGTCAGCCCGACGTCCTTGCCTGCTGCGCGACGCAGACCCTGGCGAATTTCCGGCAAGTGACGGTGACCTTTGACGGCGTAGGCCTTCATGCTTTCCGATGTCTCGGAGTACAGCGAACCTACGGAAGCGCCACGACCGGCACCGCTGACGCCGGATTTGCAGTCAGCGATCAAGCGAGTGGTATCGGCCAGGCCGGCTTCGAGCAATGGCAGGAAGCCCAGTTGCGTAGCGGTCGGGTAGCAACCTGGCACGGCGATCAGGCGCGCCTGTTTGATTTGCTCGCGATTGACTTCCGGCAAGCCGTAGACCGCTTCTTCCAGCAGCTGCGGCGCACCGTGCGGCTGGCCGTACCACTTGGCCCATTCGTCAGCGTCTTGCAGACGGAAGTCTGCCGACAGGTCGATGACCTTGGTCCCGGCCGCCAGCAGTTCACCGGCCAGCGCATGGGCGACACCGTGAGGCGTGGCGAAGAACACCACGTCGCAGGCGCCCAGGGTCTTGATGTCCGGAACGCTGAACGCCAGGCCATCGTAATGACCGCGCAGGTTCGGGTACATGTCAGCCACGGCCAGACCGGCCTCGGATCGGGAAGTGATCACCACCACTTCTGCCTGCGGATGCTGCGCCAACAGACGCAGCAGTTCGACACCGGTGTAACCCGTGCCGCCGACGATACCGACCTTGACCATAAACCTGCCCTCAACGAACCCACTGGAAAGCCGTCGATAATAGGGCCCGTATCGTCCTGCGACAACCGGCAAGGTGACGTGCGGACGCTCTACCCTCTACTATCTTCGCTACCGTGAACCTGGGAATAACTAAAAATGCTTTATCTGTGGCTCAAAGCGCTTCACATCATCAGCATGGTCTGCTGGTTTGCCGGCCTGTTTTACTTGCCGCGCCTGTTCGTCTATCACGCCCAAAGCGAAGACGCTGTCAGCAAAGAACGCTTCAGCCTGATGGAGCGCAAGCTGTACCGCGGCATCATGGGCCCGGCGATGATCGCCACGCTGATTTTCGGTATTGCACTGATTGCGCTGAACCCAAGCATATTCAGTCAAGGCGCCTGGATTCACGCCAAATTGACGCTGGTGGTCATCCTGATCGGCTACCACCACATGTGCGGCGCGCAGGTGAAACGTTTTGCCCGTGGCGAGAACACCCGCAGCCATGTCTTTTATCGCTGGTTCAATGAAGTGCCGGTTCTGATATTGCTGGCTATCGTAATTCTGGTCGTCGTTCGGCCGTTCTAACTTCAATCGGCACCACTCACCGGGGTACTTCCAATGTCGCTGCCCGCTTTGCTCGAACAACGTTTGCGCCTGCCCGTCGTGGCAGCGCCGATGTTCCTGATTTCCAATCCACAATTGGTACTCGCCTGCTGCCGTAATGGCGTAGTGGGCAGCTTTCCCGCGCTGAACCAGCGCGAGAGCAGCGGTTTCAAAGCCTGGCTGGAAGAAATCGAGGCTGGCCTGGCGACACTGGACAACCCCGCGCCCTATGCCGTGAACCTGATCGTCCACAACAGTAATCCGCGGCTGCAGGCGGACCTGGACATCTGCATCGAGCACAAGGTGCCGATCGTGATCACCAGCCTCGGCGCCGTGAAAGAACTGGTCGATGCCGTCCACAGTTATGGAGGCCTGGTCTTCCATGACGTAACGACCCGACGCCACGCAGAGAAAGCCGCCGAAGCGGGCGTTGATGGCTTGATTGCCGTGGCCGCGGGCGCCGGCGGACACGCGGGAACCTGGAGCCCGTTTTCGCTGATTGCCGAAATCCGCCAGTTCTTCGACAAGACCCTGCTGCTGGCCGGCTGCCTCAATCATGGCCACGAGATACTCGCGGCACAATTGCTCGGTGCGGATCTGGCCTACTTCGGTACACGATTTATCGGCACCGCTGAAAGTCATGCACCTGACGCCTACAAAGAGATGCTGCTGAACGCCAGAGCGGCAGACATCATCCATACACCGGCCGTGTCGGGCGTACCGGCGAGTTTTATGCGTCAGAGCCTGGAAGCGGCCGGTTTCGACATGGCGGCGCTGCAAAACAAGGGCGAGGTCAATTTCGGCTCCAAGCTCAAGCCATTGAGCGATGAAGCCAAGGCCTGGAAAACCGTGTGGTCCGCCGGCCAGGGCGTCGGAGAAATCGATGATTTGCCGAGCGTGGATCAATTGGTCGCCCGGCTGGACGCTGAATACCGCAAGGCGCTGGAACTGGCGGCACAACTGCCGAAACGCTGGCCACGCTGACAGGAAAATTTGGCCAGCCATCCTCGGCTGGCCTTACACTCCGTGATCGCAGCACCTTAACTATTCAAACACTCGCGACAAGGATGCCTCGCAATGAGCGACAACCGTTTCAAGATCGTATTCGACGGCGCTCTGCTGCCGGGCGTTGAGATCACCACCGCCAAACTCAATCTGGCGGCGTTGTACAAAAGCGAAGTGGCGGCCATCGAACGGCTGTTCACCGGGCAGACCGTAACGCTCAAGCAAAACCTGTCGCAGACAGAGGCGCAAACCTACCTTCAGGCGCTGACGAAAACCGGCATCGATGCCCGTATCGAAGCCGAACCCTCGATTGAACTGAACCTGGACGATGTTCAACACCACGCCGCCGTAAGCAGCCAACCAGTATTCGCAGACCCCGATTCTCCCTACGCACCGCCGCGGGCCACCGTTGGTGAAAGCTTGCCGCAGTTCGCCACGCTCAAGCCATTCAGCGTCGAAGGACGCATCGGCCGTTTGCGTTATCTGGCCTGGACCATGGTCCTGACGCTGGTCATGCTCGGTATCGGGTCGGTCGTGGCGATTTTCGCCATCGCCCTGATCAGCAGCGATTCCACCGCAGGCCTGATTGTCGGAGGCCTGGTGGCATTTTTTCTGTGCATCGCCATCGCAGTCGTCAGCATTCAGATCAGCGTTCAACGGCTGCACGACATTGGCTGGTCCGGCTGGCTCTGGTTGCTGAATCTCGTGCCATTCGTGGGCAGTTTCTTTCCGTTCGTGATCATGTGCGTGCCAGGCACCAACATCGCCAATCGCTACGGCCCTCCACCACCGCCGAACACCACGGCAGTCAAAGTGCTGTCTTCGCTGTGGGTCGTGGTCATTGCCCTCGGCTTTGTTGGTCTGTTGGCGGGTGGCTTCAGTGCAATCCAGCAAGAATACGAAACCGCGGCCGAAACCAGCTATGACAGCGGCTCGGTAACCACCGACGAAGTGGAAGCCGAGCCCGCCGAAGAGGCGGAACAAGTACCGGATTCCACAGACGATGAAGCCGAAGAAGCCCCGGCCCCTGTAGACTCTGCGAAAGAATGAACAGCGCTCCCCGCCCGTGACACCTGCGTCGCCGGCGCGGAGCCGTTGCGATGGAGAACTGCATGACCCGTTACGCTCTGATCACTGGCGCTTCCAGCGGCATCGGCCTGGCGATGGCCGAAGCGCTGGCCCGCCGTGGCCGCAGCCTGATTCTGGTGGCCCGACAACGTGATCAGCTGGAAAGTATTGCAATTGAACTGACCCAACGTTTTGGCGTGGAGGTGTTATTCCGCGCCTGCGACCTCGGCGAGCCACTGCGCCTGTCCGGGTTTCTGCTGGAACTGGAAGAAGGTGACCGGCAGATCGACCTGCTGGTGAACTGCGCCGGCATCGGCACCTGCGGCCCTTTCCTGGCGCAGGACTGGATGACCGAGCAAGACCTGATCGAAGTGAACATCCTGGCCCTGACCCGCCTGTGTCATGCCATCGGTAACAGCATGGCGTTGCAGGGTGGCGGACAGATCCTGAATGTCGCTTCGGTCGCGGCCTTCCATCCCGGCCCCTGGATGAGCACTTACTACGCCAGCAAAGCCTATGTGCTGCACTTCTCCGAAGGGTTGCGCGTCGAGCTGAAGAAATGCGCGGTCAAGGTTTCCGTACTCTGCCCCGGTCCGACCCGCACCGCGTTTTTCCGCACCGCGCAGTTGGACAGCGACAAACTGGTCCGAAGCAAACTGTTGATGAGCCCCGAGGAAGTCGCGCTGTATACGGTGCGGGCTCTGGAAAAGAATCGCGCCATCATTATTCCGGGCCGGCTGAACCGCTGGCTCGCTTTCCTGCCACGGCTTGGCTCACGCTGGTTGATCAGGACCCTCACAGGCATGGTCAACAAGGCCTATTGCCCGCGCTGATCAAGCTTCAGGGCAAAAGGCTGGGCGCGGGGATCACCCATGAGTACACTCAGGCCAGACCAAATAACGGAGAAAACAGCTGTGGATACTCTGTTCACCAAGATCATCAACCGGGAAATCCCGGCGAAGATCATTTACGAGGACGACCAGGTACTGGCCTTCCACGACATCGCCCCACAGGCACCGGTGCATTTTCTGGTGATCCCGAAGAAACCGGTGCGCACCCTCAACGACCTCACCGAGGACGACAAGGCATTGGCCGGGCATATCCTGTTCACTGCCCAGCGCCTGGCAAAGGAACTGGGTTGCGAGAAAGGTTTTCGCGTTGTCATGAACTGCAATGAAGAAGGCGGACAGACTGTTTACCACATTCATATGCACGTACTGGGTCAACGCCAGATGCATTGGCCGCCGGGTTGATTGCAGCTCTGCGGGTGTTTGTGGTGAGGGAGCTTTTGCTCCCGCGGGGCTGCGTAGCGGCCCTGAAACCTGAGCCCCCGACTTATCAGGAAAAACAAATCAGCCTTCATTGCGACTGCTTCGCAGTCGGACGGGAGCAAGTTCTCTCGCCACAGAAACCTGTCCCGCCACGCCCTTCATCCCGGCTCATGACCCAGCGCAAACCTTCCCTGGCCGATTGGGGTAAACTGGCCGCCGAGATTCTTCCCGGAGGTCAGCATGACTACCCAACGTCACTACTCGCCGATTGACCGTCTTCTGCTGCAAGCCGATGCTGCGATGCGTACCCTGCTGCCCTTCAGTGGCCAGCCGTACCGTCCGTCTCCCGCGATCGTGCAGCCGGAAACGCAAATGAGCGACGAAGACACCCGGCACGTTGCCGGTTTGATGCGTATCAACCACACCGGCGAAGTCTGCGCCCAGGCGCTGTATCAGGGTCAGGCCCTGACCGCCAAGTTGCCGCAGGTGCGCGCGGCCATGGAACATGCCGCTGAAGAAGAAATTGACCACCTGGTCTGGTGCGAGCAACGCATCAAGCAGTTGGGCAGCCACACCAGCATTCTCAATCCGCTGTTCTATGGCATGTCATTCGGGATTGGTGCGGTAGCCGGGTTGATCAGCGACAAGGTCAGCCTGGGGTTCGTTGCGGCAACGGAGCATCAGGTGTGCAAGCATTTGAATGAACATCTTGAGCAGTTGCCGGCCGAGGACGAAAAATCCCGGGCGATACTTGAGCAAATGCGGATTGATGAAGAGCACCATGCCGAAAGTGCGTTGGAGGCTGGGGGCTTTCGTTTTCCGGCGCCGGTGAAGTTCGGGATGAGCTTGATGGCCAAGGTGATGACCAAGAGTACTTATCGGATCTGATTTCAGATTTTTTGTAGGCGCAAGCTTGCTGCTCCTACAGGGGCAAGACACAAAAAAGGCGACTGCCGTGAGGTAGTCGCCTTTTTTTGTGTTCAAAGTCTTAGGTCGGCATGTTGCGCGCGTAGAAGATTTCGAGCATTTCGTGTTTCACACGGTCGGTCACTTGAGCACGCTGCTCAGGGGACAGGCTGTTGGTCGCATCACCGAACAGGTAGTTATCCAGTTCGAAGTTCTTCAACAGCATTTTGGTGTGGAACAGGTTTTCCTGGTACACGTTCACGTCGGTCATCTGGTACGCGTCGCGGGTGTCGTCGGAGAGGTAGTTCTGAATCGAGTTGATCTCGTGATCGATGAAGTGCTTGTTGCCTTCGACGTCACGGGTGAAACCGCGCACACGATAATCCACGGTCACAATGTCCGAATCGAACTGGTGAATCAGGAAGTTGAGCGCTTTGAGCGGTGAAATGACGCCACAGGTCGACACGTCAATGTCCACACGGAAGGTCGCAATGCCGTCGTCCGGATGGATTTCCGGGTAGGTGTGCACCGTGATGTGGCTCTTGTCGAGGTGGGCCAGGATAATCTCGGGCAACGGGCCCGGGGATTCTTCGATCTGGCTGTCGGTCGGGGTCACCGGCTCTTCAGAGATCAGAATCGTGACGCTGGCGCCTTGCGGATCGTAGTCCTGACTGGCGATGTTCAGGATGTTGGCACCAATGATATCGACAACTTCCGTGAGGATCTGCGTCAGGCGTTTCGCGTTGTACTCTTCATTGATGTACTCGACGTAAGCCTGCTGGTCTTGCGGGGTTTCCGCGTAGCAGATGTCATAGATGTTGAAGCTCAAGGTCTTTGTCAGGTTATTGAACCCGTGGAGCTTGAGTTTGCTTTTCACCGTTAAAAACTCTCTATGTATTGCGGCCCGGGCCGCGTGATCAAGCATGCCCGTCAGATGCGAACGACGCACCTGCGTAGGACGGTTAACACCTCTTCGCGATGGCGATTTTGGTTGTCTGTTCGGGCGAGCGGCCGGTCGGCTGACGGACCACTACCCTGAAAAAAGTGGCGCATTATGCAGACGTCAGCTTGGGATCGCCAGAGTCTGCACTGCTTTTATGATAGTTGAATGTCGATTCAACCGAGTTCGATGATTTCGTAGTCGTGGGTAATCGCAACACCGGCCGCGCCGAGCATGATCGACGCCGAGCAATACTTCTCGGCAGACAACTCGATGGCGCGTTTGACCTGGGCTTCTTTCAGCCCGCGGCCCTTGACCACGAAGTGCATGTGGATCTTGGTGAAGACCTTCGGGTCCTCGGTCGCACGCTCGGCTTCGAGGAAGGCTTCGCAGCTTTCGACGGCCTGACGGGACTTCTTGAGAATGCTGACCACATCGAAATTGCTGCAACCGCCGACACCCAGCAGGAGCATTTCCATCGGCCGGACACCCAGGTTACGACCACCGGCATCGGGCGGACCGTCCATGACCACGACATGACCGCTGCCGGATTCGCCGAGGAACATGGCTTCGCCAGCCCATTGGATGCGTGCCTTCATCGCCAAGACTCCACTGTCTAAAAAAGGGTCGCCAGCTTAGCACAGGGCCTTGGATTGACAGCGTTCGCCGTCCTAAGACATAACCACCGGCTTTGTAGGTAAATTCTCGAATATTGCAGGAAGTGTCTGGTAAGCTGGCGCCAATTCGCTGGCGCATAGCCAGCTTCGCTCCGACGTCAGTGCCTCATAAAAAAACCAAACACACCGTGCAGTCTTTTCGGGATACAACCATGGTTGCTATTGCCCCTACACCCAAAATCAAGAACGTCGACAAGCTGTTGATGCATTGCCAGCGCCGTCGTTATGCGGCCAAGAGCAACATCATTTGCGCCGGTGATCGCTCGGAGACTCTGTTCTTCATCATCAAAGGCTCGGTCACCATTCTGATCGAGGATGACGACGGCCGTGAAATGATCATCGCCTACCTGAACGCCGGGGACTTTTTCGGAGAGCTGGGTCTGTTTGAACAGGCCGGCCTGGAACAGGAGCGCAGCGCCTGGGTGCGCGCCAAGATCGAGTGCGAAGTCGCGGAAATCAGCTACGCGAAATTTCGCGAGTTGTCCCAGCAGGATCCAGACATTCTTTACGTACTCAGCGGACAAATCGCACAGCGCCTGCGCAACACCACACGCAAGGTCGGCGACCTCGCATTTTTCGACGTGACTGGCCGCGTTGCCCGTTGCCTGCTGGAATTGTGCAAACAGCCCGATGCGATGACCCACCCTGATGGCATGCAGATCAAGGTGACTCGTCAGGAAATCGGGCGGATTGTCGGGTGTTCCCGGGAGATGGTCGGTCGCGTGCTCAAGGACCTGGAAGAGCGCAACCTGGTCGACGTCAAAGGCAAGACCATGGTGGTCTTCGGTACGCGCTAAACCTTGAACATGTCTGCCAGCAACTGGCGATAGAGCGCGTCGAGACGTTCCAATGCATCGGGCGCCGCAAACTTTTCATGCAAGGCGATGTGGCTCTCGGCACGAACCCGCTGTTCCAGACCGCACGCCTCGTTGAAGCGATTGACCGCCGCGACCATCGATTCGCGCTCGTTATCCAGCAACAAGGCGCCGTGCACCAACCCGACCGGTCGTGAACCACCCTTGCTCTGGCGCCAGCGCTGTGCGGTGCCGACCATCTTGCGTCCGTCGAGGTTGACGTTGAAGCGTCCGTCGCAAAACGCGCCGTCCACTTCGCCCAACGACGAAACGCCGCCCAGTTCATCCAGCAACTGACAGATCGGGTCGCAGAGTCGGCGATAGGCGCTTTCGATACGATTCTGGTCGCCCTCGCTGCGTGGCGGCGCGTAGACCAGCGCGATGTTGATGGTTGATGCCGATTGCGGCACTGGCTCGCCGCCGGTTTCGCGCAACAGTACTGGCCAGCCTGCAGCGGCAGATACCTCGCAGGCGGCTTCGAAGTTGGGCAGACGATTCAAGCGGCGTGGCATGACCAGCGCTTTGTCACTTGGCTGCCAGAACAGCAGACCGAATTCCGAGTCGCCGGTGCAGACTGAGGCCAATAGATCCTGTTCGGCCAGGAGACCAGCCTCGACAGTCAGTGAAGTCGGTTTGAACATGAACAACTCCTTAAGACATGAAGTCGTGAGGAATTGGAGCTCCCTTCGCGAGCAAGCCCGCTCTCACATTAGATCGGCGTTGTCTGTACCAGCGCGGTCTGATGTGGGGGGCGGGCTTGCTCGCGAAAGGGGCGCCGCGGCTTGTCTATCTGTACTCAGTCGAGTGTAGAACCACTCACCGCCGTACCACGCTCCGGGAAGAACAGACGCTGCAGCTCGGTGCCCGGGCTTTCGGCGCGCATGAACGCTTCGCCCACCAGGAACGCATACACGTCGCTGATTTCCATCAGTTCGACATCGGCCCGATTGAGGATGCCGCTCTCAGTGATCACCAAACGATCGCGCGGAATCCGCGGCAACAGGTCCAGGGTGGTTTCGAGGCTGACGTCGAAGGTGTGCAGGTTGCGGTTGTTCACGCCGACCAGCGGCGTGTCGAGGGTTTTCAAGGCCCGCTCCAGCTCGTCGCCATCGTGGACTTCCACCAGCACATCGAGGCCGACGCTTTTCGCCACCGCCGCCAGCTCGGCCATCTTCACGTCGTCCAGCGCGGAAACGATCAACAGCACGCAGTCAGCGCCCAATGCACGGGCTTCGACGATCTGGTACGGATCGATCATGAAATCCTTGCGGATCACCGGCAGTTTGCACGCCGCCCGGGCCTGCTGCAGATACGCATCGGCGCCCTGGAAATAATCGATATCGGTGAGCACCGAGAGGCAGGTTGCGCCGCCCTTCTCGTAGCTTTTGGCGATGTCGGCAGGAACGAAGTTCTCGCGAATAACGCCTTTGCTTGGCGAAGCTTTCTTGATTTCAGCAATGACCGCCGGCTGTTTCAGCTTGGCCTGCGCGATCAATGCCTTGGCAAAACCACGGGGTGCATCGGCCGCCTTGGCCAGACTTTCCAGCTCCGCCAGACTCACGCGAGCGCTACGCTCGGCGACTTCCTGGACTTTGCGCGCCAGAATGTTTTCCAGAACCGTCGGTACACTCATCCCTCATTCTCCACTTTGAATACCGCGGTAAATGCACCCAACTCCTCAAGTTTTTCCCGGGCGAGGCCTGTGTGCAGCGCATCGTGCGCCAGGGCAACGCCTTCTTTCAAACTACTTGCCAGGTCAGCGGCGTATAGCGCGGCACCGGCATTGAGCACGATCATCTCGGCAGCCTTCTGACCGCTCTCGGTCTTGCGTTTGCCGAGGGCATCGCGAATCAGCTCGAGCGAAGCGGCCGGGCTTTCCACCGCCAGGCCGTGCAGGCTCTGACTCTTCATGCCCAAATCTTCGGGTTCGACCCAATACTCGGTGATCTGGTCATTCTTCAATTCCGCCACGTAGGTCGGCGCGGCCAGGCTGAACTCGTCCAGGCCATCCTTCGAGTGCACCACCAACACGTGCTTGCTGCCCAAACGCTGCAAGACTTCAGCCAACGGCCGGCACAGCGCCTGGCTGAACACGCCCACCACCTGATGTTTCACGCCGGCCGGATTCGTAAGCGGGCCAAGCATGTTGAACAGGGTACGCAAACCAAGATCCTTGCGCGGACCGGCGGCGTACTTCATGGCACTGTGATGAGTCTGGGCAAACATGAAGCCGATGCCGACGTTGTCGATGCAGCGCGCTACCTGAACCGGGGTCAGGTTCAGGTAGATGCCCGCTGCTTCCAGCAGATCGGCGCTGCCGCTTTTGCCCGACACCGCACGGTTACCGTGCTTGGCCACGGTGCAACCGGCCGCGGCCACCACGAAGGAAGACGCCGT
Organism: Pseudomonas sp. IT-P100; assembly: GCF_949767185.1. NCBI lineage: Bacteria > Pseudomonadati > Pseudomonadota > Gammaproteobacteria > Pseudomonadales > Pseudomonadaceae > Pseudomonas > Pseudomonas sp. IT-P100. Next base: position 15,406 of record NZ_CATKQK010000018.1, read on the forward strand.
CGAGACGTTGAAAATGTTGGCCCCGTCACCGCCGGTGCCGACCACATCGACGACGCCGTCGAGGGTCTTGAGGTCGACCTTGTCCGCCAGCTCGCGCATGACCGACACGGCGCCGACGATCTCGTCGATGCTTTCGCTCTTCATGCGCATGGCCATCATGAACGCGCCAATCTGCGCATCCGAACACTGCCCGGTCATGATTTCGCGCATCACATCGCGCATCTCTTCGGTGCTGAGGTCGAGGTGATCGACGATTCGGCTCAGGGCTGTCTTGATATTCATGGGAAGTCCTTAGCGCGTGCCGCCGGTTTGTTTGAGGAAGTTGGCGAACAGCTCGTGGCCCTGCTCAGTCAGGATAGACTCAGGGTGGAACTGCACACCTTCGATGTTCAACGTCTTGTGACGCAGGCCCATGATTTCGTCGACCGAGCCGTCTTCAAGCTGGGTCCAGGCGGTCAGTTCCAGACAATCCGGCAGGGTTTCGCGCTTGACGATCAACGAGTGATAGCGCGTAACCGTCAGCGGATGATTCAGGCCTTCGAACACACCTTTGTCTTCGTGGAAAACCGGGCTGGTCTTGCCGTGCATCACCTGACGGGCGCGGACTACGTCGCCACCAAACGCCTGGCCGATGGACTGATGGCCGAGGCACACACCCAGAATCGGCAATTTGCCGCCAAAATGCTTGATCACGTCAATCGAGACACCGGCTTCGGTCGGCGTGCAAGGACCCGGTGAAACCACGATCCGCTCAGGATTGAGGGCTTCGATTTCGGCGATGGTGAGTTCATCGTTGCGCACGACTTTGACCTCGGCCCCGAGCTCGCCCAGGTACTGCACAACGTTGTAAGTAAAAGAGTCGTAGTTATCGATCATCAGCAACATGGCTTGAGAACCTCTTGAATTCACTGACTATAAAGACTGCCTTCGAATGAGCGACCCGCAGCGTCCAGCGCTTTGTCAGGCAAAGCGGCATGGCATACGGGGCACGTTCATCGGTCAGCTTTCCGGGGTTTGTTCAGCCAGGGCGACTGCACGGAACATTGCACGGCGCTTGTTCAGGGTTTCTTCCCATTCCAGCGCCGGCACCGAGTCGGCAACGATGCCGCCACCGGCCTGCACGTGCAGTTCGCCGTTCTTGATCACCGCGGTGCGAATGGCAATCGCGGTGTCCATGTTGCCGTTCCAGGCGAAGTAACCGACCGCGCCGCCGTAGACGCCACGCTTGACCGGTTCCAGTTCGTCGATGATTTCCATCGCGCGAATCTTCGGCGCGCCGGACAAGGTGCCCGCCGGCAGGATTGCTCGCAATGCGTCCATCGCCGTCAGCCCGGCCTTCAGTTGGCCAGTGACGTTGGACACGATGTGCATCACGTTGGAATAACGCTCGATGACCATTTTTTCGGTGAGTTTCACAGAACCGATTTCCGAGACGCGACCGGTGTCGTTACGACCCAGGTCGATCAGCATCAAGTGCTCGGCAATTTCCTTGTCGTCGGACAGCAGGTCTTTTTCCAGTGCAAGATCGGCTTCTTCGTTGGCCCCGCGCGGACGCGTGCCGGCGATCGGGCGCACGGTGATCAGGTTGTCCTCGACCCGCACCAGCACTTCCGGCGAACTGCCGACGACGTGGAAGTCGCCGAAGTTGAAGAAGTACATGTAAGGCGTCGGGTTGAAGCAGCGCAGCGCCCGGTACAAATCAATCGGCGCAGCCTTGAAGTCGATCGACATGCGCTGGGACGGCACGACCTGCATGCAGTCACCGGCCAGGATGTATTCCTTGATGGTGTCGACGGCTTTTTCGTAATCGTCCTGGGTGAAACTGGAGCGGAACACTGGATCAGCCGATTGCTGCTTGCTGAAATCCAGGCCGCGGCGTGGGGTGATCGGCTGGCGGAGTTTTTCCAGCAGCTCTTCCAGGCGCGCCTGACCTTGCTCGAAGGCATCGTCCTGCGACGGGTCGGCCAGGACAATCGCGTGCATCTTGCCGGCGAGGTTGTCGAACACCACCACCGCATCGGACACCATCAGCAGAATGTCCGGTACGCCCAGCGGATCCGGGTTCGGGCACTTGCCCAGACGCGTCTCCACATAACGCACGCAGTCGTAGCCGAAGTAACCCACCAGGCCACCGTTGAAGCGCGGCAGGCCGGCGATGGTCGGTACGTTGTAGCGGGCCTTGAACTCTTCAACGAAGGCCAGCGGATCTTCCGCCTCATGGCTTTCGATCTCGACGCCATCATGGGTCACGCTGACGTGATGGTCATGAACCCGCAGCACGGTGCGGCACGGCAGGCCGATGATCGAGTAACGGCCCCATTTCTCCCCGCCCTGCACCGATTCGAGCAGGTAGGAATTGGGTTCGTCAGCCAGTTTCAGGTAGATCGACAGCGGCGTGTCGAAGTCGGCCAGGGTTTCGCAGGCAAGCGGGATGCGGTTATAGCCAGCAGCGGCCAAACGCAGGAATTCTTCGCGGATCATGGGGTAGCCTCGTGGCTTGAGGTGCTAACAGTCAGGTATGCAAACGCGCCGGTAAACCGGCCAGGAACAAGTCAGGCGCGCCAACGCCAGCGGGCCAGGGCCTTGATGACTTTCATCCAGAGTTTGCGAGTGACCACCACGATGGCGTTTCCAGAAGGGGGTTGAACAGCGTCGGCCAACGTTATCTCAGCGGCCGGATCCAGGCAACCGGGAATTAGCTTGCGCAGGTCGTCGATGACCAGCGCCGGTGACTCTTCGGCAATCGGCCGGCCATGGTTGTAGCCGTAACTAAGCGCCACACATTTGACCCCCGCCGCTTTCGCCGCCAGCACATCGCTGCGCGAGTCACCGACGAACAACGATTGCGACGCCGGAATGTTGGCCATTTTCATCACGAAAAACAGCGCGGCCGGGTCGGGTTTCTTCTGCGGCAGGGTGTCGCCGCCGATGATCCATTTGAAATAGCGGCCGATCTTCATCTGATCCAGCAACGGCGCGACGAAGCGCTCCGGCTTGTTGGTGATCAGGGCCATTTCCACGCCTTGTTTGTTCAGCCACTTGAGGGTGTCACGCACGCCGGGGTAAACCACCGTCAGGTCGTGACCGTCCTCATAAAAGCCGTTGAACAATTCCAGGGCATGTTCGGCTTCGACCTCATCGACACCCTCGGCGTCGATGTGATTGGCCAGGGCCCGGCGCACCAGCATCTGCACGCCGTTACCGACCCAGTCACGCACCGATTCGATGCCGACAGGCCGACGCCCGAGATTGAGCAGCATGTTATCCACCGCCGCGGCGAGGTCTGGGACCGAATCGACCAGCGTGCCGTCCAGGTCGAACATCACCAGCCGTGGCAGACGCCCCGGGAACAGCTGCTCAAAGCCGCTCATGGGCGGGCCAGCGCCAGTTCGGAACGCATCTTCTCGATGACTTCCTGGTAGTTCGGCGCATTGAAGATCGCCGAGCCGGCCACGAAGGTGTCAGCGCCAGCCGCCGCGATTTCACGAATGTTGTTCACGTTCACGCCGCCGTCGATTTCCAGGCGGATGTCACGGCCCGAGGCATCGATCAATGCGCGAGCTTCGCGCAGTTTGTCGAGGGTGCCGGGGATGAATTTCTGCCCGCCGAAGCCCGGGTTGACGCTCATCAGCAGAATCATGTCGACCTTGTCCATCACGTACTTGAGCACGTCCAGCGGGGTCGCCGGGTTGAACACCAGGCCCGACTTGCAGCCGCCCTCGCGGATCAGTTGCAGGGAACGGTCGACGTGCTGCGTCGCCTCCGGGTGGAAGGTGATGTAGGTCGCGCCGGCTTCGATGAAGTCACCGACGATGCGGTCCACCGGGCTGACCATCAGGTGCGCGTCGATCGGCGCGGTCACGCCGTACTTGCGCAGTGCGGCGCAGACCATCGGGCCGATGGTCAGGTTCGGCACGTAGTGGTTGTCCATGACATCGAAGTGCACGAAGTCGGCGCCGGCGGCCAGAACGTTGTCCACTTCCTCCCCCAGGCGGGCGAAGTCGGCGGAGAGAATCGACGGAGCAATTACGAAGGGCTGCATGACGCACCTTTTCTGAGCAGAATCACGATGGCGCGCATTGTATACCTCATGCTTTGACGCGCGCACCGTGACGCGATAATCAGTAAGCCGCGCGGTAGATCTTCTCGATATCAATCGCGCTCAATTTGCGCGGATTATTGCGCATCAGCCGCTCGATCCCCGCCGCTTCCACGGCCATGGCCGGGATCGCATCCTCGGGGACGCCGAAACTGCGCAGGCCCGGCGGGATTTCCACGGCGGCGCACAATGCGGTCATCGCCTCGACGGCTTTGTCCGCGGCGTCATTGGCGCTCAGATGAGCGGTCTTCACCCCCATGGCTTCGGCAATATCCTGCATGCGCTCGACGCAGGCCATTTTGTTCCAGGTCATGACATACGGCAGCAACAAGGCGTTACTGACACCGTGGGCGATGTTGAAACGACCGCCCAGCGGATACGCCAGCGCATGCACCGCGCCGACGCCGGCATTGCCGAATGCCATCCCCGCCATCAGGCTGGCGGTGGCCATGTCCTCGCGCGCCTGCAGATTGGAGGGGTTCGCGTAGGCCTTGGGTAACGCTTTGGTGATCAACTTGATCGCGCCGATGGCCAGTGCGTCGGTAATGGCTGAAGCATTGAGGGACAAATAAGACTCGATGGCGTGCACCAGCGCGTCGACGCCACTGGCGGCGGTGACGCTGCGCGGGCATGTCAGGGTCATTTGCGGGCTGACCAGCGCCACGTCCGGCAACAGATAGTCGCTGACGATGCCTTTTTTCAGCTGAGCGACCTTGTCGGAAAGGATCGCGACGTTGGTCACTTCCGAGCCGGTGCCGGCGGTAGTCGGGATGGCGATCAGCGGTGGGCCTTTGCGTGGCACCTGGTCGATGCCGAACAGATCTTCCAGCTCGCCGTGGTAACCGGCGTAGGCCGCGACGCTTTTGGCAATGTCGATCGCACTGCCGCCGCCCAGACCGATCAGCCCGTCATGCCCGCCTTCACGGTAAACGCGCATGCAGTCTTCGACGATGGCGATTTCCGGGTCCGGCAACACACGGTCGAAAATCTCGTAGCTCCGATCACCCAGCTGGGCCAGCGCCAGCGCGACCGTACCGGACTTGACGAGCGCGGCGTCGGTGACGATCAGCGGGTTGTCGATGTCCAGGCGCGTGAGTTCGGCGGACAGTTGCTCGATGGCAGCCGCGCCGGTGATCAGTTTGTGGGCGATTTTGAAAGAGGAAAGACTCATCGTGCGCAGCCTCTTATAGATAGGGGAGCTGGGCACAATAGTAGCTGGGGATTGGGGTTTGTCTGCTATTCAGCAAGTGAATGAATAGAGATCCCGAAAACCACGCAAATCAAACCGTAGGAGCTGCCGCAGGCTGCGATCTTTTGACTTTGATGTTCAAGATCAAAAGATCGCAGTCTGCGGCAGCTCCTACACGGGCCGCGTCAGACCTGCGCGGTACGCAGTTTTTCGCTGCGGCCACGCAGCCATTCCAGGGTCAGCAGCAGGATCACCGAGAACGCAATCAGCAGCGTTGCCGCGGCGGCAATGGTCGGGCTGAGGTTTTCGCGGATACCGCTGAACATCTGCCGTGGCAGGGTCGCCTGCTCGGGACCGGCGAGAAACAGCGTCACCACCACCTCATCGAACGAGGTTGCAAAGGCAAACAGCGCGCCGGAGATCACGCCGGGCGCAATCAGCGGCAAGGTCACGCGACGGAACGCGGTCAGCGGCGACGCCCCCAGACTTGCGGCGGCCCGCACCAGGTTCTGGTTGAAACCCTGCAACGTCGCCGACACCGTGATAATCACGAACGGCACACCCAACACCGCATGCACCACGATCAGCGAGAAGAAGCTGTTGCCCAGACCCAGCGGTGCAAAGAACAAATAGCTGGCCACACCAATGATCACCACCGGCACCACCATCGGCGAAATCACCAGCGCCATCACCAGCGGCTTGCCCGGAAAGTCGCCGCGGGTCAGGCCAATCGCCGCCAGCGTACCGAAGATCATCGCCAGCACGGTCGCTGCCGGGGCGACGATGATGCTGTTCTTCAATGCGCGCATCCATTCCGCCGAGGCGAAGAAATCCTGATACCAGTGCAACGAGAATCCTTGCAGCGGGTACACCAGGAAACTGCCCGAGTTGAACGACAGCGGAATGATCACCAGCACCGGCAGAATCAGGAACAACAGAATCAAGCCGCAGAGAATCCGCAAGCTGTAGAACCACACCCGTTCGATGGGCGACATATAAGGACTCAGCATTTCATTCTCCCCTTAGCTCAGGCGCAGGCGACTGGCGCCCACCAGCCAGCTGTAAATCAGATAAAGCACCACGGTCGCCAACAGCAACAGCCCACCGAGCGCAGTCGCCATGCCCCAGTTGATGCTGGTGTTGGTGTAGAACGCGACGAAATAGCTGACCATCTGATCGTTCGGGCTGCCCAGCAACGCCGGGGTGATGTAGTAGCCGATGGCGAGGATGAACACCAACAGGCAACCGGCACCGACACCCGCATAGGTCTGCGGGAAGTAGACCCGCCAGAAGCTGGCGAACGGGTGGCAGCCGAGGGAAATCGCGGCGCGCATGTAGGTCGGCGAGATGCCTTTCATGACGCTGTAGATCGGCAGAATCATGAACGGCAGCAGGATGTGCACCATCGAGATGTAGACCCCGGTGCGGTTGAACACCAGCTCCAGCGGTTTATCGATGATGCCCATGGCCATCAGGCCGCTATTGATCAAACCGCCTGATTGCAGCAGCACGATCCACGCGGCAACCCGCACCAGAATCGAGGTCCAGAACGGCAGCAGCACCAGGATCATCAGCAGGTTGCTTTGGCGCGATGGCAGGTTTGCCAACAGGTAGGCCAATGGATAGGCCAGTACCAGGCAAATGGTGGTGATGATCAGGCCCATCCAGAAGGTCCGGGCGAAGATGTCGAGGTAGATCGCCTGATCGGGCGTGGCCGGGGCGATTTCGCCGAGGTCGTCGATGCGGTGATCGACCGCTGCCAGCAGGTAGTACGGCGTGATATTGCTGGTGTTGCGACGAACCGCTTGCCAGTAGGCCGGGTCGCCCCAGCGTTCGTCGAGACCTTCCAGCGCTTCTTTATAAGAGGCCGGTTCGGTGGCGAACGGCAAGGCGCGAGCGGTTTTGGTCAGCAGGCTGCGGTAGCCGGCCAACTCCATGTTCAAGCGCTTGGACAGGTCGCCCAAGGTCTGATTCTTGCGCGCTTCAGCGAGGTCTTCGCTGGCCGCTTTGTACACCGGTTCAGCGGGCAGGCCGCGGCCGTCCCAACCGGCAATGGCCGCCACGGTGCGCGGCATGCCGCCGACCACTTCCGGGTTGCCCACGCTTTTGTAGAGCAGCGCCACGATCGGCACCAGGAACACCAGCAACAGAAACAGCACCAGCGGCGCGATCAAGGCCTGGGCCTTCCAGCGATTGATCCGCTCGGCGTGCTTGAGCCGCTGCTTCAAGGTGGGGTCAGTGCCCGCGTTCAGGGGAATGGCGGTGGCCATGGCGTACTCCGGAAATCTTTGATCATTCGTTGAAGTGGGAGCGAACTGGTGTGGCGAGCGAGCTTGCTCGCGCTGGGCTGCGAAGCGGCCCCAAAATTCTGCTGAAAACGGCTAATTCTGTGAGTGCTGCGCACTCAAGCGGGAGCAAGCTCCCTCGCCACAAAAGCTCGCCCTCACAGGAGGGCGAGCCCTCTGCTTACTTCGCAGCCCAGGAATTGAAGCGCTGTTCCAGTTGCTCGCCGTTGTCAGCCCAGAAGCTGACGTCGATCTGCACCTGGTTGGCGATGTTTTCCGGAGTGGTAGGCATGTCTTTCAGGACATCCTTGGCCAGCAACGGAACAGCCTGGGTGTTGGCCGGGCCGTAGGCGATGTTTTCCGAATAGGTCTTCTGCTGCTGTGGTTGTACCGAGAACGCGATGAATTTCTTCGCCGCTTCAGCACGTGCCTTGTCCAGGCCTTTTGGAATCGCCCACGCGTCGAAGTCGTAGATACCGCCGTTCCACACGACTTTCAGATTGCTTTCTTTCTGTACCGCTGCAATCCGCCCGTTGTAGGCCGAGCTCATGACCACGTCACCGGAAGCGAGGTACTGCGGCGGTTGTGCGCCAGCTTCCCACCACTGAATGCTTGGTTTGAGCTCATCGAGCTTTTTGAACGCGCGGTCCTGACCGTCTTTGCCGGCCAGCACTTTGTAGACGTCCTTCGGCGCAACGCCGTCGGCCATCAGAGCAAATTCCAGGGTGTACTTGGCGCCTTTACGCAGGCCACGCTTGCCCGGGAATTTCTTGGTGTCCCAGAAATCCACCCAGCTGGTTGGTGCGCTTTTCAGCTTGTCGGCGTTGTAGGCCAACACGGTCGACCATACGAAGAAACCCACGCCGCAAGGCTGGATAGCGCCTTTGACGTAATCTTCGGTCTTGCCGAACAGCGCCGGGTCGAGTTGCTCGAACATGTCTTCGTCGCAACCACGGGACAATTCTGGCGATTCAACTTCCACCAGGTCCCAGGACACGCTCTTGGTGTCGACCATGGCTTTGACCTTGGCCATCTCGCCGTTGTACTCGCCGGCGACAATCTTGCCGTTACCCGCCGCTTCCCACGGTGCGTAGAAGGCTTTGACCTGCGCAGCCTTGTTCGCCCCGCCAAAGGACACCACGGTCAGGTCCGGGCCCGCCGCCATCGCGTGTGCCGCACCCATCATGCCCATGACCAGGGCGGTGAATTTCAGGGATCTCAACATTTATTGTTCTCTCCACGTGCAGGGTTGGTTGAAGCAGGGGGCGATCAGTTCGCCTCTAAAAGTGGGTCGAGCGCGCGAACGTGTTCGACTTGCCAGCCAAGCGGTACCACGTCGCCAACAGCGAGCGCGGGATCGAGCTCGGCAATCGGTTGTTTCACGAAGAAGTCGGTCTTGCCACAGACTTCCAGGCGAACCCGGACGTGGTCGCCCAGATAGATGAATTCCGCCACCCTCCCTGAGAAGCGGTTGACGCAGGACTCGCTCGAACCATTGAGGCTCACGCGTTCCGGACGAATCGACAGCGTGACGGGTTCGCCGGTCTTGCCGACGTTGACCGCCAGCGCTTCAACCTTTTCACCGCGACCGAGCTCGACCACGCAACGGTCGCCGGTCTGGCTGTGCAGACGGCCATTGAGACGGTTGTTCTCGCCGATGAAGTTGGCGACGAAGGTGTTCTTCGGTTCTTCGTAGAGGCTGCGTGGCGGGGCGATCTGCTGGATTTCGCCCTGATGGAACACGGCCACGCGGTCGGACATGGTCAACGCTTCGCCCTGATCGTGGGTCACGTAGACCACGGTCACGCCGAGGCGCTGGTGCAGGTGTTTGATTTCCATCTGCATGTGTTCGCGCAGTTGTTTGTCGAGTGCGCCGAGGGGTTCGTCCATCAACACCAGTTGCGGCTCGAACACCAGCGCACGGGCCAAAGCCACACGCTGTTGCTGACCGCCGGACAGTTGCGCCGGATAGCGCTGGGCGAAGGTGTCGAGCTGAACCATGCTCAGGACACGTTTGACCCGGTCACTGACATCGCTCTTGTTCAAGCCGCGCACGGTCAGCGGAAACGCGAGGTTCTCGGCGACGGTCATGTGCGGGAACAATGCGTAGTTCTGGAACACCATGCCGATGTCGCGCTTGTGCGGCGGCACGTTGTTGATGGCACGCCCGGCCAGGAGAATTTCGCCAGCGGTTGGCGTTTCGAAACCGGCGAGCATCATCAGGCTGGTGGTCTTGCCCGAGCCGGACGGCCCTAGCAAGGTGAGGAACTCGCCTTTGCGAATATCCAGGTTGAGGTCTTTGACGATCAGGTTCTCGCCGTCGTAGCTCTTCTGCACTCCACGAAAGCTGACCAGAATGTCGCTGGCCCCTGCGTTTGAATCGACCTGGCTCATACCCACACCTTTGTTGTTGATGACTGCTGTGGGCTAAGCCTAGTGGACGCTGGTGACCACGCAAATCGGGGCGCAGGAGAGAATCGCCTCAGCCGGATGGAAGGTTGGGGGTAGGGATTGCCCTACAAGGATGGCGGGGATGGATATGTCGATTCGGGATAGCGACAGGCGGTGAGCTGCAAACCGCAAGAACCGGTAAAAGCGGCGCTGGAGGCATGTCGCAAATGGACATGCCGACATAGTCCCTTCGGCAGCTCCTACGGGTGATCGCGAACAGTTTTCAGAGGAGCTTGTGCTCCATCGCGTACTTCACCAGTTCGGCCAAGGAGGTGATGTTGAGTTTCTGCATCAGCCGCGCCTTGTGGGTGCTGATGGTCTTGCTGCTCAAGGCCAGTTGCTGGGCGATTTCGTTGACGTTGGCGCCCTGGGCCAGGCGTTCGAACACCGAGAATTCACGCTCCGACAACAATGAATGCAGCGGCCGCGAATCGGTCAGGCCGACTTCGAAGACCATGCGGTCGGCCAGCTCCGGGTCGATGTAACGCCCGCCCGCCGCGACTTTGCGGATCGCCGTCAGCAGCAGCGCGGGGTCGCTGTCCTTGGTTGCGTAGCCTGCAGCACCGACCTTCAAGGCCCGCGCAGCCATTTGCGCCTCGTCGTGCATCGACAACACCAGGATTGCGGGAGGATTGTTCAACGCACGGATCCGTGGGATCGCTTCCAGGCCATTGACCCCAGGCATGGAGATATCCAGCAACACCACTTCGCAGGGAACATGGCGCAAGGTCTCGAGCAACTGCTCGCCATTACTCGCCTCCCCCACTACCAGCAAATCCTTGGCCAGGCCGATCAATTGTTTAATGCCTTCGCGAACGATGGTGTGGTCTTCGGCTACCAGTACACGGATCACTTGCCTCTCCTCAATAATTGCCTTGTCGCCAAAAGATCGCAGCCTTCGACAGCTCCTACAGGGGTAGGCGCTCAGCGCAGGAGCTGCCGAAGGCTGCGATCTTTTAGCGGTCCAGCGGCACGCGCACACTCAGGGTCGTGCCCTCACCCGGCTCACTTTCAAGCGACAACTGCCCACCCATGATCAACACCCGCTCGCGCATACCGACAACCCCAAAGGATGTCGGCCTTCCGCTAGCAGGGACAAATCCTACGCCATCATCGCTGACGGTCAGGCACAACTCGTCACCTTCCAGCGCCAACGTCAGTTCGACAGTATGCGCCTGGGCATGGCGCATGACATTGGTCAGCGCCTCCTGAAGGATCCGGAACAGGCCAATCGCCTTGGCATCACTGAGCACCGGCAAGTTGTCCGGCACCTGCACCAGACATGGAATCTGCGTGCGCGCCTCGAAGCGTCGGGCCTGCCATTCGATGGCCGAGGCAATGCCGGCATCGAGAATCGGTGGGCGCAGCGCCGTAGCAACATCGCGCACCAGCTGGAACAGCTGAGCGATCAAGCGCTTCATGCTATTCAATCGTTCGTTCAGACCAGGGTCGAGCTGAGCGTAGGCCAATTCGCACATGGACGTTTCCAGCTTCAACACGGTCAACATCTGACCCAGCTCGTCGTGAACTTCCCGGGCGATGCGGCCCTTTTCCTCTTCCCGCACGCTCTCCAGGTGCGCCGACAACTCACGCAGTTGCTCGCGGGAGCTGGCCAGTTCCAGTTCGATACGCTTACTCTCGCTGATGTCCCAGACGATGCCGTCCCAGACATAGGCGCCATCTTCGAGACGTCGAGTGATGGCTTTGATCTCGGCCCAGCGCTGCTCGCCCTGACGCGTGAGAATCCGCCCCTGCCAGGACCAGTCGCTGTCAGTGTCCAGGGCGTGATCCTGCGTCCGGTGGTAGCTGGCCTTGTCGTCCGGGTGCACCAGGCTGCGCAGCCCCTTGTCGCGATGGGCCAGGGTCGCCGGCGAATAACCCACCAGGCTCTCGCTGCCTTCGCTGATGTAGGCAAAGTCGATTTGCCCCGTCACCGGCGCCCGCTCCAGGCGAAAGACCAATCCCGGCACGTTGGCGGCGATCCCTTGCAGGCGTGCCTCGCTTTCCTGCAACGCGGCCAGGGCGCGACGGCGCTCCGTCACGTCATTGAGGTAGACCACCAGGTATTCGCCGTCGCGAAAACGCAAGAAGCTCAACGACACATCCGTCGGCAAAAGGCTGCCATCGGCCCGCAGGCAATTGGTTTCGAAACTTTGCGGGCCTTCTTCGCTGGCGCGGGCGCGTTTCCACAGGTTCAGCCAGCGGTCCATGTGCAGACCGGGCTCGAAGTCGATCAGCGGTCGGTCAATAATGCCGCCCGCCGGATAGCCGAGCATGGTTTCGGCGGCCCGGTTGGCATAGCGCACATGGCTGTCCCAGTTGACCCAGAGAATGCCGACGGTGCTCTGATCGATGGAAAACTGCGTGAGGCGCAACGCTTCCTCACTGGCGGCTCGCAAGGCAATGTCTTCCCGCGCCGCTAACAGACGATGCTCCAGGCTGTGCTGCTGCCGACGCTGCCAGAACACAATCGCCATACAGCTCAGCATCAGCACCGCCAACAGCAGACTGAGGTTCTGCCAGAAACCCGGGGACTCCGTCAGTCGCGGGTACTTGGGTTGCAGCCATTGATTGTGCAGTTGCTCCAGATCCTTGGCCGGGATCGCTCGCAGCGCGCTTTCGACAATGCCGGCGAGTTCCGGCCAGTCCCGCCGCGTGGCCACGCGCAGCAATTGCGGCAGACCGATGTCGCCGACCACTACCAGACCGGAGAACTCCGGCTCGACAGACAGCCGCCCCAACTGTGCTTCGTCGACCACGGCGTAACTGGCCTGCTGACTCAGCAACAGTTGCAAGGCCTGGCGTTCGATCGGGACGCCCTGGAGGTTCAGGTGCGGGTAATTACTGCGCAGGTAATCGGCGGTGGCGCTGGGCATGCGCACGGCAACGCGGGTCTGGCTGTCGAGTTTTTCCAGCTCCACCCCGCCGGCCGTCTTCTGGTCGCTGACCACCAGTTGCGGCACCCGCATGTAAGGGTCGGAAAACTGCCACAGGCGCAGGCCACCGGGGGTTTGCGCCAGCCCCGGCGCGAGGTCGATTTCACCTTCACGGGCGGCGGCCTCCAGCTGCGCGAGGTCGGGAAAGTTGCGCCAGCTGAGCTCGACCTTGAGCGACTTCGCCAGCCACTTCATCAACTCGACGTTGACCCCGGACAGCCGCTGCAAGCGGCGATCGTATTGCGCATAGGGCACTTGCAACACCAGTCCGACGCGCAATTCACCATGCTGCGCCAACCACTCCTGCTGACGTGCGGACAATTGTGCGACGTGGATCGGTGGCGCAGGCGCCGCCCAGCCCATCAAGGGAAACCACAAACAGCCGATAACCCACAGGCAGCGAAAACGCTTCATCGAAGTCTCACACACTGACAAATACTGACCAACCCATTAGGCTGCCGGAATAACTTCTGGCCTGGAATATCCGATGCCCCCTGTCTACCGCCTGGCACTGCCAGCATTGTGCCTGTCGCTGATCCTGCCTTGCGCCTTTTCCGTCCAGGCCGCCGATCCCGCACCCGCCGCCGCGGAAAAATCCGCAGAGGAAAAACCGGTCGAACGTCAGCCGTTGCTTGAGCGTAGTCAGGAAGAAGCAACAGCACTTGAGCGAAAAATTCCCGCTCAGGAACAACAACAGCTACAGGCCGGCAGCGACACTTTTCTGGCCTTGTGGAAGCCGGCCAATACCGCTGACCCCAAGGGTGCGGTGATTATCATCCCGGGCGCAGGCGAAACCGTTGACTGGCCTCAAGCAATCAGCCCCCTGCGACGCAAACTGCCCGACGCCGAGTGGAGCAGCCTGAGTATCACCTTGCCCGACCTGCAAAGCGATGCCATTGCGCCACGTACCGTCGAAGTCGCGCCAACACCCAAGGCGCCTGACGTCGGCAGCAAGGACTCGACAACCGCCGCCCCTATCGAGCAAGCGGCTGGCGGTGAGGCGGAAGTCGTCGACAAGGCCATCGCCGAAACCGGCGACGAGCAGGCCAAGGCCGACGCCGAGCGAATCTTCGCACGCATTGATGCGGCCATTGCCTACGCCGAACAACAGAGCGCTCGCCGCATTGTGGTGCTCGGGCATGGCACCGGCGCGTACTGGGCCGCACGTTACCTGAGTGAGAAGCAGCCCTCGCAAGTCGAGAAATTCGCGATGGTCGCCGCCCAGACGCCCGTTGCGGCAAAGCCCGAACTGGCTGAATTGACGCCGACCCTTAAATTGCCGACGGCCGACATCTTCTACATGGACAAGCCGCTGGACCGCAACGCGGCGCTGGAACGCTTGCAGGCCAGCAAGCGTCTGAAGGCTTCGGCGTTCAGTCAGGTATCACTCAAGGCGTTGCCGGGGAATAGCAAGGCTGAGCAGGAGCAGTTGGTGCGGCGGGTGCGGGGTTGGTTGAATCCTCAGCCGGCGGACTGATAAACCGCGGTGCGCCTTTCGCGAGCAAGCCCGCGAAGGCGCGTCAGTGCTGTCGATACAGAACTCACCGGCTAGCGAAAATCCCGCCGCTGACGGATCAACGTGTAGGCGGTGTGCAATTCGCGCGTCTTGTCTGTTGCTTCGCGCACCTGCAACGCCGACGCCCCGCTGCCGGCAATCTTGTCTGGATGATGGCGACTCAGCAGACGTCGATAAGCGCGTTTGATCTGCGCCGGCTCGGTGGCGGCGGACACGCCCAGTATCAGCAGCGCTTGCTGATAAGTGATGGCATTGCTGACTTGCGCTTGCTTATGCGGCTCATAATCCGCCGCCAATGCCTGCACCTGATACGACCTCCAGCCCAACCATTTACCCCATTGGGCAATCAGCTCGCGCTCGGCATGACCGGCGTGGCCATCGGCCCAGATCATCCGCCAGCAGGCGCGCAACACACCTTCCGCCGCATGGGGCTGTGCACTCAAGCGTCGCAGATAGCCGCGCAACCGGTCATGCCCCGACTTGCCGCGGTTGAACGCCATAATCGCCCGGCGTTTTGCCACCTCGCTCATTTCCAGCGCCTGCATTTCCTGACGCGCCTGCTGGATATGACCTTCGACTACCCGCCCGTCACACTTGGCCAACCGCCCCAGCAACACGAAAAGCAGTTCATCGTTACGCAGCACCGGACGGCCACCGAGCGCTTCGCGCAAATGCCCCCAGCTTTGCAGTTTCAAACGCCGATCCAGCGCCTGCCCCAACAACGCGCCGAGCATGGCCCCCGGAATGCTGGCGATGGCAAAGCCCGCTCCGGCTCCAATCAGAGTCCCTGGCCACAGCATGTCAGCGACTCGCTTCAATCAGCGTTTCGACTTCAGCCAGACGCTCGTGAGTGCCGACATCCACCCAACGACCATTCAACCGCTCACCCGTCACCTGTCCGTCAGCCATGGCTTTTCGCAACAGCGGTGCAAGCTTGAAAGCGCCGGCCGAGCAGCCGTCGAACAACTGCGGATGCAACACCGCGATGCCGCTGTAAGTCAGGGTCGGTGTTTCAGGCTGGCCATCGTGCACTTGCCCGTCGACCAGAGTGAAATCGCCCGCCGGATGGTGGTTCGGGTTATCCGCCAGCACCAGATGAGCAAGGCCGTTGATAGGCTGATGCAGCACGCTGAAGTCGTAGTCGGTCCAGATGTCACCGTTGACCACCACAAACGCCTCATCACCCAGCAACGGCAACGCACGGAATATCCCGCCACCGGTTTCCAGCGGCTCACCTTCCGGCGAGTACTGAATGCTCACGCCATAGGGCGAGCCATCACCCAGATAGTCTTCGATCTGCTGACCCAACCATGCATGGTTGATCACGATCTCGGTAAAACCGGCGGCGGCCAGCGCACGCAAGTGGTACTCGATCAATGGCACGCCGCCGGCACGAACCAGCGGTTTGGGCGTCGTCAGGGTCAACGGGCGCATGCGTTCGCCCTTGCCCGCGGCCAGAATCATTGCCTTCATGCAGTCGCTCCAGCACGCAGACTGAGGAGCAGCACATCCAGCTCAGCCAACTCAGGGCGGCGGGCGATCACGGCGTCTATATAAGCAAAGAACCGCGGCACGTCGGCCAGGTAACGCGGTTTGCCGTCGCGGTGACAGATGCGCGCGAAGATGCCGATGACTTTCAGGTGACGCTGCACGCCCATCAGGTCACTGGCGCGCAAGAAGTCTTCGAAGTCCGGCTGAACCGGGATGTCCAGGGCGCCCGCTTGCTGCCAGTAATCTTCCAGCCAGCCGCGCACACGTTCCTCGGGCCAGCTCAGGAAAGCGTCCTTGAACAGGCAGGTCACGTCGTAGGTCACCGGGCCGTAGACCGCGTCCTGGAAATCCAGCACACCGGGATTCGGCTCGCTCAGCATCAGGTTGCGCGGCATGTAGTCGCGATGCACCAGCACTTTGGGTTGCGCCAGCGCACTGTCGATCAACAGCTCGGTCACATTCTTCCAGAGTATTTGTTGCGCAGCGTCGAACTCGATGCCCAACTCACGCTTCACGTACCACTCAGGAAACAATTCCAGCTCGCGACGCAACAGCGCCACGTCGTAACTCGGCAGCGGCGCAACCATCGGCAATTGCTGAAAAGCGAGCAGTGCCTGCAAGGCATCCTTGAACAAATCGTCGGCGTTTTCGCTGTCGATGACATCCAGATACGTCTGGTTGCCGAGGTCGTTGAGCAAAAGAAAACCGCGTTCGAGGTCTTCGGCATAAATTTTCGGCACATTTATTCCGGATTTCGCCAGTAAAAAAGCGATATCCACGAAGGGTTTGCAGTTTTCCTGGGGCGGTGGCGCGTCCATTACGACGAAACTTCTGCCTGCGCCTTCCCAGCGAAAATAGCGCCGAAAACTCGCATCACTGCTGGCCGCGGTCAACGTGGCCGGGGGTACGGCGCCCCAACCTTGCTCTGCAAAGAGGGTCGCCAACTGCTCATCGAGCCAAACTTTCAGGTGTTGCAAACGTACATCTTGGTCAGGCATTGCAAGGGTCTCCGACGGCGCTAGCCGTCAAGCGGGTCATGCTTTATTATCCAGCATCTTTTTCAGACCATCGAGAGGCGTGCGGCCCACACCGCGGGCAGATGGCACGCAGGAAGCCCGGACTAATAAGATGGCATTGAAATCCCCCGCGTTTCGTAAAAAATTTCCGTTGTTGGTTACCGGCAGTCTGCTGGCCCTGCAACCTCTAGCCACTTCATTCGTGGTCGCCGCGGAACAGTATGACTGCTCAGTCTCTGCTTCGGGTGCCTGGGACTGTGCGCCAAAGACGCCGGCGGCTGCATTGCCACCGCGTCCCGTCCATGACGGCAGCGCAGTCTCCGCGACCGGTGAAGCACCGGCCGAGAGCGGCGCCAGTGAAGACACTGGCCCCAAGACTGCGCTGGTCACCGAAGCCAAAGGCCGCGGTCTCAAGTCACGTAGCGAAGACTACAGTCACCTCGACTGGGTTCCGCGCGAGAAGCTCACTGCAGCGCAACTGGCCGAAACCGGTCCTTATTGCTCTGGTTCCTATATCGAACCGATTCGTCCTGGCATGAATGACAAGACGAATAAAAGTGACGCTCCGACCTTTGTCGGCGCCAAGGCCTCCCGCTATAAGCAGGACGAGCAGATTGCCACCCTGGCGGGCGACGTGGTCTTGCGTCAGGGCAGCATGCAGGCTGAAGCCGACGAAGCGAACCTCTATCAGGCCGAGAGCCGTGGCGAGCTGGACGGCAACGTACGCATTCGCGACAACGGCGCGCTGATCGTCGGCGACCACGCCGAAGTACAGCTCGACACCGGGGAAGCCAAGGTCGACAACGCCGAATACGTGATGCACAAATCCCGTATCCGCGGTAACGCGCTATACGCCAAACGTGCCGAGAACGCGATCATCCGCCTCAAGGATGGTACGTACACCACGTGCGAACCGAACAGCAACGCCTGGCAGCTCAAGGGCAACAACATCACCTTGAACCCGGCCACCGGTTTCGGTACCGCCACCAACGTGACGCTGCGGGTCAAGGACATTCCGGTTCTGTACACGCCGTACATCTATTTCCCGATCGACGACCGTCGTCAGTCCGGCTTCCTGCCGCCGACCATCGGCACTGGCAGCGATACCGGCTTCCTGCTCGTCACGCCGTACTACTTCAACCTGGCACCGAACTACGATGCCACGTTGTACCCGCGCTACATGAGCAAGCGCGGCCTGTTGATGGAAGGCGAATTCCGTTACCTGACCAAATCCAGCGAAGGTCAGTTCGGCGCCGCGTACCTCAATGATGACAACACCGATCGCAGTCAGCAGACCGACTACGAAAAAACCCGTTACATGTACAACTGGCAGCACAAGGGCGGTCTTGACTCTCGCGTTTTCACCCAGGTCGATTACACCAAGATCAGCGATCCGTATTACTTCCAGGATCTGCAGACCGATCAGATTGGCGTGAAAGCCGACGATTACGTCAACCAGCAAGGTTCCGTCACCTACCGTGGCGGCAGCTACACCGCTCGTTTGAACGCCCAGGCGTATCAGCTAGCAACCGTTTCGAACATCACGCCGTATGATCGTTTGCCGCAGCTCACCTTCAATGGTCAGTTGCCGGTGCATCCGCAAGGCTTGAATTTCGACTACGAAACAGAAATCGTACGGTTTGAGCGGGATCTGGAAACAGGTCAGTTTTCCGATGAAAACGGCGTCCTGTCGCCTCGCCTGGACACCAACGTGGCAGGCCTGGCGCGTGCCAACGGTAATCGTCTGAACCTCAAGCCAGGCGTGAGCCTGCCGCTGGACTGGACGTATGGCTTCGTGAAGCCATCGCTCAAGTATCAGTACACTCAGTACGACCTTGATCTTGATGGCACCGGCAAGAACGATCTCCTGACGAATCGCAATAACGCCTCAGCCCTCGGCGAGTCGTTCAGCAGTTCGCAAAACCGTGGCGTCCCGATCGCGAGCATCGACAGCGGCCTGTATTTCGACCGCAACACCACCTGGTTCGGTAAAAACTATCGCCAGACTCTTGAACCGCGCCTGTTCTACCTTTATGTACCTGAGGAAGACCAGAAGGACATCCCGGTCTTCGACACCGGCGAATACACCTTCAACTATGCGTCTTTGTTCCGCGACAACCGCTTCTCCGGCTCCGACCGCGTCGGCGACGAGAACAAACTGTCGCTGGGCGTGACCAACCGCTGGATCGAGGAAGACGGCTTTGAGCGCCAACGCATCAGCGTCGGCCAGGCCTTGTATTTCAAGGATCGCGAAGTCCAGTTGCCGGGTATCGATGCAAAAACCCGCGACGATGCGAATGCCAATGTTTCACCGTATGCGCTGGAATACGAATACCGCTGGAACCGCGATTGGCGCACGACCGCCGATTACAACTGGGACCCGGACAGCCGCAGCCCTCGCTCGGGCAGCGCGATGTTCCACTACCAGCCTGAAGACAACCCGAACAAGGTCATCAACGCCGGCTATCGCTATCGTAATGACCAGGTCCGTTACGACCAGAACACCGGCAAGTGGTCGGTGGGCGGTGGTGACTACGGCACTCCGGGCACCCCGGGCTACGTGAAGGACTACTACAAGATCCAACAGCACGATTTCTCGGTGATCTGGCCGATCGTGCCGCAGTGGAACGCCATCAGTCGCTGGCAGTATGACTACAACCGCAACCGTACCCTGGAAGCCTTCGGTGGTTTCGAGTACGACAACTGCTGCTGGAAACTGCGCCTGATCAATCGGTACTGGGTGTCGTATGACGAGTTCAGTCAGAACGCCCCGGAAAACGAAAAAGGCGACCATGGCATCTTCCTACAAATCGTTCTGAAAGGTCTCGGCGGCCTCACCGGCGCCAAAGTAGAGAGCTTCCTCGACAAAGGCATCCAAGGTTATCGTGAACGTGAAGACCAAGCTTTCTGATTGTCTGCGCCCGCTCGTGCTGGGCGCGCTGTTCCTGGGTACTGCGGCGAATGCCGCGGTACAGTCCATCGATAGAGTGGTGGCCATTGTCGATAACGACGTGGTCATGCAGAGCCAACTGGACCAGCGCGTTCATGAAGTTCAGCAAACCATCGCCAAACGCGGCGCTTCCGCGCCGCCGGCCAGCGTGCTGGACCAGCAGGTGCTTGAGCGTCTGATCGTCGAGAACCTGCAACTGCAGATCGGCGAACGCTCCGGCATTCGCATTACCGATGAAGAGCTGAACCAGGCCGTCGGCACCATTGCCCAGCGCAATAACATGTCGATTGAACAATTCCGTGCCGCCCTGACTCGCGACGGTCTGTCCTACGACGACGCCCGTGAGCAGATTCGCCGCGAAATGATCATCAGCCGTGTGCGTCAACGCCGTGTGGCCGAACGCATCCAGGTCTCCGAGCAGGAGGTGAAGAACTTCCTCGCTTCCGATCTTGGCAAGATGCAGCTGTCCGAAGAATTCCGTCTGGCCAACATCCTGATTCCTACGCCGGAAAGCGCCAACTCCGAAGCGATTCAGAATGCGGCGAAACAGGCTGATGCGGTTTACCAGCAGCTCAAGCAAGGCGCTGACTTCGGTCAGTTGGCAATCGCCAAATCCGCCAGCGAAACCGCACTGGAAGGCGGCGACATGGGCTGGCGTAAAGCCGCTCAATTGCCGCCTCCGTTCGATCGTATGCTGAGCACCATGGCGGTTGGCGACGTTACCCAGCCAATGCGCACGCCGGGCGGCTTCATCATCCTGAAGATCCTCGACAAGCGTGGTGGCGAGACCCAGACACGTGACGAAGTGCACGTGCGTCATATCCTGGTCAAACCAAGTCCGATCCGCGACGAAGCAAAAACCAAAGCCTTGGCGCAATCGCTCTATAGCCGTATCGAAGCGGGCGAAGATTTCGGCGAACTGGCGAAAAACTACTCGGAAGATCCGGGTTCCGCCCTCAACGGTGGCGACCTGAACTGGATCGATCCGAATGCATTGGTGCCTGAATTCCGCGAAGTGATGGCCAACACCCCGCAAGGTCAGCTG
This sequence comes from Pseudomonas sp. IT-P100, assembly GCF_949767185.1. Classification (NCBI taxonomy): domain Bacteria; kingdom Pseudomonadati; phylum Pseudomonadota; class Gammaproteobacteria; order Pseudomonadales; family Pseudomonadaceae; genus Pseudomonas; species Pseudomonas sp. IT-P100. Next base: position 36,384 of record NZ_CATKQK010000018.1, read on the forward strand.
TCCAAGCCGTTCCAGACTCAATATGGCTGGCACGTTCTGGAAGTCCTTGGCCGTCGCGCCACCGACAGCACCACCCAGGCCCGTGAACAGCAAGCCATGACCGTACTGCGTAACCGCAAATACGACGAAGAGCTGCAAACCTGGCTGCGTCAGATCCGTGACGAAGCGTACGTAGAGATCAAACTTCCTGGTGCAGACCAGGCAGCGCAGTGAAACCCAAGCGTTTCGCGCTGACACCCGGTGAACCGGCCGGCATAGGTCCTGACCTGTGCCTGCTGCTCGCCTCGCAAGCCCAGCCACACCCCCTGATTGCCATTACCAGTCGCGACCTGCTCACAGAGCGGGCCGCGCAGCTCGGTGTGGTTGTCGATTTGCTGCCAGTCACGCCTGGTGCCTGGCCGGATGTACCCGCACCAGCCAACAGCCTGTATGTCTGGGATACGCCGCTTAGTGCGCCAGTCATTGCCGGTCAACTCGACAAAGCCAATGCGGCTTTCGTTCTGGAAACCCTGACCCGCGCGGGTCAGGGCTGCCTGGACGGGCATTTTGCCGGGATGATTACCGCCCCTGTGCACAAGGGTGTGATCAATGAATCAGGCATCGCCTTTTCCGGTCATACGGAATTTCTCGCTGACCTGACGCACACCGCGCAAGTGGTGATGATGCTCGCGACTCGCGGATTGCGCGTAGCCCTGGTCACCACTCACCTGCCCCTTCGCGAGATCGCCGATGCAATCACGCCGGAGCGTCTGGAACGGGTCACGCGGATTCTGTACGCCGACCTGCAAGAAAAATTCGGCATCGCCCGGCCACGCATTCTGGTCTGCGGGCTCAACCCGCACGCCGGAGAAGGCGGACACCTGGGCCATGAAGAAATCGACATCATCGAACCTACATTAGAGCGCCTGCGCGGCGAGGGCATGGACCTTCGCGGCCCCCTGCCCGCCGACACTCTGTTTACCCCCAAATATCTGGAGCACTGCGACGCGGTGCTGGCGATGTACCACGACCAGGGCTTGCCCGTGCTGAAATACAAAGGCTTCGGCGCGGCAGTCAACGTGACCCTCGGCTTGCCGATCATCCGCACCTCGGTCGACCACGGCACTGCCCTGGACCTGGCCGGCAGCGGTAAAATCGACACCGGCAGCCTGCAAGTCGCCCTGGAAACCGCCTACCAGATGGCCGAGACCCGTTTATGACCGAGCATTACCAACACCGGGCGCGCAAGCGTTTCGGCCAGAACTTCCTGCATGATGCCGGCGTTATCGACCGCATCCTGCGCTCCATCCATGCCAAACCCGAAGACCGCCTGCTGGAAATCGGCCCTGGCCAGGGTGCGCTGACTCAAGGCCTGCTGAACAGCGGTGCCCAGTTGGACGTGGTGGAGCTGGACAAAGACCTGATCCCGATCCTCAACCAACAATTCGCCGGCAAGAGCAACTTCAACCTGCATCAGGGTGACGCGCTGAAGTTCGACTTCAACAGCCTGAACGCCGCACCGAACAGCCTGCGCGTGGTTGGCAACCTGCCGTACAACATCTCTACGCCGCTGATTTTTCACCTGCTGAACAACGCGGGCATCATCCGCGACATGCACTTCATGCTGCAGAAAGAAGTGGTCGAGCGTCTGGCGGCAGGCCCTGGCGGCGGTGACTGGGGTCGCCTGTCGATCATGGTCCAGTACCACTGCCGCGTAGAGCACCTGTTCAACGTTGGCCCGGGCGCGTTCAACCCGCCGCCTAAAGTCGATTCGGCCATCGTGCGCCTGGTGCCACACGCAGTACTGCCACACCCGGCCAAGGATCACCGCCTGCTGGAGCGCGTCGTGCGCGAAGCCTTCAACCAGCGCCGCAAGACCCTGCGCAACACCCTGAAATTGCTGCTGAGCAACGACGAAATCACCGCCGCCGGTGTCGACGGCAGCCTGCGTCCTGAACAGCTCGATCTGGCCGCCTTTGTGCGCCTGGCCGACAAGCTCAGCGAACAAGTCCTACAGAAGCCCGCCGCCGACTGACAGGCAACAAGCGTTATCGGGTAGGACACCAGCCCCCATGTCTGGTTTACTACCCGATACTTGGCCTAGACTGAGACATCAGCTACGCCCCGCGTCCCGCTTCGTTTTTAAGGCCTCTTGCATGTCCGATTCTCGTTATCAGGTCGACGTCAGCGTCGTCACCCGCTATCTGGCAGAACAATCGCAACCCGAGCAAAACCGCTTTGCCTTCGCTTACACCATTACCGTGCACAACAGTGGCGAGTTACCGGCCAAGCTGTTGTCCCGGCACTGGGTCATCACCGATGGCGACGGACATGTCGAAGAGGTTCGCGGTGCCGGCGTCGTGGGTTTGCAACCGCTGATCCTGGCCGGCGGCGACCACACCTACAGCAGTGGCACAGTGATGACGACCAAGGTCGGCACCATGCAAGGCAGCTATCAAATGATTGCCGAGGACGGTAAGCATTTCGACGCCATCATCGCCCCATTCCGCCTGGCGGTGCCTGGGGCCCTGCACTGATGGCGACGTATGCCGTAGGCGACCTGCAAGGGTGCCTCGCCCCCCTGAAATGCCTGCTTGAGCAAGTCGCATTCGACCCTGCCCGGGACAAACTGTGGCTGGTCGGCGATCTGGTCAACCGTGGTCCGCAATCGCTGGAAACCTTGCGCTTCCTTTATAGCCTGCGCGAGTCACTGGTATGCGTACTGGGCAACCACGACTTGCACTTGCTGGCTGCTGGCCACAACATCGAACGCCTGAAGAAAGCCGACACCCTGCGCGAGATTCTTGAAGCGCCAGATAGCGCGGAACTGCTGGAGTGGGTGCGCCAGCAAAAGCTCATGCATTACGACGAACAGCGCAACATCGCCCTGGTCCACGCCGGCATACCGCCACAATGGTCGCTGCGCAAAGCCTTGAAGTACGCCGCCGAGGTCGAAGAGGCGCTGCGCGACGACAACCGTTTTGCGCCTTACCTCGATGGCATGTACGGCAACGAGCCGTTGAAGTGGGACAGTGATCTCAAAGGCGTAACCCGCCTGCGCGTGATCACCAACTATTTCACCCGCATGCGTTTCTGCACCAGCGAAGGCAAGCTGGACCTCAAGAGCAAGGAAGGTCTCGACACTGCACCGGAGGGTTACAAACCCTGGTTCCAGTTCAAGGAGCGCAAGACCAAGGGCGTGAAGATCATCTTCGGCCACTGGGCAGCACTTGAGGGCCAGTGCAACGAGCCGGGCATCTTAGCCCTCGACACTGGTTGCGTCTGGGGTGGTTCGATGACCCTGATGAACGTCGACACCTTTGAACGCCTGCAGTGCAAATGCGACGAGCATGGCCATGCCCTGCCGCCAGTCGCCTCCCCTATTCCCGAACAAACGTCAGCCAGCGCCCAGCGCTAGACTGCGCTTTCAGCCGAGCCACAGGAGCCCGCCATGAGCGAATTCAAACGCATCCCCCCAGAACAGGCCCAGGCCCTGCGCGAACAAGGCGCGGTGGTGGTCGATGTTCGAGATCCTGCAACATATGCCGCGCTGCATATCGCCGGCTCGAAGCATCTGGACAACGTCTCCATCTCGGATTTCATCCGCGCCGCCGATCTTGATGCACCGACGGTCGTGGTCTGTTATCACGGCAATTCCAGCCAGAGCGCGGCGGCCTACCTGATCAGCCAGGGTTTCTCCGACGTCTACAGCATGGATGGCGGTTTTGAGCTGTGGCGTACGACTTATCCTTCGGAAACAGCACAAGGCTCTTCCGAATAATTTTTTTGTAACGCGCAAGCCCCCGGCTCCCGCGGGCTAGCGCCGTGGCAGACGAACGGTCAGCCACAACTAATTACGTATCCGCCCTTTACCTCCTGAATTCCCAACTATCCTTAAGCGCAGGCCATCCAAAACAGGGGAGAGCCGGTACACCGGCGCGCGGATCATCGGGAGTAGCTTTCGGAGTCGTCAGCTTCGAGAGAGTTCTGGGGGGTAAACAGCAACTGCCTGTTCGGTTGCTGCCAGCATCGACTGAATGATCCGGCGTCGGCTCCACGTATCGAGCGAGGTGACGTCATGAGTATCTTTAGCCACTTCCAACAACGCTTCGAGTCCACACGCCAGGAAGAACTCTCGCTACAAGAGTACCTGGAGCTGTGCAAAAACGACCGCAGCGCCTACGCTTCCGCCGCCGAGCGTCTCTTGCTGGCCATCGGAGAACCGGAGCTGCTCGACACCTCGACCAACTCGAGGCTTTCGCGAATCTTTTCCAACAAGGTAATCCGTCGCTATCCGGCCTTTGAAGACTTCCACGGGATGGAAGAATGCATCGACCAGATCGTCTCGTATTTCCGCCACGCCGCTCAGGGCCTGGAAGAGAAGAAACAGATCCTCTATCTGCTCGGTCCTGTCGGTGGCGGTAAATCGTCCCTGGCCGAGAAGCTGAAACAGCTGATCGAGAAGGTGCCTTTCTACGCGATCAAAGGCTCGCCGGTTTTCGAATCGCCCCTGGGTCTGTTCAACGCCACTGAAGATGGCGCGATCCTTGAGGAAGACTTCGGCATTCCGCGACGCTATCTCAACACCATCATGTCGCCATGGGCCACTAAACGCCTGGCCGAATTCGGTGGCGACATCAGCCAGTTCCGCGTGGTGAAACTCTATCCGTCGATCCTCAACCAGATCGCCGTGGCCAAAACCGAGCCGGGAGATGAAAACAACCAGGACATCTCGGCACTGGTGGGCAAGGTCGATATCCGCAAACTGGAAGAGTTCCCGCAGAACGACGCCGACGCCTACAGCTACTCGGGCGCACTGTGCCGGGCCAACCAGGGCCTGATGGAATTCGTCGAGATGTTCAAGGCACCGATCAAGGTGCTGCACCCATTGCTGACCGCCACCCAGGAAGGCAACTACAACAGTACCGAAGGCCTGGGGGCGATTCCGTTTACCGGGATCCTGCTGGCCCACTCCAACGAATCGGAATGGCACACCTTCCGCAACAACAAGAACAACGAAGCCTTCATCGACCGGATCTACATCGTCAAAGTGCCGTACTGCCTGCGGGTCAGCGACGAAGTGAAGATCTACGACAAGCTTCTGTTCAACAGTTCGCTGGCCAAGGCGCATTGCGCGCCGGACACCCTGAAAATGCTGGCCCAGTTCACCGTGCTTTCACGCCTGAAGGAGCCGGAAAACTCCAACATCTATTCCAAGATGCGGGTGTATGACGGTGAAAACCTCAAGGACACCGATCCAAAGGCCAAGTCGATCCAGGAATACCGCGACAATGCGGGTGTCGACGAAGGCATGAACGGCCTGTCGACGCGCTTCGCGTTCAAGATTCTGTCGAAGGTCTTCAACTTCGATCCGCACGAAATCGCCGCCAACCCGGTGCACTTGCTCTACGTGCTGGAACAACAGATCGAACAGGAGCAATTCCAGGCCGAAACCCGTGAACGCTACCTGCGGTTCCTCAAGGAATACCTGGCGCCGCGTTATATCGAGTTCATCGGCAAGGAAATCCAGACCGCCTACCTCGAGTCTTACAGCGAGTACGGCCAGAACATCTTCGATCGTTACGTGCTGTATGCCGACTTCTGGATCCAGGACCAGGAGTATCGCGACCCGGAAACCGGCGAGATTCTCAACCGCGTGGCACTGAACGAAGAACTGGAGAAAATCGAAAAACCGGCCGGCATCAGCAATCCGAAGGATTTTCGCAACGAAATCGTCAACTTTGTGCTGCGCGCCCGAGCCAACAACAACGGCAAGAACCCGACCTGGCTCAGCTACGAAAAACTGCGGGTGGTCATCGAGAAGAAAATGTTCTCCAACACCGAGGACCTCCTGCCGGTCATCAGCTTCAACGCCAAGGCCAGCAAAGAGGACCAGCAGAAGCACAACGACTTCGTCACACGGATGGTCGAGCGGGGCTACACCGACAAACAGGTACGACTGCTGTCCGAGTGGTACTTGCGGGTCAGAAAATCACAATAACCCGCTGCCGGTCAGACCGGTTGTCGTCAGCCAGAGACCTGTGTGCGCATTTTCTGTTACACAGGCCTCTGGAAGGTGTTCGAAAGTCGGTAGCGAGTTCAGGCAGCATCCAAAGCGCTTGGGGGAGCGTTGAATATCCCTTGGCTCCCGGTCCGATGCTGCATCACCGCTCGCCCCTTTCAGGACAGCTTCTAAGGAGCAGTCATGAGCTATGTGATCGACCGACGTCTCAATGGCAAGAACAAGAGCACGGTAAACCGCCAGCGGTTTCTGCGGCGTTACCGTGATCACATCAAGAAGGCTGTCGAAGAGGCGGTCAGCCGGCGTTCCATTACCGATATGGAACACGGCGAGCAGATCAGCATTCCCGGCCGCGACATCGACGAGCCGGTGCTTCACCACGGTCGCGGTGGCAAGCAGACCGTCGTACACCCGGGCAACAAGGAATTCACCAGCGGCGAGCACATCGCCCGTCCACCCGGAGGCGGCGGTGGCAGAGGCCCGGGCAAGGCCGGCAACTCGGGTGAAGGAATGGACGAATTCGTCTTTCAGATCACCCAGGAAGAATTCCTCGAGTTCATGTTCGAGGACCTTGAGCTGCCGAACCTGGTCAAGCGTAACCTGACCGGCACCGATACCTTCAAGACCGTACGCGCCGGGATCAGTAACGAAGGCAACCCGTCGCGGATCAACATCATCCGCACCTTGCGTTCGGCCCATGCACGGCGCATTGCCCTGTCCGGCAGCAGCCGGGCGAAACTGCGTGAAGCCAAAGAGGAATTGCTGCGGCTGAAGCAGGAAGAACCGGACAACTTCGGCGATATTCAGGAAATCGAGGCAGAAATCGAAAAACTCAGTGCGCGCATTCATCGCGTACCGTTCCTCGATACCTTCGACCTCAAGTACAACCTGCTGATCAAGCAACCCAACCCCAGCTCGAAGGCCGTGATGTTCTGCCTGATGGACGTGTCCGGCTCCATGACCCAGGCAACCAAAGACATCGCCAAGCGCTTCTTTATCCTGCTGTACCTGTTCCTCAAGCGTAACTACGACAAGATCGACGTCGTGTTCATCCGCCATCACACCAGCGCCAGGGAGGTCGATGAGGAAGAGTTTTTCTACTCCCGCGAAACCGGCGGCACCATCGTTTCCAGCGCGTTGAAACTGATGCAGGAGATCATGGCCGAACGCTATCCGAGCAACGAGTGGAACATCTATGCCGCGCAAGCCTCCGACGGCGACAACTGGAATGACGACTCGCCAATCTGCCGTGACATCCTGATCAACCAGATCATGCCGTTTGTGCAGTACTACACTTACGTTGAGATCACCCCGCGCGAACACCAGGCCTTGTGGTTCGAATACGAACGCATCGCCGAAGCCTTTTCTGACACTTTTGCCCAGCAACAACTGGTCTCGGCCGGGGATATCTATCCGGTCTTCCGTGAACTCTTCCAGCGCAGGTTAGTGACATGACCGCCAAAGAGCAGAAGCGCCAACCCATTTCCACCGGCTCAGAATGGACGTTCGAGCTGATCCAGGCCTACGACCGCGAAATCAGCCGTATCGCGGCTCGCTACGCCCTCGATACCTACCCCAACCAGATCGAAGTGATCACAGCCGAGCAGATGATGGACGCCTACGCCTCTGTGGGCATGCCACTGGGGTATCACCACTGGTCATACGGCAAACACTTCCTCAGCACCGAGAAATCCTACTCTCGCGGCCAGATGGGGCTGGCCTACGAGATCGTGATCAACTCTGACCCGTGCATTGCCTATCTGATGGAAGAAAACACCATCTGCATGCAGGCCCTGGTGGTGGCCCATGCCTGCTACGGGCACAACAGCTTCTTCAAAGGCAATTACCTGTTCCGCACCTGGACCGACGCGAGTTCGATCATCGATTATCTGGTGTTCGCCAAGCAGTACATCATGCAATGCGAAGAGCGCCACGGCATCGATGCGGTCGAGGACCTGCTGGACTCCTGCCATGCGCTGATGAACTACGGGGTAGACCGCTACAAACGCCCTTACCCGATATCCGCCGAAGAGGAACGTCGTCGGCAAAAGGATCGGGAAGAGCATTTGCAGAAGCAGATCAACGATCTGTGGCGCACCATTCCAAAAGGCGCGGACAAGTACAGCGACAAGGACAACGCGCGCTTCCCCGCCGAACCTCAGGAAAACATCCTGTACTTCATCGAAAAACATGCGCCGCTGCTGGAACCGTGGCAGCGCGAGATCGTACGCATCGTGCGCAAGATCGCGCAGTACTTCTATCCACAACGCCAGACCCAGGTGATGAACGAAGGCTGGGCCACGTTCTGGCATTACACCTTGATGAACGATCTGTACGACGAAGGCCTGGTCACCGACGGTTTCATGATGGAGTTCCTGACGTCCCACACCAGCGTGGTCTTTCAGCCGGGTTTCGACAGCCCGTACTACAACGGCATCAACCCCTACACCCTGGGCTTTGCGATGTACCGGGACATCCGGCGCATGTGTGAACACCCGACCGAAGAGGATTACCGCTGGTTCCCGGAAATCGCCGGTACCGATTGGCTATCGAGCATCAAGTTCGCCATGAGCAGCTTCAAGGATGAGAGTTTCATCCTGCAGTACCTTTCACCCAAGGTCATCCGCGACCTGAAGTTGTTCAGCATTCTCGATGACGACCAGAAGGACGATCTACTGGTGCCGGCCATTCACGATGAAGACGGCTACCGCACGATCCGTGAAACCCTGGCAGCGCAGTACAACCTGGGCAATCGCGAGCCCAACATCCAGATCTACAGCATCGACCGCCGTGGCGATCGCTCCCTGACCCTTCGTCACCAGCAACACGACCGCAAACCGCTGGGCGAGTCTACCGAGGAAGTGCTCAAGCACTTGCACCGTCTCTGGGGCTTCGACATTCACCTGGAAACCCTGCAAGGGGATCAGGTGATGAAAACCCACCATGTTCCGCCCAGAAGCGAGCACAACGAAGGCGATTACGGCCGGCTGGACCTGGCTGTCATCCATCTTTGATCCTGTTTCTGCCTCCGAAAGTTCGACGCAACGGTTATTCTGTCGAGCTAACGGAGGTTTTTTATGCAGATTTATAAAGTCGGCGGTGCGGTTCGTGATCGGCTGCTGGGCAAGCCTGTCACCGATATCGACTGGGTCGTGGTCGGGGCCACCACTGAAGAAATGCTCGCCAAGGGCTTTCGCCCGGTAGGAGCGGACTTCCCGGTGTTTCTTCATCCGAAAAGCGGTGAGGAATACGCCCTCGCCCGGACCGAACGTAAAAGCGGACGCGGCTATGGCGGCTTCACCTTTCACGCCAGCCCCGAAGTGACGCTTGAAGAAGACCTGATCCGTCGTGACCTGACAATCAACGCCATGGCCGAAGACGATCAGCAGAAGCTGACAGACCCCTATAATGGCCAACGCGACCTCGAGGCTCGCTTGCTTCGTCACGTTTCCCCCGCATTTGCCGAAGATCCCCTCCGTGTTCTGCGTGTTGCGCGCTTCGCCGCACGATATGCCGAGCTCGGCTTTACCGTTGCACCAGAGACGCTGGAGCTGATGCGTGAGCTCAGCGAGTCAGGAGAACTCGAAGCGCTGACAGCAGAACGCAGCTGGAAGGAAATTTCCCGCGCACTGATGGAAGATCAGCCACAAGTGTTCATCCAGGTACTGCGCGACTGCGCCGCGCTGAAGGTGCTGATGCCGGAAGTCGACGCACTGTTCGGTGTCCCGCAGCCCGAAGCCCACCACCCGGAAATCGACACGGGCGCTCACACCTTGAGCGTGCTCGAACAAGCCGCACTGCACAAACAGCCGCTGACTGTGCGCTGGGCCTGCCTGCTGCATGACCTGGGGAAAGGACTGACGCCGGAAGAAGAATGGCCCCGGCACATCGCACACGAACACAAGGGCCTGAAGCTGATCAAAGCAGTCAATGAACGCTTCAAGGCGCCGAAGGACTGTCAGGAGCTGGCGCTGCTGGTGGGCCAATTTCACACTCACGGGCATCGCGCTCTTGAGCTAAAGCCTTCAACCTTGCTGGAGTTGTTGCAGAGTTTCGATGTTTACCGTCGGCCACAGCGGTTTGAAGAGTTTATTGCGGCGTGTGAAATGGACGCACGTGGGCGCAAAGGGCTGGAGCAGAGAAGTTATCCACAGGCGGATTATTTGCGTGGAGCGGCGAATGCTGCGCGAAGCGTGGCGGTTCAGCCGTTGCTGGAGAAGGGATTCAAGGGGCCGGAGCTGGGTGAGGCGATCAAGCGCGAGCGGCTCAAGGCGCTGAAAGCCTACAAGGAACAAATCTAAGCAAGATCAAGAGATCGCAGCCTCCGGCAGCTCCTACACAGGAATATGCGTTTCTCTGTAGGAGCTGCCGGAGGCTGCGATCTTTTGCCTTAAAGGAAACTGGACGGGGTCAGCTGCACGCCGCGCCACTCAAACGCCACTGGTGCCAACACTTGATCAATCTGCGCTTCACTCCACAACGTCGCGAAGCTTTTGCCCACACCCGGATGCACACGATCCGGGGCAATCAGCGACAACGGCCACAGCACAAAGGCATTTTTCAGAATCTCGGCACGCGGCAGAATCAAACCATCGAAGTTGCCCACCAGGTCGCCGAACAGCAACACGTCGATATCCAGTGGCAAACCCTTGCGGTCCGGCGCATAGCGGCCATTGTCCGCCTCAATGAATTTCAACCGGCGGTCCAACTCCATCAGCGGCAGATCGGTGTAAGCCGAAACCACAAAATTGAAGAACGGCCCGCTCTTGATCCCCACGGGCTGGCTTTCGAACACCGCCGAGCAGCGTATATCCACCAGAAAACCCGCCAGGGCTTCCAGGCCAGCCTGCAAATGGGTTTCGCGCTCGATATTGCTACCGAGCCCGAGATACACCTGAGTCAGCGACATCCGCGCTCGATCTCCACGCCCACACCACCGGTGGCCGCCGGGACGGCGCCTGGCTTGGTCAACTTGAGGCGCATCCAGGTGATGTTGAATTCGCTCATCAGCACTTCCACCAGTCGCTCGGCAAAGGTCTCGACCAGCTGGAACTGCGCCTGCTCGGCAAAGGCCTGGATGCGCGACGAAACGCTCGCGTAATCGAGCGCCAGGGTCAGGTCGTCACCGGCCGCGGCCGGGCGATTATCCCAGGCGAAGCTCAGATCAAGACGCAGGCACTGTCGGATGCCACGCTCCCAGTCGTAGGCACCAATCACGGTGTCGACTTCCAGGCCCTCGATAAACACTCTGTCCAAGCACTCTTCTCCGCTGCACGACAAGGGCGCAATGCGCCGTTAGAATCAGGGCGTCCTCGCCCGGAATAGTTAGCATGTTTTGGTTACTGGCGACCTTCGCCTACCTGCTCGGCTCTCTGTCCTTCGCCATTTTGCTCAGCCGCCTGACCGGTAACCCCGATCCGCGAATGAGTGGCTCGGGCAATGCCGGCGCCACCAACATGTTGCGCCTGGCCGGCAAGAAACTCGCCATCCTGACCCTCATCGGCGACCTCTGCAAAGGCCTGCTGCCGGTGTTGATCGCAGGCATTGCGGGCCTTTCGCTGCAAGAACAGGCCTGGATCGGCGTTTGCGCCGTCATCGGTCACCTGTTCCCCCTGTACTTTCGCTTTCGCGGCGGCAAGGGCGTCGCCACCGCCGCTGGCATGTTGCTGGGCCTTTACCCGCCTGCGGCCCTGCTGGCAGTCTGCGCGTGGCTGCTGACGTTCTTCCTGACCCGCACCAGCTCACTCGCCGCCCTGATCGCCACACCACTTACCCTGCCGCTGCTGGCCTGGCAAGAACCGGCGGCATTGCTGCCCATGAGCGCACTTACGGGGCTGATCGTCTGGCGTCATCGCGGCAATCTACGCGACCTGTTTGCCGGGCGCGAACGGCATTTTTAGATACCGCACGTGAGCGCCGCTCATCACAGCCCCGACAATTGCTCCATCGGCCAGCGCGCCTGAACGCTGATCGCCAGGCTTTCATGCTGACCGGCCTGCAAACGCTGGCAGCCAGCGAACGCGATCATCGCGCCATTGTCGGTGCAGAACTCCGGACGGGCGTAAAAGACGTCGCCCTTCAGGTCGCCGAGCATTTTCTCCAGAGAAGAACGCAGCGCCTTGTTCGCGCTGACGCCGCCAGCGATCACCAGACGCTTCATACCCGCCTGTTTCAGGGCACGCTTGCACTTGATGGTCAAAGTCTCCACCACGGCCTGCTGGAACGCCAGCGCGATGTCGCAACGGGCTTGCTCGCTGTCGTCCCCGGCGTTGACGCTCTGCTGCCAGGTGTTCAGGGCAAATGTCTTCAGGCCGCTGAAGCTGAATGCCAGCCCCGGGCGGTCGCACATCGGACGCGGAAAGGTGAAACGCCCTGCAACGCCCTGTTCCGCCAGGCGAGCGATTTCCGGACCGCCCGGATAATTCAGCCCCATCATCTTTGCCGTCTTGTCGAACGCTTCACCGGCCGCATCATCAAGGGTCTCGCCCAAGAGCGTGTATTGACCGATCCCGTCGACCTGAACCAGCTGCGTATGACCGCCGGACACCAACAAAGCGACGAACGGGAACTCTGGTGGTTTCGACTCCAGCATTGGTGCCAGCAAGTGGCCTTCCATGTGGTGCACGCCAAGGGCCGGAATGCCCCAGGCAAAGGCCAGCGCCTGAGCGCACGAAGCCCCCACCAGCAGCGCACCAACCAGCCCGGGACCCGCGGTGTAAGCAATCGCATCGATCTCGGTCGGCACGCAGTCAGCTTCAGCCAACACCTGACGAATCAAGGGCAGCATGCGTTTGACGTGATCGCGCGACGCCAGCTCCGGCACCACGCCACCATAGGCGCGATGCAGGTCGATCTGGCTGAACAACGCATCGGCCAGCAGGCCGCGTTCACTGTCGTATAATGCGACACCTGTCTCGTCGCAAGAGGTTTCTAAGCCCAGTACTAGCATGGGTTTGCGCCCTGTTTAGGCTGAATTCGAAGGCGCGCATAATAGTCGCCACGGGATGCGCCGACTAGCGGTTTTCGATCAGAGGCTTTGCATTCCGGTCGATGAGGGGTTAACATCCGCAACCCTTAAAAACCGACGTCTTCAAGTGCTCTTTTGCCGCGAGGATGTTGACCCCGGTAATGAATGAAGGTAGCTCTGGATGCCAGCCGTCAAAGTAAAAGAGAACGAACCCTTCGACGTAGCTCTGCGTCGTTTCAAGCGCTCCTGCGAAAAAGCCGGTGTACTGGCTGAAGTTCGTAGCCGCGAATTTTACGAGAAGCCAACTTCTGAGCGTAAGCGCAAAGCAGCAGCCGCTGTTAAGCGTCACGCCAAGAAAGTTCAGCGCGAACAGCGCCGCGCCGTTCGTCTGTACTAATACACAGACGATCGTAGCAAGCTTCTGCCAAGCCCGGCCCTCAGCCGGGCTTATGGCATTTGCGGAAATCGCTTGATGCTTCACCGTCAAAGCCGCACATGCGACCGAGACAAACCCGCTTCACAGCGTCAGACCTGGCTCTTTTGCCAGCGGTGCACGTCTTTTCTGACGAGCCTTCCAAGGCTACTGACGAGCACACCCACTGATTCCTCTCACGACGATCAGCCCAAGGCACCTTCTTGCGTGCCCGCTTATGAGCTATCCGAGGCCATCGACTGGCCGCAGCGGATTCAGCGAAACACTTTCAAATAGTCGAATACTGATTGGCATTAACGTCAGTGGATTTTCGGCAGATACACTTCCCGACAGCGATTACGCAGACGACACTGGTCGAGCCGCACATTTTGCGCGCCTCAAACTACGACCTGTATTCGGCCGCCCTTCGTTTCGGGTCCATTTCAGCGCAGATGACGAGAACGCCATGGCCGGGCTAATTCCCCAGAGCTTCATTGACGACCTTCTGAACCGCACCGACATCGTCGATGTGGTCAGCTCGCGCCTGCAACTGAAAAAGGCCGGCAAGAACTACACTGCCTGCTGCCCGTTCCACAAAGAGAAAACCCCCTCCTTCAGCGTCAGTCCCGACAAGCAGTTCTATTACTGCTTCGGCTGCGGCGCTGGCGGAAACGCCCTCGGCTTCATGATGGACCACGACAACCTGGACTTCATCCAGGCTGTCGAAGAACTGGCCAAAGCCGCCGGCATGGAAATCCCCCGCGAAGAAAGCGGCCGGCCGCACAAACCGCGGCAGCCGACCGATTCGCCGCTATACCCGCTTCTCACCGCCGCAGCCGATTTCTACCGCCAGGCACTGAAAAGCCATCCATCGCGTAAAGCCGCTGTGGATTACCTGAAGGGTCGCGGACTGACCGGCGAGATTGCCCGGGATTTTGGCCTCGGTTTCGCCCCGCCTGGCTGGGACAATCTGTTCAAGCACTTGAGCAGCGACACCCTGCAACAGAAAGCCATGGTCGATGCCGGCCTGCTGATCGAAAACGCCGAAACCGGAAAACGCTATGACCGCTTCCGCGATCGCGTGATGTTTCCGATCCGCGACAGCCGCGGGCGCATCATCGCTTTCGGCGGCCGGGTACTGGGCGATGACAAACCGAAATACCTGAACTCACCGGAAACCCCGGTATTCCATAAGGGCCAGGAACTCTACGGCCTTTATGAAGCACGCAAAAACAACCGCAATCTCGATGAAATCATCGTCGTCGAAGGCTACATGGATGTCATAGCCCTCGCCCAACAAGGCTTGCGCAATGCCGTCGCCACGCTGGGCACCGCCACCAGCGAAGAGCATTTGAAACGACTGTTTCGCGTTGTGCCCAACGTGTTGTTCTGCTTCGACGGCGACCAGGCTGGCCGCAACGCCGCGTGGCGAGCGCTGGAGGCCACCCTGCCCTGCCTGCAAGACGGGCGCCGTGCACGTTTCCTGTTCCTGCCTGAGGGCGAGGACCCGGACACGCTGGTCCGCTCCGAAGGCACTGACGCGTTCCGCGCGCGAATCAATCAGCACGCACAGCCACTGGCAGATTATTTCTTTCAGCAGCTGACCGAGGAATCCGATCCGCGCTCGCTCGAAGGCAAGGCCCACATGGCCACCCTCGCCGCGCCGCTGATCGACAAGGTCCCGGGTGCGAACCTGCGCATCCTGATGCGTCAGCGCCTGACCGAAATCACCGGCCTCAGCGGCGAGGCCGTGAGCCAACTGGTACAAAGCGCGCCTCAAGACGCGCCACCGGCCTACGACCCGGGCATCGATTACGACGCCATGCCGGACTACAGCGACTACCATCAGCCGCAGGCACAAGAGATGTATGTGCCGCAGCAGGAATGGACGCCGAAGAAACCCGGTGCCGGCGGCAAGAAATGGGACAAGAAACCCTGGGACAAGAATGGCAAGCGTGGCGGTGATCGCGATCAACCGAGCGCTCCGCGCACACCGATTGCCGTGGAAGCCCCGACACTGATTGCACTTCGCACGCTCATTCATCACCCGGAACTGGCCGGCAAGGTAGAAACCGCCGATCACTTCGCCAATGAGAGCAACACCTACGCACAACTGCTGGTGGCCCTCATCGAGGCGGTGCAAAAAAATCCTAAGCTAAACTCAATTCAGTTAATGGCCCGCTGGCACGGGACAGAACAGGGACGTCTGCTCAAAGCATTGGCGGAAAAGGAATGGCTGATTAAGGGCGATAACCTTGAACAACAGTTTTTAGACACCATTACTAGGCTATCAGCCGGTCAACACACCGATAGCCTTGAAGCACTTATCAGAAAAGCAAGGCAGCCAGGATTGACCGCAGAGGAAGCAAATCAGATCGCAAATCAGATGCGCGACCTATTAAAACGCAATATGGCTACACCAAACCCGACCTCAACTGGCGCGTGAGGTCATAGCTCAGGTATAATCCTCGGCTTGTTTTTTGCCCGCCAAGACCTTCAGTGGATAGGGTGTTATGTCCGGAAAAGCGCAACAGCAGTCTCGTATCAAAGAGTTGATCACACTTGGTCGTGAGCAGGGCTACCTGACTTACGCGGAGGTCAACGACCACCTGCCGGAGGATATTTCAGATCCGGAACAGGTGGAAGACATCATCCGCATGATCAATGACATGGGGATCAACGTATTCGAGGTTGCGCCAGATAAGGATTCCCTTATGCTGGCCGACGCCGATACCGACGAAGCCGCGGCCGAAGAGGCAGCAGCAGCGTTGGCAGCGGTCGAGACCGACATTGGTCGCACCACCGACCCAGTGCGCATGTACATGCGTGAAATGGGTACGGTAGAGCTCCTCACACGTGAAGGCGAAATCGAAATCGCCAAACGTATTGAAGAGGGCATCCGCGAAGTGATGGGCGCAATCGCGCACTTCCCTGGCACGGTTGACCATATTCTCTCCGAGTACACTCGCGTCACCACCGAAGGTGGCCGCCTGTCCGACGTCCTGAGCGGTTATATCGACCCGGACGACGGCATTGCGCCGCCTGCTGCAGAAGTGCCGCCGCCAGTCGATCCGAAAGCCGTGAAAGCGGACGACGACACCGACGACGATGACGCCGAAGCAACGGATGACGAAGAAGAAGCCGAAAGCGGCCCGGATCCGGTCATCGCGGCACAGCGTTTTGGCGCTGTCTCCGATCAGATGGAAATCACCCGCAAGGCGCTGAAAAAGCACGGTCGCAACAACAAGGCGGCGATTGCCGAACTGTTGCTGCTGGCTGAGCTGTTCATGCCGATCAAACTGGTGCCGAAGCAATTCGAAGGCCTGGTCGAGCGTGTTCGCAGTGCCCTGGATCGTCTGCGTCAGCAAGAGCGCGCGATCATGCAACTGTGCGTTCGTGATGCCCGCATGCCGCGTGCCGATTTCCTGCGCCAGTTCCCGGGCAATGAAGTCGACGAAAGCTGGACCGATGCACTGGCCAAAGGCAAAAGCAAATACGCTGAAGCCATTGGTCGCCTGCAACCGGACATCATTCGTTGCCAGCAGAAGCTGACCGCGCTGGAAACCGAAACCGGTTTGACGATCGCCGAGATCAAGGACATCAACCGTCGCATGTCGATCGGTGAGGCCAAGGCCCGCCGCGCGAAGAAAGAGATGGTTGAAGCGAACTTGCGTCTGGTGATCTCCATCGCCAAGAAGTACACCAACCGTGGCCTGCAATTCCTCGATCTGATCCAGGAAGGCAACATCGGTCTGATGAAAGCGGTAGACAAGTTCGAATACCGCCGCGGCTACAAATTCTCGACTTATGCCACCTGGTGGATCCGTCAGGCGATCACTCGCTCGATCGCCGACCAGGCCCGCACCATCCGTATTCCGGTGCACATGATCGAGACGATCAACAAGCTCAACCGTATTTCCCGGCAGATGTTGCAGGAAATGGGTCGCGAACCGACCCCGGAAGAGCTGGGCGAACGCATGGAAATGCCTGAGGACAAGATCCGCAAGGTATTGAAGATCGCTAAAGAGCCGATCTCCATGGAAACCCCGATCGGTGATGACGAAGACTCCCATCTGGGTGACTTCATCGAAGACTCGACCATGCAGTCGCCAATCGATGTTGCTACCGTTGAGAGCCTTAAAGAAGCGACTCGCGAAGTCCTGTCCGGCCTCACTGCCCGTGAAGCCAAGGTTCTGCGCATGCGCTTCGGTATCGATATGAATACCGACCACACCCTCGAGGAGGTTGGTAAACAGTTCGACGTGACCCGTGAACGGATTCGCCAGATCGAAGCCAAGGCGCTGCGCAAGCTGCGCCACCCGACGAGAAGCGAGCATTTGCGCTCCTTCCTCGACGAGTGATCACAAAACCCCCGGCCCAGGCCGGGGGTTTTGCTTTGTGCAGATAAAATCCCTCGCACCTCCCTCCCGCCGAATAGCCCGTCTACACTCGAAGCATTCCCCGAGCCATAACGAGACCGTTATGCCCAGACTGCCGACCGTGCTTTTTTTGCTGTCGCTGATGACCTGGACCGCAACGGCTGGCGCGCTGACTCTGACCGACGAAGAACGTAGCTGGCTGGCGGCCCACCCGGACTTGCGCCTGGGTGTGGATGCGTCATGGCCACCCTTCGAGTTTCGCGATGATCAGGGCCGCTATCAGGGCCTTGCGGCGGACTACATCGACCTGATCCGCCAACGCCTGGCTATCAAGCTCACGCCCATCGAACCCGTGAGCTGGACGGTTGTTCTCGAACAGGCCAAGCAAGCCAAACTGGACCTGTTACCGGGCATCATGTCGACCCCGGAACGCCAGGCATACCTGTCATTTACGCGTCCCTACCTCGACTTTCCAATTGTCATACTTGCCCACGTCGGCGGCGCGCAACCGCGCAAACTCGAAGACCTGTACGGCCTGAAAATCGCCGTGGTGGAAAACTACGCGCCCCATGAACTGCTGCGCACTCAGCATCCCGATCTGAACCTGGTCGGATTGCCCAACGTCAGCTCAGCCTTGCAGGCACTGGCGACCGATGAAGTGGACGCGGTGGTCGGCGATCTCGCCTCCAGTGTCTGGAGCCTGCGACAGCTCAAACTCGACGGACTGTATGTCAGCGGCGAAACGCCCTATCGCTATCAACTGGCCATGGGTGTGCCCCGGGAAAACAAGATTCTGGTCGGCATCCTCGACAAAGTCCTGGCAGACATGACCCCGGCTGAAATCAGCTCCATTCAGGAGCATTGGGTCGGCAATGTTCTCGATCATCGAACATTCTGGTCCGATCTGCTGGTGTACGGCCTGCCGGGACTGCTGCTACTGATGACGGTGCTGGCGGTCGTGATTCGGATCAACCGCCGCCTCAGTTCGGAAATCGCCCGCCGCGTCGACCTGGAACAGGAGCTGCGCAGCAGCGAATACCATTACCGCGGGCTGGTGGAGAGTCTTTCGGCCATTGCCTGGGAGGCGCGGATCACCGATTTCACCTACAGCTATGTGTCGCCCCACGCCGAAGAATTGCTCGGCTACCCCTTGGCCCATTGGCTGATTCCAGGCTTCTGGCGCAATATCATCCACCCCGCCGACCTGACCCGCGCCCAGACGTTCTGCGATCAGGAAGTGCTGGCCGGGCGCGATCACAGCCTCGATTACCGGGTCATCACTGCCGATGGACGCTGCATATGGGTACGCGACATCGTCAGCCTGATCGAGCACGGTCATGAGCCGGTGATGCGCGGCCTGATGATCGACATCAGCGAGGCCAAGCGCACCGAAGAGGCGCTGCGCCTGTCGGAACAGAAGTTCGCCTCGGTCTTCCAGCAATGCCCGGACATCCTGGTCATTGCGCGTCTTTCCGACGGCTGCCTGCTGGAGGTCAACGAAGCGTTTGAAGAACAGATCGGCCTCAAGGCAGAAGACGTCATCGGCCAGACGGCCACCGACCTCAATATCTGGGGCGTCCCCGGCGTCGGGCCGGGCTTGCTGCAACGCTTGCAGGCCGGCAGCATCCGTAACCTGGAAATGCCCTTTCGCCGCAACAATGGCCAGGTTTTTACCGGCCTGATCTCTGCCGAACCCTTCGACCTCGACACCACCCCGGCGCTGGTGGTGGTCGTGCGGGATATCAGCCAGCTCAAGGAAACCCAGCAACAGCTGCAAACCTCCGAAGAAAAATTCGCCAAGGCTTTCCACGCCTCGCCTGACGGTTTGTTGCTGTCCCGGCAGAGCGACGGTTTGCTGCTGGAGGTCAACGAGGGTTTCAGCCGCATTACCGGCTTCAATAGCGCGATGTCCGTGGACCGCTCGGCGTTGGAGTTGGGAATCTGGGTCAATCTCAACGAACGTAAACAGATGCTCGACCTGCTGCATCGGGACGGTTTTGTCCGCGACTTCAGTTGCCATATCCGTCGCAGCGACGGGCAGATCCGCCTCTGCGAAGTGTCGAGCCGTCCGCTGCCGATTGGCGACGAAGATTGCATGCTGACCATCGCGAGGGACATCACCGAGCGCCACCTGATGCAGGAAAAACTGCAACAGGCGGCGACCGTGTTCGAGAGCACCGCCGAGGGTGTGTTGATCACCGACACCCAGCAGCACATCAGCGCGGTCAACCGCGCGTTTACCGAAATCACCGGTTACAGCGAAAGCGAGGCCCTCGGCCACACCCCGCGCCTGCTCGCCTCGGGCCTGCATGACAGCGCTTTCTACGCGGCCATGTGGCATCAACTGACGGCCGAAGGCCATTGGCAGGGCGAGATTTCCAACCGGCGCAAGAACGGAGAGCTCTATCCAAGCTGGCTGACCATCAGCGCCGTGCGCAACCGCGACAAGTTCATCACCCACTTTGTCGCCGTATTCGCGGACATTTCCAGCCTCAAGCACGCGCAGGCCAAACTCGATTACCAGGCGCACCACGACCCGCTGACGGGCTTGCCGAACCGCACGCTGTTCGAGAGCCGACTGCTGACTGCACTCAACAATCAGCAGGAAAACGGCGGCCAGGGCGCCGTGTTGTTCCTCGATCTTGACCGCTTCAAACACATCAACGACAGCCTCGGCCACCCGGTCGGCGACCTGCTGCTCAAGGGCATCGCCGTGCGCCTCAAGGACCAGTTGCGCGACATCGATACCGTGGCGCGCCTCGGTGGTGACGAATTCATCATCCTGCTGCCCGGCCTGCAACAGTCGAGCGACGCCGACAACATCGCAACCAAGTTGCTCAACTGCTTCTCTGCGCCATTCCAGGCGGGCGAGCACGAGTTCTTCATCAGCGCCAGCATTGGCACCAGCCTCTACCCCAAGGACGGTTGCGACGTCGCCACACTGGTCAAGAACGCCGACGCGGCGATGTACCGCTCCAAGGCCAAGGGCCGCAACCGGGTCGAGAGCTATACCCGTGACCTGACCGCTCAGGCCAGCGAGCGGGTCGCACTGGAACACGAACTGCGCCGTGCCATCGAGCGCAATGAACTGTCGCTGCATTACCAGCCGAAAATCAGCCTGGACGACAATCGCCTGGTGGGTGCAGAAGCCCTCATCCGCTGGCATCACCCGACTTTCGGCGCCGTGCCGCCGGAGCACTTCATTCCCTTGGCCGAAGAGAACGGGATGATTCTGCAGATCGGCGACTGGGTGCTCGAGACCGCATGCCGGCAGATGTACGAATGGAACCTGACTTATGAATGCCTCGGCCCATTGTCAGTCAACCTCGCCGGCGCGCAACTGCGCCAGCCCAACCTGCTCGGCCGGATCGAACAACTGCTCAAGGACAACCGTCTTCAGCCCGGATTATTGCAACTGGAAATTACCGAAAACTTCATCATGAGCCAGGCCGAGGAAGCGCTGGCGGTGCTGCATCAACTCAAACACCTGGGCGTGCAACTGGCCATCGATGACTTCGGAACCGGCTATTCATCCCTGAGTTACCTCAAGCGCCTGCCGCTGGACATCCTCAAGATCGACCAGTCGTTCGTCCGCGGCCTGCCGGATGACCCCCATGACGCGGCCATTGTTCGCGCGATCATCGCGCTGGGGCGCAGCATGCAATTCACCGTCATAGCCGAGGGCGTCGAGACGTTCGCGCAGCAGCAATTCCTCGCGGAGGAAGGCTGCGAACAGATTCAGGGCTACATCGTCAGCCTGCCCTTGCCGGCGGACGAATTCGCCGCGACGTTTCTTCGTATAGCCGTATCGGATTTTTCGGATAGCACAGCCGAGAAACCGTCGCTATAATCCGCGGCCTACTGAGGGCCTATAGCTCAGTTGGTTAGAGCAGAGGA
>NZ_CATKQK010000019.1:0-25002 GCF_949767185.1 Pseudomonas sp. IT-P100
AGGCCCGGTCAGGCAATACAAAATCCGCAGACAAAAAAAACCCCACCAGGCTCAACACCTGGCAGGGCTTCGATGACTCGGAACGTTACTTACGCAACATTCATCGTCTTGTGTGTATCAATCAAATGCTGCACCACACCTGGGTCCGCCAGGGTGGAGATATCCCCCAACCCATCGTATTCGGCCGTCGCAATCTTGCGCAGGATCCGGCGCATGATCTTGCCCGACCGCGTCTTCGGCAGCCCCGGCGCCCACTGAATCACATCCGGCGAAGCAATCGGGCCGATCTCTTTACGCACCCAGTTCTTCAGTTCCAGACGCAATTGCTCGCTCGTCTCTTCGCCAGCGTTCAGCGTCACGTAGACATAAATGCCCTGCCCCTTGATGTCGTGCGGCACGCCGACCACGGCAGCCTCGGCGACTTTCGGGTGAGCGACCATCGCGCTTTCGATTTCGGCGGTGCCCATACGGTGGCCGGACACGTTGAGCACGTCGTCCACGCGACCGGTGATCCAGTAGTAACCGTCTTCGTCACGACGCGCACCGTCACCAGTGAAGTACATGCCACGGAAGGTCTTGAAGTAGGTATCGACGAAGCGGTCATGGTCGCCGTACAGCGTGCGCGCCTGACCCGGCCACGAATCGAGAATCACCAGGTTACCCTCGGCCACGCCTTCGATGATGTTGCCCAGGTTGTCGACCAACGCCGGCACCACACCGAAGAACGGACGCGCCGCAGAACCCGGCTTGAGGGCGTGAGCGCCCGGCAGCGGGCTCATCATGTTGCCGCCGGTTTCGGTCTGCCACCAGGTATCGACGATCGGGCAACGGGACTTGCCCACATTCTTGTAGTACCAGTCCCACGCTTCCGGGTTGATCGGCTCACCCACCGAACCGAGCAGGCGCAAACTGCTGCCATCAGCACCTTCGACAGCGGCCTGACCCGACGCCATCATCGCGCGAATGGCGGTTGGCGCCGTGTAGAGAATGTTGACCTTGTGCTTGTCGACGATCTTCGCCACCCGGGTGATGTCCGGGTAGTTTGGCACGCCTTCGAACAGCAGCGTGGTCGCGCCGTTGGCCAATGGGCCGTAGACGATATAGCTGTGGCCGGTGACCCAGCCGACATCGGCGGTGCACCAGTAGATTTCGCCCGGACGGTAGTCGAACACGCGCTCATGGGTCATGGCCGCGTAAAGCAGGTAGCCGCCGGTGGTGTGCTGCACGCCTTTAGGCTTGCCGGTGGAGCCGGAGGTATAAAGGATGAACAGCGCTTCTTCGGCGCCCATCTCTTTCGGCGCGCAGACACTGCCCGCCACTTTCATCAGGTCTTCAAACCAGATGTCGCGATGCTGGTTCCACTTGATGTCGCCACCGGTTCGCTTGCACACGATGACTTTCTGGATGCTGCTGGTTTCCGGGTTGGTCAGCGCGTCGTCGACGTTGGACTTGAGCGGGATCTTCTTGCCGGCACGGATGCCTTCGTCAGCGGTGATCACCACTTTGGATTTGCAGTCGATGATGCGACCGGCCAGGGCTTCCGGCGAGAAACCACCGAACACCACCGAGTGAATCGCGCCGATCCGGGTGCAGGCCAGCATGGCGACCACGGCTTCGGGGATCATCGGCATATAGATAGTCACCACGTCGCCGCGGTGCACATCCTGGCCGCGCAAGGCGTTGGCGAACTTGCAGACTTGTTCGTGCAGCTCGCGGTAGGTGATGTTGCGGCTTTCGGCAGGGTCATCCCCTTCCCAAATGATCGCCACTTGATCGCCGCGCTCGGCCAGATGACGGTCGAGGCAGTTGTAGGAAACGTTCAGGGTGCCGTCGGCGAACCATTTGATATCGACATGGTGGTCGTCGAAGGACGTCTGCTTCACCGTGGTGAAAGGCTTGATCCAGTCGAGGCGCTTGGCTTGTTCGCGCCAGAAGCCGTCCGGGTTGACGACGGACTGCTGGTACATCGCCTTGTAGGTCGCCTCGTCAGTCAGCGTATTGGCCAGAACCTCGGGACGAACGGGATACAGGGAAGCCGCACTCATCTTTCTTACCTCGGTGGAATAGTTGTTTTTGTATGACCCCAGTTGTAGCCGGGCCGGGGCTATAGAACCATTCGACGATGGTAGTAACAAGCCCCTACAAATTATCGTGATAAGCCTCTCAAACACACCGCAACCCCTGTGGGGGCGTGGCTTGCCCGCGAAGAACGATCACGCGGTCTACCTGAAAAACCCCGTCGAACGATCACCAATAAGCCGGCCATTACGAATGCTATTCCGCGATTGTTACGAAATCTGTCAAAGGTGTTTATCAAAACCCCACCTATATGAACGCCGCCCCCACGCCTAAAATCAGCCTCGCCAACAAGGCAAACCCTGATTAACCAAGTTGCAGCCCCCACGAAGGCAGTTAATCAAAAAACACCGGTAATCAAGTTCCACACGCAACCCCAAAAAGGTTGCGTGACCCCACTCGACCTCTAAAAGGTAAAACCGAAATGAAAGCTTTATTAGTTCTGGCCCTCTCCAGCCTGTGCGCAACCGCCATGGCAGACGAGGTCCCGACTGATGTCGCACAGCAACAACCGGCCATCGAGGAATACACTTACTCCACTCACCTGGACATCGCCAAAGTTATCTCCATGAGTGAAATCCCCAATGTGTGCGAAGTGGTCCCCATGAAAATGGAATACGACGACTCCAAAGGCCAACGCCACATTCTGCGCTACAGCATCATGGGTAACGGCTGCTCCAACGGCTAATCACCCGCACTCCCCTTTAACGGTTCGACCCACCCGCCCGCTGTACAAGGCAGATGAAGCGCCGAACCGTAAAGATCGATTATATCGATAGCTTCAAGCGTTTATTTGCGCTTTTTAATCAAATTAGTCGGCGTAGTATGAATTCCACACCAAGGCATACAACGCCAACGAACCTGGAGCCACTACCATGAAAGCCAAACTGATCATCGCCCTGACCCTGTCCGTGCTGGCCGCCAACACCTTCGCCGCTGACGGTTACGACCGCACCGGTTCGGCAGCATTCACCACTGCAGCGGCTGTCGCTTCTGACGGTTACGACCACACCGGCTCGGCCAAAGTCGCCGCCGATGGTGCCGATCACGTCGGTGCAGGCAAACTCACTTCCGACGGCGCAGACCACGTCGGTGCAAGCAAACTCGCCGCCGATGGTGCAGACCACGTCGGTGCAAGCAAACTCGCTTCCGATGGTGCAGACCACGTCGGCGCAGGCAAACTCGCTTCCGATGGTGCAGACCACGTCGGTGCCGCTCGCCTGAGCTGATCATCGAGCGTGACTGACAGCCCGACTTCGGTCGGGCTTAGTTGTGTCTGCAGCCACCGAAAACCGACTCAAAACACAAGATGTAGTGAAAAACCCGTTTTTCTGGCTATTTTTTGAACAAAAAAGTAGTGCGTCAAAATTTAAGAAAAAAAATCTTCACCCGCGATATCCAGCCAAAGCCCTGTAAACCCTCGCTCCGACCGAAAAACCCTCCTTCTCGACCGCTCCATGCGCGGATTCGCCCCACCACGGCCGTAAAAATTTCCCTATAATGCCGGCTTAAACGGGCCTGCAATATTCCCTTACAGGGGTCAAAAGCCAGTCTGAAGCCCACGCAGAACTGTTCACGCTATCTGCGCCCATCAGCGGCTTCGGAACACCCGTACAAAATTCTGTTTGATGCCTGCGTATAGCTGTTGCAAAAAACGATATTTCTATAGATCCAACGCGGTCAGACCGACCGTGTGAAAAACCATCACACGGGCATCTGGCCCTCACGCAGGAGACGACACGTCATGCTGAGCTGGGACGAATTCGACAAAGAAGACAGCGGCGAGACCGTGGTAAAAGGCGCCAACGCCGGCCACGCGACTGAAGCCAACATGGACCGACTCGACACCGCTGGTGGTGTCGCCGCTCAAGAAGCTCGCGCCGTAACCGCGAACGACTCTGCCGCTATCGCCCGTGCCAAAGCAGCCCTGGACAACCTCGACATCGCTGAAGGCCTCGCCGAACTCGAAGGCGCCTCCGCCCGTGTCGCCGTTGACGAAAAGCGCATGATCAACTGCCGCGCCGACCTCAACCAACTCGTGCCTTTCAAGTACGACTGGGCCTGGCAGAAGTATCTGGACGGTTGCGCAAACCACTGGATGCCGCAAGAAGTCAACATGACCGCCGACATCGCCCTCTGGAAAGACCCGGAAGGCCTGACCGACGACGAGCGCCGCATCGTGATGCGCAACCTCGGCTTCTTCTCCACCGCCGACTCCCTGGTTGCCAACAACCTGGTCCTGGCCGTGTACCGCCTGATCACCAACCCGGAATGCCGCCAGTACATCCTGCGCCAGGCTTTCGAAGAGGCGATCCACACCCACGCCTACCAGTACTGCATCGAATCGTTGGCCATGGATGAAGGCGAGATCTTCAACATGTACCACGAGATCCCATCGGTCGCGAAAAAAGCCACTTGGGGCCTCAAATACACCCGCTCGATCTCCGATCCGAAGTTCGAAACCGGCACCGTCGAAACCGACAAAGAACTGCTGCGCAACCTGATCGCCTACTACTGCGTTCTGGAAGGCATCTTCTTCTACTGCGGCTTCACCCAGATCCTCTCCATGGGCCGCCGCAACAAAATGACCGGCGTCGCCGAGCAGTTCCAGTACATCCTGCGCGACGAATCCATGCACCTGAACTTCGGCATCGACGTGATCAACCAGATCAAAATCGAAAACCCGCACTTGTGGGATGCCGAGATGAAGGAAGAGGCTTCGCAGATGATTCTGCAGGGCACTCAGCTGGAGATCGAATACGCTCGCGACACCATGCCTCGCGGCGTGTTGGGCATGAACGCGGCGATGATGGAGGACTATCTGAAGTTCATCGCTAACCGTCGTCTGTCGCAGATTGGGTTGAAGGAAGAGTATCCAGGGACGACTAACCCGTTCCCTTGGATGAGCGAGATTATGGACTTGAAGAAAGAGAAGAATTTCTTTGAGACGAGAGTTATTGAGTATCAGACTGGTGGGGCGTTGAGCTGGGATTGATGATGGCGTAGCGCCATGATATAACAGTGAAAGCTTAATGGATGCTTAGCTTCATAAATAAAAAGCCCCGCAAGAGCGGGGCTTTTTTATAGGAGATTAAAATGCACACACCAATATTACTTGATTACCATGCTCCTCATGGCACGTCAAAAATCAGAAGTTTTTACATCGACGATAATCTCTATATTTCATTAGAAGATGTCGTTCTCACCCTAGCGAGAACAAACTCGGCCATAAATGAGAGTGGAAAAACTGGTCTCGGCCAATTGGTACAAGCGCAACGCGATGTTCTCGATAGTGATGAATACAAACACTTCCCAGCCAGTGATGACATATCCGCCTCTCCAAGAACCGAAGTTTTTATAACGGAACCTGGCTTATACAGAATCATTTCACGTGACAGCACTCCAGCCAGCAAACTATTCCAACGCTGGATATTTCACGAAGTAATACCTTCAGTAAGAAAGTATGGAACATATCCAGCACCTATCAAACAAGGTGGCTCGGAGATAATGTCTTTAGCTCAAAACCTTGCACAACACACCAACTTACTTATAAAAGAAATAGAAGAAAGAGAAAAGCTCGCCAATGAAACCAGACTTCGCTTTGAAGAGACTGAACGACAACTCCAAGAGATAAATCAAAAAATCGAAATAATTTCACTCCCCAATGATAATTCCGACCTTATAGATGTTGAAAATTATTGCTCAGATAAAGAAATAGTTGTTGATCAAAAGCACTTGAGAGCCATGTGTGCAAAGCTGTGCTTGGAACAAGGCATAGCCTACACAAAAAAGAAAAACTCAGAAATACAGATGGATTACCTGTATCCGTCCTTATTAATCAATGAAGCCGTAAAATTAATACGTGGCTAATAATCAGCGAGTTAACGCAGCCAGCACAACTTCTACTAACTGCCAGCACTCGAAAAACCTGACATTCTCTAAAAAAGCCCTGACCAAACTTGGGGCTTTTCTAAAAATCCGCTCTGAAACAACCCAAAGATCTATCTAAATCCAATGCTAAAAGTAGTTCCTTTAAGAGATATTGAACTCCCAAAAAGACCTGCATCCAGCGAAAAAACCTCCGACTTAAAAGACTCAACTTCTTGCTCGGAAAAATAAACCCTATTAAATGCCTGAATCTGAAATAAATACAACTCCTTTGAAGAAAACTCAGAAAACCCATCTTTAAGATACATCAAGGCCTTTGGAAGTAGAACTTCGACTTGCTTGTCAAAAATAAACTTAAGCACCCTTAAAAACGCACCAAGCCTATTAGGATTATCAACAAGTACTATATCGAGCTCTCGCCGCTTTAGGCATTCAATATAATCACGACTAGATATCAAAGCATCATCCTTAAAAGAAAATGCAATCGCATCCCAGTTCGTTATTGTGGTTAAAAGCAAACTTCCTCTATCAATGCATTCTACATATCCACTGACGAACGCCCAAGTTTCTTTCATTGGCCAAACATCTATACTCCAACCGCCTACTTTTACTCTATAACCGCCAAAATTATTTCGTCCTGAAAGCCCACCATACTTCTCAAAAAACTTAAACAAACTATCAGAAGGGCAATCCACAACCAGATCAATATCAGAGTTAAACTTGCCACCACCATACAGCGCAATATCTCGCAACACCCCCCCAAAAACCAACACCTCCCCGCTTTCGGAAAGAATTCTTATAAAATTCCTCACCTCCAACCGTTTTGGAGAATCAAAGAACCTTATAACTCTTTTTTTAAGAGCATCCAAATTACTTGCAATGGCTATCATACAAAGGTCTTAATTCCGAGTGCAGTGCTATCAAATAACTATCAGTCATGCCAGATATAGAATCAGCAAGAAGCTGTGCCTCCTTATACCTCACGGGAAGTTCGTTTTTTTCATCTTCAAATATTCTTCTATAATTTTCCGATATCCTAGAATATACGTACTTACCAAATGGTGTATTGGAGCTCTCTGCCTTATCAAGCCTCCCATGCACTCCAACCCAGAGCATATCCATCACCTCAGTGATATACGAGTTCCCTCGTAACTCAAGCTCAAGAACACTTTTATGTTTAAACCCATACTCAAGATCAAACTTCTTTAACGCCCCACATAAAATCGCGGATTTCGAGACGCTAATAATGCCCTTATACAAACACTCACCTTTTAAAAGCGCCTCAACACGACTCGAAAACTCATCCACCACCGAGTTGACCATCGCGGTTATCGAAAACACTCTAAACATCTGCATTGAGCATTCGTTTAGCTCCTGCGGGCTTAATCCGGAGCTTTCAAAAGATGTACTACTGTTCTCGGATTTAGAAATCACCTCTTTGGCGACTTCATCATCGGAACACTGACTCTTAAGGTAACGAAGTAAATCATAGTACGACGCCAATCCTTTTTTAACTGTATCTTCAGCATCCAGCACAGAATATGCAATATCATCACATGCTTCCATAACATAAGTTAGTGGATGCCTAACACCTTGAGACAAGCCAGTTTCGCCCCAAATGTCCTCAACTATCTCTTGCTCAGACTTAAAATACCCCTGTTTCTTCCACTGACCTTTATCAACCCCGCATATAGGAACAGGATATTTAATCAAAGCGGCAAGAGTGCCATATGTTAGATTCAAACCAAACTTATCATTTAATATCTGCAGTTTTGTAACGAGTCTAACCGTTTGTGCATTTCCATCAAATGTAAAAAAATCACCTGCTTCTTCAACACTCATGCCATCTAAAAAAATATCTGACTTACTTTTAAACCAACTTTGAATTGCGTATTCACCTTGATGACCGAAGGGTGGATTACCCAAATCATGAACAAGCCCTATAGCCGCAAGCATCGCTGGAATTCCGCGCTGGAGAAAAGCTCCCGACTCGGCTCCTTCAAAGATACTTTCTTTTTCATAAACCAACCTCAACCCAATACTTCTTGCGAGCGTTGAAACTTCATGAGAATGAGTCAGCCGAGTACGAACACTGTCATTCCTATCTAATGGAAAAACTTGAGTTTTATCTGCTAGACGACGCGTAGGAGCAGCAAACAATATTCGATCATAATCTCGTTCAAACTCAAACCTCCCACTTTCTTGCGTCGCCCCCGCTTGCCCTTTACTTTTCCGCCGCCCCTCATTTAAAAGACTCTTCCAGCTAAGCATATAAACTCCATTTAATAATTAATAACAGCAAATACAAGGAACCAGCGACTCCTGGCGACTAAACAAAGCCTACTTTATTTCCCTGACCACGTTCATCTGTTTTTTTCAAAATTAATAACATACCGACACATCTGCAGCTTGACCAATGGGAAGCAAAACTCATACCCTCGGCATCTGGTGCCTAAGAAACACCTCACACAGCGGACAGACCGCCCCCGACAGAAGCGGCTTTTTTGTGCCTACGGTTTCTCCGTGGGTATCAAAAAATCTCTGTTATGCCGGGAGTGGGCTAATACAAGACCCGAAAGGGGAATATGTCCGGCCCTCTGTGTGGGGTTTCTTAACTCCCGGCACCCAGCCCTAAGAAAGCTGACATCACACAGAGGTAAAAGGATATGCCTAAAAATCGCTCCTTCTCTCCGAAGGAAATCCGCGTTAGCTGCTTCATTTTCCATGCGCTTCCATCCCTGGAGGCTTGCCATGTCTGATCCATACATCCCCACAGTCTTCATCCGTCAAAACCTCGAACTTCACGCCCTTCTCCTAGAAAACCAACCCTGGTTCTGCGCCCGCGATCTAGGGCGTTTGATGGGTTTCCACCTGAACGATCGCGTGGTCAGCAAGTTGGACGAGGATCAGCGACACACGCTGCTGATTGACTACCACGGCCAACCAGAAAAACGGCTGATGCTCAGCGAATCAGGCGTCTATGCGCTGCTGGTCTATCACTACGCACCGGGGAATCGCTTGTTGCGTGAGTGGCTGACTCATCAAGTAGTCCCGGCATTGCGCGACGCGGGGCCGTCGAAGAATGCGGATCGGCCGATGCTGAGTTTGCTGGATTGGCCAGAGATGTCTCTGAGCCTGCTGCATTGGCAGGACGAAGGCTGGATTCGACTACGGGATATGCCATTCCTGTTGCTCAATCGCACACGGCGTCGGGTGCCGGTGGTTAAGCCTTGGTGGCGGAAGGTTTTGGAGGCGTTTCAATCTTCAAAGCATTCGGTTGGCTAGCCTTTGTAGGATCAACCGAAAGCAGCGTCGGTCTTTTCTGTAGGAATTTTCGTAGACATTCGTAATGGCCACTCAGTATCGTCCGAGGGTTTTCAGCCCTCGGCGATTCTATGGACACGGAAAAGAGCAACAGCGATTGGACTGACATTGAGATTCAGGCGGCGGTCGATGCCTATCTCAGCATGTTGTCCCGCGAGCAGAGCGGGCAGAAAGTCGTTAAGACTGAGGAGAATCGCATCCTGCGTGAGGGAGCCTTAGCCGGTCGGACCAAAGGGTCGGTTGAGTTTCGGATGCAGAACATCTCTACCGTGTTGGTCGAACTGGGTCGAGATCGCATTGCAGGTTACAAACCCGCCAAGAATGTCGGCGCCAATGTAGCGCGCAGCATTCGAGAAGCGCTCAATGCTCCAAGTACTTTGACACCTGAGGATTTCGCCCCGACAGCGGACGAGGCAACGCTGGAACAGCGATCTGCCAAACTCGAGAAACAACCGATTAAAGACATGCCGAAAGGGATTGAGAGACCAGAACAGACTCAGTCCAGCGGAAAGTCTTTTGTTCGCGATCCTGAGGTGAGAGCTTGGGTTCGCCAGCAGGCTAACGGTAGATGCGAAGGCTGTGGCGAGCCCGCTCCGTTCGAAAAGGATGGCAGGCCGTTTCTTGAGGTCCACCATGTTAAGCATTTAGCGCAGGACGGCTCGGATCGTCCGAGTAATGCCGTAGCCCTGTGCCCGAACTGCCATCGACGTTGTCACCACTCCGGTGACCGGGATGAGTTCACTGCTTCACTGTTTCAGAAAGTGGACCGGTTAAAGTTTGAGTGATTGGGCTTGGAAAACTTCATCGGCACATGTGCACGAAGACAGCGAGCCGTCAGGATTGCGCTGCCCTCCCGATAAAAAGAGAAAACGCCTAGAGCCATCAAGGACTCGTCCTACAGCCATTGATTAGCCACGTTCGTTAACGTCGCGCAGCTCCTTTTCCGGGGCTGCCGATGGATGAACGAAAGGATGATCAGTGGCTGGCAACAAGGACATTCCACGGATTAAGAATCCGCCCTCCGGTGATGGGCATCACGTCACCTACCGTTACATGACGGCCACCGAATTGGCCGAGCGGGACGCCAGGCAAAACGCCTATGAAGCCATGCTGGCCAGGCAAGACGCCTTCGAACGCAGCTGTCAGGTCATAGCGCAAAAGCAAAGGCCCACTCAAGTCGGGTGTGTCTTCGCCAAGTCCTGCAAGCTTCCGGACGCCATCATTGATTACTCGAATCCCTCAGGGGTGGTGCCGACCGATAGCCTGAAAGACTACGGTGACTTGATTCTGCTGGGTGCTCGCGAAGCGGATGTATCGGGCGCTGTGCCCCTGAAGAAGATCAGTGGCACAGCGATTCCCGTCGGTCTGGGCTCCCTCGCCTTGGCCGGCGCGGCATTCGCCGCTGCTCCCGTGGTCGCGACGAGCGCCGTAACAGCAACGTTGGTTGGCCTTGTTGCGCTGGTCACACAATCGAGTCTGGGCGACAGCTCGCTTTACACCGAAGACCAACTCCGTGCGCTCAAACAGGCCCGCACCCGCGTTCGCCTGCAGGTCGAGCAACAGGCTGACGGCAGCCTCAAGGGATACGGTTTCTACACCGGCAAAAATCGCGATTGGGAAATGGTTGATGTCGTGCAGTTCACATTGCGCGGCAGCCAGCAGGTGGCTGACCTGGGTGACGGTGTTGAGCTGATCTGGACCCCAGCGGTGGATGGTTCCGACATCCTGGGCATTCCGGCGCTGGAAGCCGCCCCGCAAGCGCCGCATATCTGGGTTTACCCGCCGACGAAAGCCGCTGACAGCATCATTGTGAACCCGGTGTATCCGCCGGAGTACAAGGATTTCATTCTGGTGTTTCCGGCGGATTCGGGGGTAAGGCCGGTTTATATTGTGGTGAGTGTTGCTGACCACAAATACTACCCCGCACCGAAGGGGCTAATTGCTTTTCCCGATGCAACGAAAGCGCAACGTAAGACCCCACTAAAAGGCGGCGGTGGTCTTCGAAAACGATGGAAAACTTCAAAAGGGAAAATTTTTGAATGGGACTCGCAGCACGGCACTGTGGAGATGTACGACAAACGCGGCCGCCATCTCGGAGAATATGATCCAATTACCGGCAAACAAACCAAACCCGCAGACAACTCTAGGAGTGTGGAACCTTGATTTATGTAATCGAAGCCTTTCACAAACATAATGAACTGCTGGCATTCGAAGTGGAGTTACCGACTGGGTACGATCAGGAAATTAAAAACATTATGGGTTGGACTGCTGAGCAGGAAGGATGGGAAGGATACGACCTTACGGACGAGCAGCTTGGAGCCTTGGAGGCTTTGATGGGGAAAAATGTGTATGACGCAGCCTACCTATTTCAACTTAGCTGCAACGCTTGAATATATGAGTGGGAGACCTATTGGGCACCTCCAGTGAGTTAATCAAGTTCGCTGGAGTTTGGGATTGTGGAGGGACTGAAAATCAGGCTGGAATGGTATGACAAACAAACAGAGATGGGCGAAGGGGAGGAATTGTCGAAAGACTTTGGCGATGATGGCTCAGTTATCGAAGCGCTGGGCATGCCCATTGAAAACAATGTGAACAATGGTGGTTTCAACGTATCTCCCGACTGGGTCAGCACTCTTCAGCCCCATTTCCACCATGCCATTCAGTTGCTCTCCTATGACTACCAAGTTGCGTTTGTCTATCGAGACAAGTGGCAATCGAAGTGATAGAGGACTGAAGCATTCAACACAAAAAACCGACCCGTCTCCTGATCGGTTTTTTGTTTGCTCGCTTTCTTCGCTCAGTGCGAAAAGCGACTCGTTAGCACCTGCTTGTCGGATCCAGGACTGCGACCTGTCCAGCGGTGTTCTTGAGTTTTTCGCGAGTAGGCTCCCCACAGGTTTGGTGGGTTGCCGCAGATTTTGCGCTGTGTTGAAAACATTCAGTGCAACCCGCCCCGCCTCCCGCTATTAATACCCTTCCCCACTCAAGGACCCGAGCCCGCCATGAAATTCGACCTCGCCTACTGCCTCAGCCTCGACGACAAGCTGTCGATCTATGACGTGCGCGATCTGAATTTTGACGAGACGATGGAGTTCGATTCCGCCAAGGAACACTTCCAGTGTCCCAACGACGCTTGCCGCTTGGCCTTCGATGCGGCGAATGTGTTGACGACGTTCAACGCCAAGAACGTGAACTACGTTCGAACCCCGCACTTCAAGAACACGCCCAGCACCCGGCATGTGGCGGATTGTCCTTATGTCAGTCTCAAGGCGTCGGCGTCGGGTGTGGACGCGGACGGTGCGGAAACGGATGACAGCCGCGAGGAGCATTTTCCGTCGGAGTTGTTGCTGACTCGGCGTCAGTATGTGCGTAAGCCGTCGAACCCGGCGGTCGCGGCAGATGTGATACGAGCGGACCTGCAACCGCCGACAAAGGCCAGTGACGTCGAGCACCCAAGCCACGAATCAGCACCGGACAAGACCAGCATCTTCGCCCACCGGGTGGAGTGTTTTGTCTCGAACTTCGAGGACAAGGACCTGCTCAAGCGCATGCCACTGAAGATTGGCGAGCACACGGCGCCTTATGGGTCGTTCTTCAAGAAGATCGAGTACCTGACGGACAACAAGGGCCTGATTTACTGGGGCAAGATCAGGGAGATCAAGGATTACACCCAGAGCTTTCGCATCGATTTCGAACAGAAGGTCTGGTTCAAGCAGGCGGATGAGGCGAAGAAGAAGCCTTATTCGGTCAACGTTTACCTGAGCAAGAAGTTGATCGAGAACTACCGCAAGCGCAAAGCGTTTCTTGAGGAGATCAAGCACGCCATCGACAGCGAGGCGCAGTTGTATTGCTTCTTTTATGGCGTGACGCCGGAGTTGAAGCAGGTGCCGAGCAAGAAAAACCCCGAGCAGACGTTCGGGGTGTTCAGTGCGAATATCGAGAACCTGGATCACTTCATTATTCGGGAAGCGCCGGGGTTGGAGGCGAAGTAACCGTGATCAACTCAGGCACATGCTGACCATGACCAACACCAGCAAACCAATGTAAACCCGCGCATGTATCCGATCCGGAATCCGCCCGATCCACGGCGTGGCCAGTCGAATGCCCACCAACGACCCCATCGTCAAAACCGCAAACGCCAGCAGATCCACATAACCGACAAACCACGCGCCCAGATCAAACTCAGTGAACCCCGCCATCGCCATGTAAGTCACCGTCCCGGCCAGCGCCACGGGCAGGCTTAGTGGATTGGCCATGGACGTTGCCTGAGACATGCTCAACCCGCAACGCCGCAACAACGGCACGGTCATGACGCTGCCGCCCACGCCGAGGAATGTGGCGATGGCGCCGATTCCTACACCGCCACCGGACACTTCCGCCCTCCCCAATCGCCGTGGGATTGCGTTATCGGTGTGCATCAGAAATCCACGCCTGAACAGGCAATCCACAATGGTTACGCCCAGGTAGGCAATAAAGGCATACCGAATCACCTCGCCACTGACCCACATCGCTGCCACTGCGCCGACCACAGCGCCCACTCCGATAAACCCACCCAACGGCCACAGGTAATGGCGAATCAGATTACCGGCTCGGTGGTGTTTTCCGGTGGCGACCAGGGCGTTGACGATCATCACGCAGGTCGAAGTAGCCACGGCGATGTGCATTGTCGATTGACCAATCGGGTCGTCGGCACCGTGGCTGGCCATGAGCATGCGGTACAGCAATGGCACGACGACGAAGCCGCCGCCGAAGCCGAACAGCACGGCGGTGATGCCGGTCATGCAGCCGAAGAGTGTCAGCAAGAGATAGAACATTGCGCGTCGTCCATTGGTTGGGAGCGGTCGACGATAGAGCGATGTGGCTTGGCCTGCTTCAGCAAGTTAGCCAATAATGTTTGCGTTTACGCCAACTGCTGGAAGCCGCTTGATGCGCAATGTTTCGATTAATGGGCTGGATGACACGCCACGGTCGGTGGTGGCGATCGGTACGGATTATTCCTACGGTCAGGTGTTGCCTCTTCATACGCACCGACGGGCGCAATTGTTGTACGGCGCGACCGGGGTGATGCAGGTCAGCACGCATGACGGCAACTGGGTGGTGCCGCCGCAGCGGGCGGTGTGGATTCCGTCGGGGGTGGCGCATGAGGTGTTGATGCTGGGGGTGAGCACGCGGAGTTTGTACATCGAGCCGGGGGCGGTTGATCTGGGGAGTCGTTGTCAGGTGATCAGCGTTTCGCCGTTGATGCGGCATTTGCTGATGGAGGCGGTGGAGGTTCCGCTGGCGTACGACAAGGCCGGGCGCGACGGGGCGTTGATCGATTTGCTGCTGCATGAACTGGCGCGCAGTGCTCACTTGCCGTTGCACATTCCGCTGCCTGTCGATGCGCGGTTGCTTGCGTTGTGCCAGGGCTTTTTGCAGCGGCCCGATGCCCATCAGTCGCCGCAGCAATGGGCGGATCAGTTGCACATCAGTTTGCGCACGTTCAATCGCCTGTTTCGCCAGCAGACCGACCTGAGTTTCAGCCAGTGGCGGCAGCGCGCCTGTGTGGTGTTGGCCCTCGCGCGGCTGGCGGTGGGTGAGCCGGTGACGCGGATTGCTTTGGATTTTGGCTATGACAGCCCGGCGGCGTTCTCGACGATGTTTCGCCGGGTGTTGGGTCAGGCGCCGTCCGTCTGGTTGGAGGGTGCGAAATAAAAATGAGTTTGATCCGGGCGCAAAACAACTGTACAAAATCACAGTACTTTTTGAATAAGCACTCTTGAGCCCGGAGAACACCATGGCCTCTTATGCGATGAAAATCACCCTGGAACGTATCGCCCTCTTCCAATTCACCCCCGCTCACTGCGCCCAGGCCCGGGCGATGCTGGGCTGGAGTGTTGATGAGTTGTCGGGGGAGTCTGGCGTTTCGGTCGACGCGATTGAGCGATTTGAGGCCCGCCGTGATGTGCCGGAGGCTGATCGACTGGCGCTGGCTTATCGGTTTGAGTCGGAGGGGTTGGTTTTCTTCCCGGGGTTTGCGCCGGGGCGGGGGATGAATATGAAAGGGTCGGCAGCGGAACCGATGGGGCGCACTGATTTCGCGATGGTCGAGTGAAAGAAATCATCGATTGATGATTATTCTGCCATTTATGTTCTGCACTGCTTTCAGAAGAAGTCGACTTCGGGTATCAGAACCACGCAGTCCGACATCGATTTGATCAAGGAGAGACTTCAGGCGGCGCAAGACCACGCAAAAGGATCAGATCATGATTGAAATCGAAGAAAGCAGCGGCAACGTCTACGAAGACCTCTCGGCGCCCAATGCCAATGAAATGCGCGTCAAATCCCAACTGGCCGCAAAAATTGGCGAAATCATAAAGGCTCGCCATTTGACTCAGGTTCAAGCGTCTGAAATTTTGGGTCTGTCACAACCCAAGCTCTCTGAAATGTTGCGCGGGAAGTTTCGCGGCATTAGTGAAGCAAAGATGATGGAATGCTTATCCCTGCTTGGGCGAGACGTGCAGATCGTGGTCAAGTCAGCCCCTCGATCGAGAAAAGAGGGGCGAATTGAGGTGGTTTTCACCTGAAGTAAAAATCCCAGTGGTTGCGTTAGAAGCCCTTACGGCTTGAACGCAGGCGTTGGCCTTGCGTTGGAAGCTTGTTCATACCCATAAGCAATTGCCAGCAGATGGGCCTCGCTCCACTGAGTCCCGAAGAAGAACACCGAGGTCGGCACTCCGTAATCGTCTGCCCCGGAAGGCACCATGATGCCGGGATAACCAGCCAACGCAGTGACGTTCAACCCTGGGGAGCCCACGTCCCACACTACGGCATCCAGCTGATGCTCAAGCATCACGTTGTCGATGGCAGCCGCATTTTCGCTTTGAATTTTTTGCCACAACTCGTTGTACGCGTTCTCGTCAAAATCAACGTTGTTGGCCGCGCTCAACGTGGCTTGCCCAAAACCCTCGGCGCCGGTGGCGTGCTCGTTGTGTTGCAATAGATCCTTCAGGTTTTGGATTGCAAGACCGCTTCGTTTAGCGAGGTATCGAGGAAGATCACGCTTGATACCCATCCAGAATCCGTTTTCCACCTCCTCCGGCGACAGGGATTGAGGATCATCGAACACCACCGGAATCAATGTCGCCCCTGCGGCCTGCATGACTTCCAGCGCACGGGAAAACTGAGGGTCGCTTTGTGCGGCCTCGCCGCTAGTCTCGAACTTGACGGGATACCCGATGCGCCGTCCCACCAAGGCATTCGGGACCAGCAAAGCCGTATAGTCCACGCCGCTGATGGCGTGCGGCTTTTTGACCGGTTCGGCGTCGTCGTTGCCGGACATGGCATTCAACAGCAGTGCCGCCTCCCGAACGGTGCGCGCCATGGGCCCGGGCGTATCGACTTTTTGACTCACGGGGACTATGCCGCTGCGGCTGAGCAAGCCCACGGTAGGCTTGAGGCCGACCACGCCGTTGACGGACGCCGGGGCGATAATCGAGCCGACGGTTTCCGTTCCGAGTGCCAGCGGCGCGAAACCTGCGGCAACCGCCGCGCCGGAACCTGAGCTTGAGCCGTAAGGCGATTCGCTCAACACGTGCGGGTTTTTGGTTTGCCCACCTCGGCTGCTCCACCCATCGGGGATGGCAGGATCGCGGAAATTCGCCCATTCACTGAGGTTGGTTTTCCCGAGAATCACCGCCCCTGCTGTTCTGAGCTGTTGCACGATGAAAGCATCTTGAGCGGCCGGCTGACCGACCATGGCCAATGAACCGGCGCTGGTCTGCATCTGATCGGACGTGTCGATATTGTCTTTGAGCAATACGGGAATGCCATGCAAAGGACCCCGTACGTGCCCTCGTTGTCGCTCTTGATCGAGCACTTCGGCAATGGCCAATGCATCAGGGTTGAGTTCGATGATCGCGTTGATCGCCGGTCCCTGTTTATCCAGCGCCTCGATCCGGTGCAGCAAGTGCTGCACGAGCGCTACAGCACTCAGCTGATTGCGCTCCATTCTTTGGCTGAGTTCATCGACACTTGAATATTCCAGCCCCGACTGGGGTGTCAGCCTTTGCGTTGCGTCGTTTAGCGTTACATCCATGTGATCAAGCTCCTCGTGATGACTGATAGCGAGTGAATAAGCTCACTCGCTTTTAAGCCTACAGACGCCGCTGGAAATGTCCGTCATCTCCTGGCACTGCATCACGTATGAATATTCGCGCCCATCTGTAGCCCGCTCAGCCAACACTCTCCTGATACA
This sequence comes from Pseudomonas sp. IT-P100, assembly GCF_949767185.1. Classification (NCBI taxonomy): domain Bacteria; kingdom Pseudomonadati; phylum Pseudomonadota; class Gammaproteobacteria; order Pseudomonadales; family Pseudomonadaceae; genus Pseudomonas; species Pseudomonas sp. IT-P100. Next base: position 17,525 of record NZ_CATKQK010000019.1, read on the forward strand.
CCTGCTGCTCGACCTCGGACCACCAAACACTCCCCCGCTGCGGATACATCACGTTGAATGCCTCACCCATCTGCGGCGTGGTAATCGACACGCTGCGCTCCCAGGCCAGTGCCAGGATCCGGTCAAACGGTTCGAACCAGGCGTGCATCGACAGATCGAACGTGCCGTTGTGGATCGGCAATAACCATCGACCTTTAAGATCGATGTGCGCTTGCAGGGTTTGCTCAGGCTGCATGTGCACATGCGGCCACTCAACGTTGTACGCACCGGTTTCCATCAGCGTCAGGTCGAACGGGCCGTACTGTTCGCCGATCCGTTTGAAGCCATCGAAGTAGCCGCTGTCGCCGCTGAAGAAGATTCGCGTGTGGGCGTCGATCATCACCCACGAGGCCCACAGTGTGCTGTTGCCATCGAACAGGCCACGGCCGGAAAAATGTTGCGACGGGGTGGCGATAAACTGGATGCCGTCGACTTCGGTGCCCTGCCACCAGTCGAGCTGGCGCACTTTGCTGGCGTCGATGCCCCACTTGATCAGGGTGTCGCCGACGCCCAGCGGCGTGAGGAAGTACTTGGCCTTGTCCGCCAGTTTGAGCACGGCCTCATAATCGAGATGGTCATAGTGATCGTGGGACAGGATCACCGCTTCGATCGGTGGCAATTCTTCGAGGCTGATGGGCGGTTGGTGAAAGCGTTTCGGACCGGCCCACTGCACGGGTGAAGCGCGGTCGGCAAAGACCGGGTCGGTGATCCAGAATTTATCCCGCAGCTTGAGCATGACGGTGGAGTGGCCGAGGCGATAGACACTGTGATTAGGCGCGGCGATCAACGCATCGTGGGTCAGGCGTTGCACCGGGACAGCCGTGGTTGGGCGGGTGTTGCGCGGTTTGTGGAAGATCATGCTCCACATGATGCGTACCATTTTGCGAAAGCCTTCTCGCTGCACGGGCGCATGGTTTTTGAAGGCCCCGTCGACCTGACGGGAAGCTTCAGGCGCAGAGGCGTTGGTGGAATTGGCCATGACGGAATGACTCCAGGAAACCGCACAGTCGGCAGTTTCTGCGGTGGGACGATAAATGGCCAAGGCACGCACGCATCAGCCGAACACTCTATTTTTGGCTGTGCAGGATTAACCAAACATTACACTGCACAGTGTAGTTTCTAGGTTGCATCAAAGCCGATCACAAGTAAACTGCTGAGTGTAATTCCTGAATTCTTCTACCGAAGCGTACTTATGACAGCTCCACAGCGCCTGACCGACCGAAAACGCGAAGCGATCATCCAAGCGGCGATTGCCGAATTCCGTGCCAACGGTTTCGACATCACCAGCATGGACAAGATTGCCGCCACCGCTGGCGTGTCGAAGCGCACGGTGTACAACCACTTCCCCAGCAAGGAAGAGTTGTTCGCCGAAATCCTCAATCAGTTATGGGCGCGGGTGACGGCCGAACAAGAAACGTCCTACCGCCCTGACCTGCCGCTGCGCGATCAGATGCGCCTGATCCTGATGGCGAAATTGCAGATGATGGGCGATGACAATTTTCTCGACCTGGCGCGGGTCGCGATCGCAGCCACCATCCATTCCCCGGAGCGGGCGCAGAACATGGTCGCGCGAATGGGCGAGCGCGAAGAAGGCCTGACCGTGTGGATTCGTGCCGCTCAGGCCGATGGACGCTTGAAGCCGGTCGACCCGGGGTTTGCCGGCCAACAGATTCAGGGAATGCTTAAGTCCTTTGCCTTCTGGCCGCAGATTTCCATGGGGCTGCCCGGCCTTTCGCCCGAGATGCAGAGCACCGTCGTGGACTCTGCGCTGGACATGTTCCTCGCCTGCTATCAGCTCTGAATCAAGCGTTCACTGCGCCCTGGCCCCTATTAAATGGCTTGGAAGGACACTGATTATTCCCGCTGGAATAAATGACAATGTCCGCGATTGACCGATGAACGGTAGCTCTGAATAAAACACGGCAATGTGTTTCAGAATGAATCTGGCGCAGGACACTATGGAAAACCAACGCGGCAAGGGCTTGTCATTTGCCAGACGCATTTACCTGCCCCGAACCATTGGCCTTGGCGTCGGTTGCATCAGCGTGGCCGCTGCGTTGTCTCCATTGAACATGCCGTTTTGGGTGTGGGCGTGGATGCTGGTGAACGCCTTTGTCTGGCCCCACGTTGCCTATCAACTGTCGATCCGCGCGAACTTTCCCTACAAGACCGAACGCCGCAACCTGCTTTTCGACTCGCTGTGTGGCGGTTTCTGGGCGGCGACGGTTCAGTTCAACCCGCTCACGACAGTGACCATCCTGGCGATGATGGCGATGAACAACGTCGCCACGGGCGGCCTGCGGTTGTTCATGCTCGGCACCTTGACCCAAGCGACGGGCGTCATGATTGCCTGGCTGTTGTTCGGCGCGATGTTCAACCCAACGACCACCAATGTACAGATTTGGGCGTGCCTGCCGATCCTCACGCTCTACCCGTGGGCGGTGGGTATGGTCTGCTATCGGTTGGCGATCAAACTGTCCGAACACAAACGCGCCTTGAGTGCCTTGAGCCGCACTGACAGTCTGACCGGCCTGCTCAACCACGGCGCCTGGAAAGACCTGCTGCAACTGCAATTCCACCACTGTCGCGAACACCAACAACCCGCCGCGATTGCCTTGATCGACATCGATCACTTCAAACCCATCAACGACACTTACGGGCACATCGTCGGTGACTCGGTGCTGCGCCAGTTGAGCGCCGAGCTCAAGCGCAACCTGCGCGAATGCGATCTGGCCGGGCGCTATGGCGGTGACGAATTCTGCGTGATCCTGCCCGGCATGCCGTTGCATCAGGCGCGGGATGTCATGGAACGCCTACGTGAGGTGCTGCATGACTACCGGCATCAGGAGATTCCCGGACTGCGGGTCAGCCTGAGCATCGGCCTGGCCGCTTTTCACCCGTCCTTCACCGATGCCATCGCCTGGCTCGATGACGCGGACAAAGCCCTCTATACCGCCAAAAACACCGGCCGCAATAAAATCTGTGTAGCCACCCGCGATACCGAGCGCAACACGGCTGTCACGCTGGCGATTTAGCCAAAGCTGCGCGGCTTGCCGGGCAGTGGCGCTATAGTGGACCTCAGTCCAGCGCTGCAGAGAGCATCATGACCACCGAAACCAAAACCACCGCGACCGTCGATCACTTGCGTTTCCAGCGTCCTCACGCTCACCTGGCGCCGACCTTCGGCACTGACAAGTTTGCCCTGCGCGCCGAGGCCTTTGCGCGGTTCTTCGGCACGCCGATGTTTCTCGGGGCGCAGACGCTGATCGTCGCAATATGGATTTTTCTCAACGTGGCGGGCATCACCCACTTCGATGCCTACCCCTTCATCCTGCTCAACCTGGCGTTCAGCCTGCAAGCGGCGTACGCCGCACCGTTGATTCTGCTGGCCCAGACCCGCCAGGCAGCACGGGACAAAGCCCAGTCCGAGGCCGATGCGCGGCACCGCGAAGACCTGGCCGTCGCCAACAGCGAACGTCAGGCCCAGGCGGCGCAGAACACCGCGCAATTGCTCGAGTTGCTCGAGCAAAACACCCGCCTCACCGAGATGACCAAAACCCTCACGGAACGCATCGAAGTCCTGACCTCGGAAATGCACCAGCATTTCGTGCGCAAGGCCTGACACTGTTCAAGGCAGTTTCAACGCCAGCCCCAACTCATCAAACAACGTCACCACCGAACGCAAGGCGCGACAATCCGGACGGGTCAGCAACCACAACGCGGTGTCGTAACCGTGCAGCGGCTCGCTCAGCGGCTGCAGCCCGTCACCGATCAGAAAGTCCGGCAATGCCGCAACGCCCAACCCGGCCCGCACCAGTTCGGTGACCGACAACATGCTGTTGCAGCGATAACCCGGTGTGACGCCAGGCAAGTGCTGGCGCCGCCAGGCGACAGTGGGGTGATCGGGGAGGAAGTCGTCCGGGGCGATCCACGTGAGCGCAGCCAGGTCTTGGGCATCGACCGATTTCAGATACGCCGTACTCGCACACACACGGTAAGACACCTGCGCCAGGCGTCGTCCTACCAAATGCTCGGGTGGCGCCTGGGTCAGGCGCAAGGCGATGTCCGCATCCCGGCGGCTGAGGTTGGCGAAGTCATTGGAGGTGCTCAGCTCGAGCGTCAGCGCCGGGTAACCGGGCATGAATTGCGCCAGCGCCGGCAACAGCAAACCTTGCAGGACCGAATCGGTACAGGTCAGGCGCACGGTGCCGCTGATGACTTCACCGCCCTGCTCCACGCCGATGCGCGCGGCCTCCAGCGCCTGTTCGGCGCGCTCGGCCTGTTCGGCCAAGGTCTGCGCCAGGCTGGTGGGCAAGTAGCCGGCGCGGCTCTTTTCGAACAATTGCTGACCCAATGCCGCTTCCAGTCGGCGCACGGCGCGGAACACGGTCGAGACGTCGACTTTCAACAACGCCGAAGCCCTGGCCAACGAGCCGCCACGCACCAGGGCGAGGATCAGAGACAGGTCGGGGTACTCCAGTCGATAGTGCGTGGCTGCATTGATCACTTGGGATAACGCCAATATTGAGTGCGTGAACGCCAATCTATAGTGGGTTCCAGGAATCAACAAGCGTCGAGAGCACTCATGGAAAACACCGTTATCCGCATCGCCCTGATCGGCGATTACGACCCGCAAGTCACCGCCCACCAGGCAATTCCTGTCGCCCTCGGCATGGCAGCCGAACACGCAGGCCTGGACGTACAGTTCCAGTGGTTGGCCACCGATCGCATCGACAACGACACACCGCTGGAAGACTTCGATGGCTTCTGGTGCGTGCCAGCCAGTCCCTACCGTAATGAGGGCGGTGCGTTGCGAGCGATCCGCTTTGCCCGCGAACAACAGCGACCTTTCCTCGGCACGTGTGGCGGTTTTCAGCACGCCGTACTCGAATACGCCCGCAACGTTCTGGGGTGGAAAGATGCCGAGCACGGCGAGACAGCACCCGATGCGACGCGAGCGCTGCTCACGCCACTGACCTGTTCGTTGGTGGAAGCCGTCGACTGCATTCAGCTGGTTGAAGGTTCGTTGATCGCCAAGGCGTATGAACATTCCGAGATTCGCGAAGGCTATCGCTGCCGTTACGGTGTGAATCCTGAATTCGAGCGGGCGTTACTGAGCGAACGGTTGTACGCCACAGGACATGATTCGACGGGGGAGTTGCGGGCATTGGAATTGCGTGGGCATCCGTTTTTTGTGGCCACGTTGTTTCAACCGGAACGTGCCGCGCTCAAAGGTCTGTTACCGCCGCTGGTCAGTGCGTTGATCGAAGCGTGCGTGAGGCAGACATCATGATGGCCCGGACGCCGGAACCGCCTTACTACGCGGTCATTTTTACTTCGCTGCGAACCGACGGTGACCAGGGTTACGCCGAAGCCGCCGAGCGCATGGTAGAACTGGCACGCGAGCAGCCGGGCTTTCTCGGCGTGGAATCAGCGCGGGGTGAAGACGGGCTCGGGATTACGGTGTCCTATTGGGCCAGTGAGGCAGCGATTCTGGCGTGGAAACTTCATCCCGAGCACAGTGCGATTCGTGAGCGTGGGCGCTCGACCTGGTATTCGGCGTGCAATACGCGGGTGTGCAGGGTTGAGCGGGCTTATGGGTTTAAGCAGTAGATGAAGCGGTGTTCCTTAGGCTGCCATCGCGCGATGGGGCCCGCACAAACACTGCCAATCTCAGCTCTGCACCAAACTCCGCACCGCCGAAATCTCCGGCACTTCCCGCCGATTCATGTACACCCGCAACGGCTCGGTGATGTTGATCCGGTCATCGATGTTCTGATCCAGCAACAACTGGATCAGCTCGCGCTTCAGCGTCATGGCCTGCTCCGGCCCCGGCGCCCAGACGAATTCATTCGCAGGAATGATGCCGTCATCCGCCACGTCCATGCCGAAGGAATCTTCGCTGAAACGCACGATGTACTGACCGGTCTTGCGGTTGAGGCCGACGAAGCCTTTGAGTTGTTCGGCGGCCTGGCAGATGAGCTGGGAAGTGATGCGCATGATAAACCTCACACAAGTGATCGATGGTTTACACGCAGGGCAATTGAACGGCTTTTCCCTCTGCCGGGGAAACTGCCGGGGCCAAGAGTACTGCAAAGAGCCGCACAAATGTGCCGAAAAAATGGCCTTTAAACACGTTTATGTCGGTCTCGCGATAGCGCTGGCGGCGCTCAGTTGTTAAAAGAGACGTCTTTGAAAACTCTCTGCGAAAGGATCTCGACCATGCCCGTTACTTTCACCAAGAGCGCCCTGCTGCTGAGCGTGCTGCTGGGCCTCGGCCAGGCACAGGCCGCCAGCGAACCAAGCCCGACCTCACTGGCAGCCCGTTCGGGGATTCCGCATCCGGCGGTCATCGCTCATCGCGGCGCGTCTTTCGATGCACCGGAATCCACCGCCGCCGCTTATAAACTGGCGCGCGACCTGGGCGCCGACTACCTCGAACTGGACCTGCAACGCAGCAAGGACGGCGTGCTGTTTGCCCTGCACGACAACAATCTGCAACGCACCACCGACGTCGCCAGCAAATTCCCTGAGCGCAAGGACAGCCCGGCCAACGCGTTCACCATCGCCGAACTGAAAACCCTCGATGCCGGCAGCTGGTTCAACAGCGCTTACCCGGATCGTGCCCGTCCCTCCTACGCGGGCCTGAAAATCCTGACCCTCGACGAGATCATCGACATTGCCCAAGGCAATCCGCTGCACAAGCCCGGCTTGTACATCGAAACCAAAGAACCCAAGCAATTCCCCGGCATCGAAAGCGACCTCAAGGATAAATTGCAGGATCGCGGCTGGCTGAGTCCGGCGGGCTCCAAACTGGCGAAAAGCAATCTGGCGGTTGGCCAGGGCAAAGGCAAGGTGGTGCTGCAAACCTTCGAGAAGAGCAGCCTCGAACTGCTGGAAAAGGAAATGCCGCAGGTGCCGAAGATCCTGTTGCTGTGGGTGGGTGAAGGCAGCATCGAGCCCAAGTCCAAGGTGACGTTCGCCGAGTCCGGCGACAAGGATAAAGCGACTTACTACGCCAAGCAGGAGCCGAAGGACAAAGCCGAATTCCAGCAATGGGTTGAATACGCCAAGGCCCAGGGCGCGATCGGCACCGGACCTTCCGCTGCACTGACCAAGGGTGGCGATCAGAGCTATTCGGACCTGGTGAAACCGTGGATGAACCAGTACACCCATGATCAGGGTTTGTTGGTGCACGTCTACACCGTTGATGATGCGGTGGATTACCAGAAAGTCATGGACGCCGGGGTCGACGGTATTTTCACCAACCGCGCCAGCGAGCTGTTGAAGTTCTATAAACGTCCGGCGGCGGCGAGTGTTGCGCAGTTGCTGACAAACAACGGGTATTGATCCGGGACCGAGGCACCCGTATCGCTAGCAGGCTAGCTCCCACAAGGGATCGTTGGCGTACACAAAATGTTTGGCCAACCGAGATCAAC
>NZ_CATKQK010000020.1:0-22865 GCF_949767185.1 Pseudomonas sp. IT-P100
GGGGAACGCATACGCTTCAAATGACAGGCAGGACCGGGAGGAGGGCATGGCGAGCCTTAGCAAACCGCCGGCTACACCCCACTCAACGCCCTGATCACCAAATCCACATTCCCCTCCAGCTCACCCACCGGATCCGCCGCATCCACACTCAACACCAACAACCGGCTGCCGGCCTCATCAATCACCGCTTTCACCGCCTCCGAAGGCTGCCGATGATGCAGCACCACCGCCACCTCATTGTCCTTCAGTGTCTCGCCCAATTGCTTCAGCGCTTCGGGCGTCCACTCAGCATCCGGCCGCGCATCGAGCCCAATCAACTCCAGGTTGAGCCCACCAATCAGATAGCCAAAATGATCGCTCAGGGACATCACACTCAGGTTGTCGGCACTGGCCAGCCGGGCTTCGCTGTCGGCACTGAACTTGAGCAAGCGTTGCTTGAGCGCCGCCAGGTTCTCCTCGATTTTCGGCTTGGCCTCCGGCGCCAGGCGCACCAGATCCGCCGCCATCACATCCGCCATGCGTCCCATATTGTTGCTGGAAAACCACGGCTGACTGTTCAAGCCATCGACCTTGTTGCCCGGCTGCACGGCGATGCCGGGGAGGGCGCCGTCCACCGGGCGTGCGGCATCGACTTCGACGATACGAATGTTGCTGCGCCGTGAGATCGGGTACAGCGGGTCATCCGCCCACAACGAACGCAGACCAATCACTGCATCGGCGTCCGTCGCCAGTTTCGCTAGCGCCGGCGCGCCACGCCCGGTGAAATAAGCGGTCTGACGGCTGCCGGGCAGGTTCGCCGGCGCCGCACGTTCAAGCTTGACGTTGGTGCCCTTGAGCAGCACTTCGCCCAGTCCGTAAGTGATCGGCAAGGACGCCAGCACATGCAGCGGCCTGGCGCTGTCTGCCGCAAACGAAGTGTTAACCAGCCCGCAGAGGGCGACGGCCAGGGTCAGTTGACGCAGAGAAAATGACATTTATCCAAGGTTCCCTTTCAGACTGGGGACAACACCGCGCGCAATGGCGGCGAGGGCGAAGGCGATACCGGCTACCAGAATGATCGCGGCGCCGGACGGGATAGGCAGGTCGAAGACAATCGGCGCAAGAATCCCGCACAACGTACTGACCGTAGCGATCACGACCGAGCACCAAAAGAACCCCTTCAGCGACTGGCTGAGCAACCGCGCCGCCGCTGCTGGAATCACCAACAGGGCACCGACCAGAATCGCACCGATGACTTTCACCGCCGCCACGGTGATCAGCGTCACCAGAATCACGAACAGGTAATCCAGGGTCTTCACCGCCACGCCGCGCACCGCCGCCAGTTGCGGGTTGAAACTGGCGAGCATGATGCGGTTGTACAGCGGCAACGCCAGTGCCATGACCAGCGAACCGACGATGGCCAACACCAGCAAATCATTGCCGTTGACCGTCAGCACCGAGCCGAACAAGACGTTTTCCAGAATGTGCACATTGATCTTGCCCGCCAGGATCAGCAGCAGACTCGCACCCAGCGCCAACGACACCGACAGGAACACGCCGATCAAGGTATCCGGCGCCAGACCCGTACGGTTGCGCAGGTAGTTGAGCAAAATGCCGAACAACAGGCAGTAACCGAACAGGCTGCCATAAGGCCCGGTGTAGGGCTCGCCGAGCAGAATGCCGATGGCGACACCGGTCAGTGCGGCGTGACCCACCGCTTCAGAAAAAAACGCGAAGCGCTTGACCACCACCAGCGTACCCAAACCACCAAGCACCGGGCCGATCAGCAAACCGGCGAGCAGGGCGTTGACCACGAATCCGTAGGCCAGCGCTTCAGGCAGATAACCCGAAGACGCCCAGCCCTGGACCATCAAACGAAAGGCTTCGTAACTCATCAGGCAGCGCTCCGTGGATGGGTTGAAAACAGCGTCAACAATGTTTCAGGGGTCAGTGCCTGCTTCGGTGTGGAATCAAACAAGACCCGGCGATTGAGCCCGGTGACGCGATCCGCCAGACGCCCGACTGCTTCCAGATCGTGCTCGATCCACAGCACGGTAATCCCGCTCTTGCGCCAGTCGCCGAGTAACCGTTCAAACACCTGAATGCCCGCCTCATCAAGGGCCGACATCGGTTCATCGAGCACCAGCAACTGCGGTGCCGGGATCAGCCCCTGCGCCAGCAACACGCGCTGACGCTCGCCACCGGACAAGGCGCCCATGCGCCGCTTGCGTTTGTCCTGCATGCCGACCCGCTCCAACGCCTCACCGATCGCCGTCGCGTAATGCTTGCTCAACCCGAGAAACGCCGGGCGCCGCTGACACATGGCGGCCATGAAATCGTCGACGGTCATCGGCAGCCCGCGATCGAATTCCAGCGCCTGCGGCACGTAGCCGATGGTGCCGGGATCGCCCGGCCACTGCAGGCTCAGGCGGCCCTGATGCGGCATTTGCCCGAGCAGGGTCTTGATCAACGAACTCTTGCCGCCACCGTTGGGGCCGACCAGCGCATGCACGCTGCCGGGCTGGACCTGGAAGGTCACCTTGTCGAGGATCGTCGTGCGGCCCAGCGTCAGGCTGACTTCCGCAAAGTCGAGGGTTGGTCCCGAAACCTGTGGGAGCTGGCTTGCCAGCGAAAGCGGTGTGTCATTTAACGAATGTGCGGACTGACCTGACGCTTTCGCGAGCAGGCTCGCTCCCACAGGGGATTCGCTGAGCGTTTCTTTAGCCGTCATGCGCCAGACTCCTGAATCGCCCGGACCACGGTGTTGAGGTTGCCGGTCATTTCCTTTTCATACTTGTCGGCGGTGTATTCACCGTAGGAAATGTGCGACAGCGGGTACAGCTTCACCCCGGATTCACGCTGGATGGTCTCGACGTAGGTGGACGGGAAATCCATCTCCGAGAAGATCACTTTCACGTCCAGTTCGCGCAGTTGATCAATGGTCTTTTTCAACTGGCTCGGGCTCGGTTCGATGCCGTGCGCGGGCTCGACCACCGCGGTCACTTCCAGGCCGAATTCGCGCAGCAGGTAGTCGTAAGCCGCGTGAACCGTGGCCACCCGCAACTCGGCGTTCGGCGCCTGGGTCAGTTTCGCCAGGGCGTCGGCGCGCATCTGCCGCAGGCGTTTGCCGTAGGCGCGGGCATTCTGGGTGTAGGTCTTGGCGTTGTCCGGGTCGAGCTTGCCCAGCTCGCGGGCGATGTTGTTGACCTGGGCGATGGACGCGCTGATCGAGAGGAAGGTGTGCGGGTTCACGACCTTGCCGGCACCGCGAGCGGCGACACCGGTGGCGGCCAGCAGCGGCACATTTTCGTTGGCTTCGATCACTGGCACGTTCGGCGTTTCGCTGGCAGCGATCATGCGGTCGGCGAAGTCGTCATGACCGACGCCGTTGAGCACGACCACGTCCAGCCCGCTGATGCGCTTGATGTCTTCGGCGCGGGGTTCGTAGGCATGGGGGTTGAAACCGGCTGGAATCAGCGGCACCACCTCGGCCTTGTCGCCGACGATGTTGGCCACGTAGCTGTAATAAGGGTGCAGGGTGATGCCGATGCGCAGGCGCTTGGCTTCGTCGGCGTTGGCCACGGGCATCAGCAGGCAGGCGAGCAGGCCGACCAGCAGCGGTCGCCAAAAAGAGCGTTGAGATGAAATAGGCATGGGAAAGCGGTCTTCTCTCGGGTGAAGGCGAGGGTTCAGTGCCGGTGCTGGCGGGTCACGCCGGCATCGAATTGCGCGACGATCTGCCGCCAGCCAGCGCTTTCCAGCGCGGCGTCGGTGAGGTCGGTCGGGGCCTTGAGGTCGGCGGCACGATTGAGCCAGATGTCTGGCGCCTCATCGTCAGCGGTCAGGCGCATCAGAAACGAACCGGCCACGGCGGGCGCCTGGCTCTGACCGAAATACGCCTTGGCGTCGAGCAATTGCCAGGCATGAGCGCCACGGCTGACGGAACTGGCGTCCTGGGCAAACGGCGCAAAACCCTCGTCGGCAAGCGCTTCGGGTGTCGGCAGGGTTTGCTGTTCCTGGCGCAGCAGGTGAATCTCGTCCAGCGTCACCCGCAAATCGGCGTAGATGCCTTGCTCGGAAGCGCTCAGGTCGCGGCGGGCATCCAGTTGATGGCTGCTGACGTTGCTGGTTTCCTGGGACTCATGGCGCCAGGCGACCACCGAGCCGGCGACCGCCAGGATCATCAGGCACAACAGCAGCACATAGAGGGTTTCATGGCCGGCACCGGCCGGGCGGACGACGTGCGTAGTAGGCGTACTCATGGGGCCTCGATGTCCGCTTGGTCGATCTCGACGACGTGGCCGGGGCCGGCGTCGAACAGCACATAAAACTCGGCGCTGGGCTTTTTGAAGGTCACTGTGGAATCGGCACCGAGCTTGCCCGGCACCAGAATGGTTTCGTCGTAGCCGATCACATCGAGGGTCACCCCCGGTGCGCCGCTGCCGTCGGAGAAACCGCCGGTGCACTGGATCTGCTCGGCGTCGATGGCCTTGCACTCGCACATCGGGTTGTGGGCCAGGGCGCTGGTGCTGAAACCGGCGCACAGCATCAGCAAAACAGCGTGGAGAGGGCGAAAGGTGTTGCTCATGGTTTGCCTCCTTGTTTGTTCAGCCACTCAAGGGTGGCGGGGGATGCCTGGCTCAGCGGAATGGACGCTTGATGCATCGCGCCGTCCCAGCCTTCCATGGTGATCCACAGCTCGGCGTCGGCCTTGGTCTTTTCCGGAATCGGCAACATGGCGCCCATGCGGTAAGGCGTGCCAAAGAAAATCACCCCGGCGGCGCGCAGGCTGCGGGGTTTGCCAATGCGCAGGTACGTCGCCTTGACCTGCTCGCGGCAGCTGTCGCACAACGCCGCATTGAAGCTCTTCATGTGCCCGGCCGGGCCATCGAGGCGCGGTGCTTCGTTGCGCAATTCCGCCAGGCGCAGGCTCCAGGGCCCGACCTGAACTTCCCCGATTTCCCGCTCACCCAGGCCCGTGTCCCCGCGAAACAGCGCGGCATCGGCGAAGTATTTAGGCATGAAGCCCAGTGGCACCAGCAACAGCAGAACGTTGATGTGGAAGCGCCATTTGTGCCAGAAGCGACTCAGTTTCGACCCCGGTTTTTCGGCGGTGAACAGGCTCATTGGCTGACCTCCGTGGTGTCGCGGCTCGTCACTTGAGCGGCCTCGGCAGCGCGAGGACGTCTGTTGCTGCGCTTGAGGGCATTAACGGTGGCCAGGGCAGTGCGCTTGGTCCAGATCAGCAGGCCGCTGAGCACCATCATGCTCAGGAGCAGGCCGAAGAAGAACCAGATCAGCTTGATCCAGATCCCGCCGAAATCACCGGTGTGCAACGGACGCATCGATTCGGTCACCAGCTCCAGCCCCGAGCGGTCCGAGAGCAGGCGGGTGACGGCCACGTCGCCGGTGTACGGGTTGATCTCGGCGGTCTGGAACATCAGCGGATACCAGCTGCGGCCGCCCACCGAGAGGTAACTGTAGGCATTGGCGGGCAGGCTGACGAAGCTGTCTTCAAGGCCGGGAATGCGTTCCTTCGCTTCGCGAATCGCGGTTTCCAGGCTGATCATCGGTGCTGGCGAACCATCGGCGGTGAGGGGCACGCTTTCCCGCGGAACCACGGGCGCCACCGGGGCGGTGGAAATGGTGATCTGGTTATCGAACATGAACGCTTCGATCAGGAACCAGGTGCTGGTCACGGAAATCACCGCAATGAACCAGATCGACCAGATACCGCTGAGGCGGTGAAAGTCGCCCCAGAAAATCCGCGCGCCGTGCCGAATGCGCAGGGTCGGTCGCAGAAAACCTTTCCAGAAGCGCTTGTAGACCACCAGCCCGGTAATCAGCGAAGCCAGCAGCGGCAGGCTGAGAAACGACACCAGGTACCAGCCCCAGCTGTAGCCATTGGTGAAGGGCACCAGCCACCAGCCATGCAAGGCGCGGGTGAACGCCCTGAAGTTGAATTGCGGGGCGGTGCCCTGGATCACGCCGCTGTACGGGTTGACGTAAACCACCACCGAACGGCCGTCGGGGTAGGTGACTTCCACGTCCAGGGCGAAATGCGATTCGTCGGGTCGGCTGATGCTTTCGACCAGGATCTGCGGCTCGGCCTGTTTGATCGCCGCGATGATCTGGTCATAGCTCAGCAGCGGCGCATCACCTTCGGGTTGGCTGGCGCGCATCTGCGGGTTGGCCAGCCAGACGATTTCCTGGCTGATCACCGCCAGCGTGCCGGTCACACAGACGATCAGCACAAAAAACCAGATGGGCAGTGCCAGCCAGCTATGGACCAGAAACCAGAGTTTTGAGCGGGACTTCTTCGACATGATCAAGGTCTTGTAGTGATGAGAGGGCCTTGGCTGCGGGCTTCCCAGCGTGGGGTCCATGAAAAGTACGGTCGTGGCTTTTGCCTACGCGAACCGACTGCATCTATATAAGACGAATGAGAATCAGAAATCCCGAAGCGGGATATGAAAGTAAATGTTTCCTATTGCTGAAAACGCATAACCCACAGGGGCGTTGCATTCATTTCAGATTGCTGTGCTGCCTTGATCCAACACGAAACATGGTTCACGGGATCACTCTCCGGCCATTGATGGGGCGGGGCGACTGCCTAAGATGGGGCGCAGACGCCTGAAACCCGCGAGCCTGAGCGAACAATCCCATGACTTCAGCAAGAACCCTTTACGACAAACACATCGATTCCCACACGGTGTGTCGTCTCGATGACCAGGGCCATGTCCTGCTGTACATCGATCGCCAGGTCATCAACGAATACACCAGTCCCCAGGCATTCAGCGGTCTGCGCGAGGCCAGGCGCGGAGTCTGGCGTGCCGGCACCGCGCTGGCGGTGGTCGATCACGTCAACCCCACGGCACCGAATCGCGTGGCCGCCATGCCGGACGCCGGTGGGGCGCGGCAGGTGTCGTACCTGGCGGAAAACTGCCGGGACTTCGGCATCGAATTGCTCGACATCCTCGACAAGCGCCAGGGCATCGAACACGTCATTGCCCCGGAGCAGGGATTCATCCTGCCGGGCATGGTGATTGCCGCGGGCGACAGCCACACCACCACGTACGGCGCCCTCGGCGCGTTCGGTTTCGGCATCGGCACTTCGGAAATCGAACACCTGCTGGCGTCCCAGACCCTGGTCTACAAACGGCTGAAAAGCTTGCGCGTGACGGTGGACGGTGAACTGGCACCGGGGCTGACGTCCAAGGACGTGATCATGGCGCTGATTGGCCAGATCGGCGCTTCCGGGGCCACCGGCTATGCCATCGAGTTTTGCGGTTCGACCATCGATGCGCTGAGCGTCGAGGCGCGCATGACCATCTGCAACATGGCGGTGGAGGCCGGGGCGCGTGGCGCATTCATGGCGCCAGATGAAAAAGTCTTCGCTTACCTCAAGGACAAACCCCGTGCGCCCAAAGGTGCGTTGTGGGACCAGGCGGTTGAACAATGGCGCGTCCTGCACAGCGACGCCGATGCGCAGTTCGACCGTGAAGTGTTTCTCGACGCCAGCGCGCTGGAGCCGATGGTCACCTGGGGCACCAGCCCGGACCAGGCATCACCGATCGGCGCCCGCGTGCCGGACCCGCAAGACGTCAGCGACCTGATCCTGCGCCAGGACATGCGCCGCGCCCTGAACTACATGGGCCTGGAAGCCGGGATGGCGCTGAGCGACATTGTCATCAGCCACGCCTTCATCGGTTCCTGCACCAATGCGCGCATCGAAGACCTGCGCGATGCCGCCAGCGTGGTGCGTGGCAAACGCGTCGCCGGGCATGTGCGGGCGATGATCGTGCCGGGCTCCACCGAAGTGCGCAATCAGGCGGAAGCCGAAGGCCTGGCGGCGATCTTCATCGAAGCCGGGTTCGAGTGGCGTCAGTCCGGCTGCTCGATGTGCCTGGCCATGAACGACGACGTGCTGGCGCCGGGCGACCGCTGCGCGTCCAGCACCAACCGCAATTTCGAAGGCCGCCAGGGCGCTGGCGCCCGCACGCATTTGATGAGCCCGGCGATGGTCGCCGCTGCCGCGATTACCGGCCGCCTGACCGACATCCGCCACTTTGGAGACCGCGCATGAGCCTGCAACCGTTCACCCACGTCAGCGGCAAGGCTGCACCGATGCTGGCGGCCAATATCGACACCGACGTAATCATGCCCAAGCAGTTTCTCAAGGGCATCGACCGCGCCGGGCTGGATCGAGGGTTGTTTTTTGATTTGCGGTTTTTGCCGGATGGTCAACCCAACCCCGAGTTCGTGCTCAATCAACCGGCGTGGCAGGGCGCGAGTTTCATGGTGGTCGGGCCGAACTTCGGTTGTGGGTCGAGTCGGGAACATGCCGTCTGGGGCTTGAAGCAGATGGGCATCCGCGCGCTGATCGGCAGCAGTTTTGCCGGGATCTTTTATGACAACTGTCAGCGCAACGGCGTGTTGTTGATTACCCTCGATGAGTCGGTGTTGCAGCGGCTCGGCCGGGTTGTCGGTCAGCCTGAGGGGGCGCAGATCAGTGTTGATCTGCAGGCGCAGGAGATTCGCCTCCACGACGGCGAGGTCATTCTGTTCGACATCGACACTCTGCGTAAAACCGCGCTGTTGCTCGGCCTCGACGCCATCGGCAGCACCCTGCAGCGCAGCGAGCAGATCAAAGCCTTCGAATTAAAACACCTGGCCGCCAATCCCTGGTTAAGCTAAACGCAGATCAAAATGTGGGAGCGGGCAAACCCGCTCCCACATTAGAATTGTGTTGGCTCGGCTACACCGACAACCCCTCGAAATGCGCCTGTAAAAACTCCACGCACGCCCGCAACTTTCCCGAGTATGCCAGTCGCGTCGGGTACACCGCCCAGACGTTGGCGCTCTGACTGTACTCGGGCAGCAACTGCACCAACCGCCCTTGATCCAGCAAGGGTTTCACATCCCACAATGACCGCAGCACCACGCCGCGCCCGTCCAGTGCCCACTGCAAGACAATCTCGCCGTTATTGGACGACAACGGTCCGCTGACCCGCACGCTTTCTTGCACCCCGTTGCGTTCCAGGTTCCAGATGCCGAACGCGTTGTCCCGCTCCTTGATCACCAGGCAATGATGCTGCTCCAGTTCGCCTAACGTCTGCGGTACACCCTGGCGCTGCAGATAATCGGGGGCCGCACACACCACCCGCCGATTGCTCACCAGGCGCCGGCCGATGTGCTGACCGGGAATGTCGTCGCCGACACGAATCTCCAGATCGAAGCCTTCACTGACGATGTCCACTACCCGGTCGAACAGGTCGAGGCGAATCTCCAGGTCCGGATATCGCTCGGCCAGCAACGACACGGCCGGCGCCACGTGGTGACGGCCGAAACCGAAACTGCTGCACAGATGCAAACGGCCGCGAGGGCTGTCGTGGGCGTCGGAGAGTTCGTCGTGCAGTTGCTGGAAGTCATCGAGAATGCGCAACGCCCAGCGCTGCACGCGCTCGCCGTCCTCGGTCAGGGCAATGCGGCGACTGGTGCGGTGCAGCAGGCGCGTGCCTAGGGTGGTTTCGAGAATCTGGATGCGCTTGCTGACGTAGGCGGGCGACAGGCCCAGCTCATCGGCGGCCGCGGCGAAACCGCTTTTGCGCACGACGGTGAGGAATACACGCAGGTCTTCGGGAAGGGGCACGGTGTCTTTCTTGGTGGTCATGACAGAACGGGCACTGGCGGCATGAGCCGCCAGCATAGCAGCGCGACGCGGGTGTCAGCGCAGGAAACCCAGCACTTCGGCGAGCAACAGTTCCGGCGCTTCTTCGGCGATGTAATGACCGGCGGGCAGCGCTTTGCCGCGCACATCGGTGGCGACGAGTTGCCATTCCTTGAGCGGTTCGAAACAGCGCCCGACCGTGCCTTCGGCGCCCCACAACACCAGCAACGGCAGGTTCAGATGATGGCCGGCGTCGAGGTCGATGCGGTCATGCTCCAGGTCGATGCTGGCACTGGCACGGTAATCCTCGCAGATCCCGCGCGCCGAGCCCGGCAGTTTCAGGCAACGCAGGTATTCGCCAAAGGCTTCGGCGGTGAAGGGTTTGAGTCCGGCGCTGCGACTGCCCATCACGCTGCGCAAATAGGCTTCGGGGTCGGCTTCAAGCAGGGTTTCCGGCAACGGCGCCGGGCGGATCAGGAAGAACCAGTGCCAGTAGGCGCGGGCAAAGGCTTCGTTGGTTTGTGCGTACATCGACAGCGTGGGGGCGATGTCGAGCAGCACCATGCGTTGCACCGCGTCCGGATGATCCAGCGCCAGGCGATGGGCCACGCGGGCGCCGCGGTCGTGGGCCAGGACCGAAAACCGATCGAAGCCCATGGCGTTCATCAGCGCCACGGCATCCTTGGCCATCTCGCGTTTGGAGTAAGGGGTGTGGTGATCGTCGGCCGGCGGTCTGGCACTGTCGCCGTAACCGCGCAGGTCGGCGGCGACTACGGTGAAGTGCTCGGCCAGTTGTTCGGCGACCTTGTGCCAGATGACGTGAGTCTGCGGGTGGCCGTGCAGCAACAGCAGGCCCGGCCCGCTGCCGCCGACGCGGTAGGCAATGTCGACACCGTTGACGTGGCGCTGGTCTTTGAGGAATCCGGCGAACATGGAGGTCTCCTTGTTGTAGTTGCCTGCATCCTGAAAGTGTTGGGCGGGGAGGGCAAGGCGCAAAGCGTGGTGGGCTTGTTCATGAAGTGTGTTCGAGGGAGGTGTGGTGTGGCTGATGGCCTCATCGCGGGCGAGCCACGCTCCCACCGGTGTTGTGTCGTTCGCCATTTTTCCTACGACACAGGACCCTGTGGCAGCGAGCTGGCCCGCGATGCGGCCGGGGCAGGCACCAAAGCGCTCAACCCTGCTGAAACATCTCCTTCGCCCGCTGCTCGATCTGCTCCTGGGTCAGATCCTCCTTGCGCGTGGCCAGAAACCACAGATGCCCATAAGGATCCTTCAAGGTCCCCGAACGGTCGCCATAAAACTGATCCTTGACCTCGGACACCACCGTGCCGCCCGCTGCAATCGCCTGTTTGTAAGACGCGTCCACATCGTTCACATACAGGTGCAAGCCCACGGACGGTGACGTGTCCGGATTGCTCAACGGCCCCTGATCGCAGGGCGTGCCGAGCATGATCGGGCAATCGCCGATGCGCAGTTCGGCGTGACCGATGCCGCCATCGGGCATGGACAGGCGCATGACTTCAGTGGCGCCGAAGGCTTTCTTGTAGAACTCGATGGCTTCCGCCGCTTTCTGGATCCCCAGATACGGGGTGATGCTGTGATAACCCTCTGGAATGGGTTTGACGCTCATGATCAGTCTCCCTGATTTCGTTATGGGATAAAGCTGTCGCGAGCCTACAAAGATAGTAGGAGCTGCCGCAGGCTGCGATCTTTTGATCCTGACCCTTCGTCGGTCGCGCCCACACCAAGATCAAAAGATCGCAGCCTGCGGCAGCTCCTACCGGTGCAGGGCATAACAACGCCACTGTTCAGCCTTCAACAGTGAAGCAACAGAATGCTCGGATCGCCATCGCGGGCAAGCCCGCGATAGCCGCGCCGCTATTCAGGATCAACCCCCCGATTCCAACAGCTGCGCCCCCGGTCCCTGTTCCCCAAGCACATCCCCAAAATTACGCAACGGACACGCCTCCATCGATAAACACCCACAGCCGATACAACCGTTGAGCTTGTCCCGCAGCAAGGTCAGTTGATTGATCCGCTCATCAAGCTCCCGACTCCACTGCGCCGACAACACCTTCCAGTCCGCCGCCGTCGGCGCCCGGTTATCCGGCAGGGTTTTCAATGCCTCACCAATCTCTGCCAACGGAATCCCCAACCGCTGCGCCACCTTGATCAACGCCACCCGCCGCAACACTTCCCGTGGATAGCGCCGCTGGTTGCCCTGATTGCGATTGCTTTTGATCAGCCCCCTGGCTTCATAGAAATGCAGCGCCGTGACCGCCACGCCGCTACGGGCGGCCAATTGGCCGACGGTAAGTTCCTTATGCAGGTTTTCCGAGGTGATCATTTGAAAAATGCCTCTTGACCTCTAGTTAACTCGAGGTTTTACCCTGCAGGCCTTCGGATCGCAAGATCCGTCTTACACGTCAGTGGGGACTTTTCATGCAAGCGCCAGAGAAAAATCGCAGCTTCACCCAGTTGATCGAATTCGAGATCGAACCCCATCAGCAACCTGCATTGGTGTCGGCGTTATCGAAGCAGACCGAACGTCTGGCCCAAGGCTACAGCGGATTTCTGAGCGCCAGTATCCAGGCCAGCGACGATGGCCGGCGGGTGCTCAACTACCTGCAATGGCAATCTCGCGAGGCGGGGGAAGCGGCGTTTCAAAGTTTTGAAAGCGGCGAGCAGGATTTCTGGCAGCTGATTCGCGCCCATCAGGCGAAAACCGTGACTTTCGGCTCGTTCCAGGTGCTGCACAGTCTGGAACGTAGCCACGATGACGCGTTGCACTGCAATCTGGTGGGTTGAATCGACAAGTGCATCAGACGCTCGTCCTGCACGTTTTCTGTCGGTCGGCGCTTGTTCACCGCCAGTTCGCCGATCTTGATCAGTCGTATGCGCGTCACGTTACGGCTCAAGCTGTCACGCGGGGTTCCTCAGTTAATTCAACACAAACCTCTTGGGGCGGCCTTTGTGGCGAGGGAGCTTGCTCCCGCTCGGCTGCGCAGCAGTCGTAAACAGGTTGACGCGGTCTTTGAGAAAAAACGTGCGGGCCTGTTATGGGACTGCACCGCAGCCCAGCGGGAGCAAGCTCCCTCGCCACATCGTTTCAGGCCGTGGCTTTGGCGGGCAGCACGTCATTGGCGATCGATTCGCCAAACGGCCGGTGAGGTTGGTGACACCGCGGCCGGCCAGGCTGGCGTACGGTTCAGGCAACAACGGAATAACGCATTGGCGTTCTTCACTTGCGAGTGTTTGCCTTCGAAATCCACGGCTTCGCCTTGCAGCACGCGGCGCCAGATCTTCAGAATTCGTCGGTAACTTCGGCCTGGACGGAAGGTCATCAGGCAAAGTCGATAGCCACTATCGAAAGCGTTGATTTCTGCCCATCGAGAGGCGCGGGTAGCCTGTGTTCATTGACCCGAACCCAGATGCCAGGACGCCACATCATGAAAACCCTACTCACCACTTTCTTGCTGCTTGCGGTCTCCGTTCTCGCCGGATGTGCCAGCCATGTTTCCCCGGAATTGCGGCCCTACACTGCTGAAGAAAGCAGGGAACTGGCGCTGGAGGCGTTGAATCGTCGCGGTTTGTCCTTCGACGAATACCACGCGAAAAAAGCCGAATTGCTCGGCGAACCGCAGAAGACCTTCAGTTTTGACAAGCAAGGCGAGATGAACGCCGAGCGTGCCGTTCAGCTTCACGGCCGTCCAAGCTGAGCGACTGTACCGCTCGAAGTTTCACCCAACTGTCCATGGGTTTCCTTCAGGGTGTGCGATAGGGTCAATACCTGACTGACCCTGATGGACTGCCGCTCATGACGCTCTCGCTCGACCTGCTGCTGGGTTTTGCCCTGTTTGCCCTCGTCACCTCCATCACTCCCGGCCCGAACAACACCATGTTGCTGGCATCGGGCGTGAACTTCGGCTTTAACCGCACCATTCCCCATATGCTTGGGATTACCTGCGGCTTCTTCGTGCTCGTCGTGGCCGTCGGTTTCGGCCTGGGCGCAGTGTTTCAAACCTATCCGTTGTTCTATACCGTTTTGCGTTACGTTGGAGCCGCGTATTTGTTGTACCTGGCGTGGAAAATCGCGCATTCCGGGCCGGTGTCCGACGGCGGGCAGGGGGAGAGCAAACCCATCAGTTACCTCGGCGCCGCAGCTTTCCAGTGGGTCAATCCCAAGGCGTGGATCATGGCCATCGGTGCGATCAGCACCTACACGCCGATGCAGGGCTATTTCACCAATGTGCTTGTGATTGCAGCGGTCTTCGCCCTGATCAACCTGCCGAGCGTCGGTGTCTGGGCGGCGTGCGGCACGTTGTTGCGCAACGTGCTCAAGGACCGTCGCTGGTTGCGCCTGTTCAACTGGGGCATGGCCGCGCTGCTGGTGGTTTCGCTGTATCCGTTGTTGCTCGAAAGCTTTAGCTGACGCATTGCTTCATCCGGTTGCCCGATGCCTGTTAAGCTCGACTTCAGGAGCGTTCCTACGCACTTTTCAATGAAGTCGTACTTCTATTACGCATCCGATCAGGTATTGCTGGTTGACTGGTTCCCAGCACTGATCCCGGAACAAGCTCTGCGAGTCTTTTATGAATAAACGTCCGTTGTATTTCGACTACGCCGCCACCACGCCGGTGGATGAGCGGGTCATCGTGGTCATGGTCGAATGTCTGGGTTTTTCCGGCAACTTCGGCAACCCGGCGTCCAGCTCCCACGCGTTCGGCCAGCAGGCCCGGCAAACGGTCGAGCAGGCGCGGCAGCAGGTGGCAGAACTGGTCGGCGCACAAGCAAATCAGATCGTCTGGACCTCCGGCGCCACCGAATCGAACAACCTCGCCCTCAAGGGCGTGGCCCAGGCCCGGGGCGTATCCGGTGGCCATGTCATCACCAGCCAGATTGAACACAAGGCGATTCTCGACACGGCGAAGCAGTTGCAGGACGCGGGCGTCGCAGTGACGTATCTGGTGCCGGACGAGGAAGGTCTGATCACCGCGCAAGCCGTCAGCGAGGCGATGCGCGAGGACACCTTTCTGGTGTCGCTGATGCTGGTCAACAACGAGCTGGGCACGGTCAATGACATCGCGGCCATCGGCGAAGTGGTGCGTGCCCGCGATGCGTTGTTCCATGTCGACGCCGCTCAGGGCGCAGGGAAAGTGGCGATTGACCTGACGCGGTTGCCGGTGGACCTGATGTCGTTTTCGGCGCACAAGATCTACGGCCCCAAAGGCATCGGCGCGTTGTATGTCGGTCCTCGCGCGCAGCCGCGTTTACAGGCGCAGATTCACGGCGGCGGCCACGAGGGCGGTTTGCGCTCCGGTACGTTGGCGACTCATCAGATTGCCGCCATGGGCGAGGCCTTCGCGTTGGCGGCGCAACTGTTCGATGAAGAGAAAACCAGGATCGCGCGTCTGCGTGAACGCCTGCTGGAACCGTTGCTGACCATTCCCGGCGTTCGCCTCAACGGCAGCGCCACCCAGCGCATTCCCCATACCCTGAGCCTGACCTTCAACGAAGGCGATTTCAACCCGGCGGCATTGAGCGCCTCGATCGCCTTTTCCGCGACTTCGGCCTGCAACTCCGCCAGTAATACGCCATCCCACGTGCTGCTGGCCCTGGGGCATGACGCTCGTTCGGCAAGTCGCACCATTCGCCTGAGCCTGGGCCGGTTTACCACCGAACAGGATATCGACCAGGCGGTACATCTGATCACAGCCGCCTGCACCAGTGCTCCGGCATTCTGGCAGTAGCGCTTTTACGCGCCGACTGAGATCGGCACTCAACAATAATGATGAAGTGATTAGCAGGAGACACGATGAGTACGCAGCCTTCGATCAATGGATCGGTGCCCGAGCGCCTGGCGCACACCCGCGAGCTGATGAGCCGGGAGGGTATCCATGCCCTGCTGGTGCCGTCGGCCGATCCGCACCTGTCTGAATATCTGCCCGGTTACTGGCAAGGGCGGCAATGGTTGTCGGGTTTTCACGGCTCGGTCGGCACGCTGATCGTGACGCCGGATTTCGCCGGCGTCTGGGCGGACAGCCGTTATTGGGAGCAAGCGACCAAAGAGCTCAAGGGCAGCGGCATTGAGCTGGTCAAGCTGCAACCGGGGCAACCAGGCCCGCTGGACTGGCTGGCCGAGCAAACCCCTGAAGGCGGTGTCGTCGCGGTGGACGGTGCGGTGATGGCCGTGGCTTCGGCGCGTACGCTGGGGGGCAAACTCGAAGAGCGCGGCGCCCGACTGCGTACCGACATCGATCTGTTGAGCCAAGTCTGGAGCGATCGTCCGACGCTGCCGAACGAGCCGATCTATCAGCACCTGCCGCCTCAGGCGACGGTCAGCCGTGGCGAAAAACTCGCCAACCTGCGCGAGGTGTTGAAAGAGCGGGGCGCCGATTGGCATTTCATCGCCACCCTCGACGACATCGCCTGGCTGTTCAACCTGCGCGGCGGCGATGTGTCGTTCAATCCGGTATTCGTTTCATTTGCGCTGATCAGCCAGCAACAGGCCACCCTGTTCGTGGCGCTGGGCAAAGTCAGCGCCGAGCTACGCGCGATCCTCGAACAGGACGGCGTAACCCTGCGCGACTACAGTGAAGTGGCCGACGCGTTGCGCGCGGTACCGAGCGGCGCGAGCCTGCAAGTCGATCCGGCGCGTGTCACGGCTGGCCTGCTGGACAACCTGGACAGCGGTGTAAAACTGGTTGAAGGCCTGAACCCGACGACACTGGCCAAATCGCAGAAAAGCCTGGCCGATGCCGAGCACATCCGCAAGGCCATGGAACAGGATGGTGCGGCGCTGTGCGAATTCTTCGCCTGGCTGGAGTCGGCGTGGGGCCGCGAGCGCATCACCGAGCTGACCATCGACGAACACCTGACCGCTGCGCGTACCCGTCGTCCGGACTATGTGTCGCTGAGTTTCAACACCATTGCCGCGTTCAACGCCAATGGTGCGATGCCGCATTACCACGCCACCGAAGAAGAGCATGCGGTGATCGAAGGCGACGGTCTGTTGCTGATCGACTCCGGCGGCCAATACCTGGGCGGCACCACCGACATCACGCGGATGGTACCGGTCGGTACGCCGACGGATGAGCAGAAGCGCGATTGCACCCGCGTGTTGAAAGGTGTGATTGCATTGTCCCGTGCGCAATTCCCTCGGGGTATCTTGTCGCCGTTGCTGGATTCCATCGCCCGTGCGCCAATCTGGGCGGAAAGCGTCGATTACGGTCACGGCACCGGGCACGGCGTGGGCTACTTCCTCAACGTTCACGAAGGCCCGCAAGTCATTGCCTATCAAGCCGCGGCGGCACCGCAAACCGCGATGCAGCCGGGCATGATCACCTCCATCGAACCGGGCACTTACCGTCCGGGCCGCTGGGGTGTGCGGATCGAGAACCTGGTGTTGAACCGTGAAGCGGGCAAGAGCGAGTTCGGTGAGTTCCTGAAATTCGAAACCCTGACCCTGTGCCCGATCGACACCCGTTGCCTCGAGCCGTCGCTGCTGACGGCGGACGAAAAACAATGGTTCAACGCGTATCACGCCGAAGTGCGCGAGCGCTTGAGCCCGTTGCTCGACGGCGGAGCGCTTGAGTGGTTGAACACTCGAACCGCCGCTATCTGATCGGCCTGAGTTCAGGCGCTGCTTCCAGCGCTTGACTCATATAGTCGACAAAGGCTTTGACCCTGGCGGATTGGCGACGATTCGCCGGGGACACGGCATGGATCGGCAGCGACTGCGCAACGTAGTCCGGCAGAATCGCCGTCACTCGCCCGGTTTTCAGATCCTCGCTGAACAACCACACCGGCGACAGCGCAATCCCCAGTCCCCCCAACACCATCTCGCGGATAGCCTCCGAGTTGTTGCTTTGTGCGTTGCCCTTGATCCGCACTTCGTGGCGCTGGGCATCTTTCTCATAAACCCACAGGTTCTGGCTGTTCAGCAGGTTGAACTGCAGGCAGTTGTGCCCGCTCAGTTCTTCCGGTGATCGCGGTTCGCCGTGTTGCTTGAGGTAGTCCGGCGCTGCGACGGTCACTCGATACGTGGTGCCGACGTGGCGGGCGATCAGGCCGCTGTCGTGCAGTTCGCCGATTCTGAACGTGACATCCAGCCCTTCGCGGACCAGGTCCTGGTTTTGATCACTCAGTTGCAGGTCAATGTCGATACCGGGATGGTGTTTCAGAAATTCCGCCAGGCGCGGGGCAATCTGCAAGCGCCCGAAACTCACCGAGGAACCGATGCGCAGGTGACCGGCGATGCGCTCTCTGCCGGACTGGAAGCTGTGTTCCGCCGCATCGACGGCCGCGAGGATTTGTCGACATTCGTTGTAGTAACGCTGACCTTCATCGGTCAGGGAAAGCTGACGGGTGCTGCGGGCAATCAGTTTTCCACCCAGTTCGGTTTCCAGCGCTTTCAAGACTTTGCTGATGGTGGGCTGGCTGGTCTGCATCTCTCGGGCAACGGCAGAAAAGCTGCCGCGTTCGACGACCCGGACGAAGATCGCCATTGCAGTGAGTTTATCCACAGGGTTTCTCATTGATGCTAAATAGGCATGATCACTATAGCTATATAGCGTCTTATCAGCATGAGTGAGATGGAGGAGGATTTATCCCACAGCCACCTCTGACGGGAATATGCGAAATGACAGACATAACTGAAATGCGCGCTCTGATTGTCGACTCGGCTAATGCGCCGCTACGCTTGGCTTCCATTCAACGGCCGGTGCCCGAAGCGGGGCAGGTGCTGGTCCGCATCAAAGCCAGCGGGGTGAACCCGCTGGACGGGAAAATCCGTGCAGGCCTGGCGGCTCATGCGCGTCAGCCGTTGCCGGCGACAGTGGGCATTGATCTGGCGGGAATCGTTGAAGGTGTGGGGGCAGGTGTTACCGGATGGCAGCCGGGCGATGAGGTGTATGCCATGGCCACCGGCATTGGCGGTGCGCAGGGCTCTTTGGCGGAATACGCAGCGGTCGATGCCCGGTTGTTGGCGCGCAAGCCAGGCAATTTGAGCATGCGTGAGGCGGCGGGGTTGCCGCTGGTGCTGATCACTGCGTGGGAAGGACTGGTGGATCGGGCGCGGGTGCGGGAGGGCCAGAAGGTGCTGATTCACGGCGGGGCGGGTGGTGTAGGTCATGTTGCGATACAGATTGCCCGGGCCTTCGGTGCTCAGGTGTTTGCGACCGGTTCTGCAAGGCATCAGGCAATCATCGAAGGTTACGGTGCGACGTTTATCGATTACCGCCAGTCTTCGGTTGAGGAATATGTAGCGCAGCATACGGATGGGGAGGGCTTCGATATCGTCTATGACACGGTAGGCGGCGAAACCCTGGATGCCTCCTTCAAGGCCGCGCGGGTTTATCACGGTCATGTGTTGAGCTGCCTTGGCTGGGGGCAGCACAGTCTGGCGCCTCTTTCGTTTCGCGGGGCAACGTACTCTGGCGTGTTCACGTTGTTGCCCTTGCTCACCGGTGTCGGGCGCGAGCATCACGGGGAGATTCTTCGAGAAACGGCGCGGTTGATAGAGGCGGGCAAGCTGATGCCCTTGATGGATCCTCGGACGTTCACACTGGAAACGGCCGAGGCTGCCCATGAGTTGCTCGTCTCGGGAGGGGCTCAGGGGCGGTTGGTCATCGAGATTTAAGCCAGGGCTTCAAGGACGAAGTCCAGTCGATCCTGGCCGAAGAACAGCTGGTTATCGACAAACATGCTGGGTGCGCCGAACACACCGCGTTGCACGGCTTTCTCGGTGTTGTTCTTGAGCGCGGTTTTGACCTCTTCGTCAGCCGTCAAAGCCAGCACTTCGGTCGGATCAAAACCATTTTTCGTCAGCACGGTGGCGACGGTCGCCAGGTCATCGAGGTTGCGCCCTTCAACCCAAATCGCCTGGAACAGGCAGTCGATAAAAGCCTGGAAGCGTTCCGGATGGCGCAGTTGCATGCCTGTGACTGCGCGCATCAGCATGAGTGTATTGATGGGAAAGTTCGGATTGAACTTCAGCGGCACGCCGTAGCGTCTGGCGTAACGATCAAGGTCCTGAAACATATAGGCGCCCTTGGCCGGAATGGTCGCGGGTGAGGCGTTGCCTGTGGCCTTGAAGACCCCGCCCAGCAGGATCGGAATATAGTTCAGCTGACTGTCGGTCTGCGCGCAGATTTTCGGCAGTTGGGTGTAAGCCAGGTAGGTGGCGGGGCTGCCAAGGTCGAAATAGAACTCCAGGGTTTTGCTCATGGTCGATGCTCTCTGATTATTGTTGTAGGGGAGGGCTTACCAGCGTTCGTTCCAGGGGCGCAGGTCCAGCTCAAAGGTCCAGGCGTCACGAGGCTGACTGTGCAGGTACCAGTAATTCTCGGCAATGTGTTCAGGGTTGAGGATGCCGTCCTGATCCTTGGTCGCATACTTCTCGGGAAAAGCATCGCGAATGAAATCGGTATCGATGGCGCCGTCGACGACGACGTGAGCAACGTGAATGTTCATCGGCCCCAGTTCGCGGGCCATGCTCTGGGCCAGCGCGCGAACGCCATGCTTGGCGCCGGCGAACGCCGCGAAACCTGCCGCGCCACGCATGCCGGCGGTAGCACCGGTGAACAGGATCGTGCCCCGTTGACGCTTGGCCATGCGCTTGGCCACTTCACGGGCATTGAGAAAGCCTGAGAAACAGGCCATTTCCCAGATCTTGAAATACTTGCGCGCCGTTTCTTCGAGAATGCTGCACGGCACGTTGGCGCCGATATTGAACACAAAAGCCTCGATGGGACCGATCTGGCTTTCAATCTGTTCGACCAGCGCGATCACGTCCTCTTCCTTGCGTGCATCGCAGGCAAAACCATGGGCTTCACCGCCAACAGCGTTGATGGCGTCCACCAGCGGCTGGAGTTTTTCTGCACTGCGCCGGGTAACGCACGCGACGAAACCTTCTTGCGCAAAACGTTTGGCGATAGCGCCACCCGTGGCATCACCCGCGCCGACTACCAGTACGACCTTCTTGTTATTCATGGGTAGTTCCCTTTGCTAAACGATCGTTAACTAAACGAACGTTATGCTACGATCGGGTAAGCGTCAAGACGATCAATCCTGAGGGGAAGGCAATGCGTTACTCGGCCAGTCATAAACTGGAAACCAGGGAGAAGCTGCTGGAAAGCAGTGCGGTGTCGGCGAAGAAGTCCGGTTTCTCTACGGTCGGCGTCGATGCCCTGATGAAAGCTATTGGCTTGAGTGGCGGAGCGTTCTACAGCCATTTTTCGTCGAAGGATGAACTGTTCGCTTCAATCGTCGAGAAGGAGCTGGGTCAAAGCCTGGAACGCCTGGGGGCCGATCAGGACCGTGACAGGCTCGAACGCTGCCTGAAGCACTACCTGAGCATGTCCCATGTCGAACATCCGGAATCCGGTTGTGCGTTACCGGCACTGGGCGCGGAAATTGCCCGTTCAGACGTGATGATTCGCCAGCAGGCGGAGAAATGGATTTGTCGGCTTCAGGAGAGTTGGGCACAGATACTGGAGAGCGACAGCCTGGCCTGGGCCATTCTGTCGCAATGCATCGGTGCATTGGTGGTGGCGCGAATGTTGGCCACTCCAGAGATCCAGCGCACGGTGTTGAAGTCCAGTTACGATGAGATTGGCCGTCAGATCGCAGGCCCACGAACCTGAAGCGACGGCATCAACCTATTTGCAGATCACGATCATGCTGCGGCTTGTATAGCCGGCAGGATTGAGGCCAAACGGATAATCGCCTGGTTCTTCCACGCCATCCCCTGACTTGGCGATGACTTTGTAGCCCTTCGGCGCACACGAATTGGCGGCGCTGGTGTAGCACTTGTCCCAGGATGACGACAGTCCGGAGCAGTTGACATGCAACCCTTTCTTGCCACGTTTGATATGGGTTTCCGAAGTCGCCGCGCAGCCCGCAACTGCAAGTGCGGCGATGAGTATCAAAATTCGTTTCATTGCTGTCCTTAAAGCGTCCCGGATCTTTGTGCCCGGGTCTGGCTGCACTCGCTTTCGTTCGAAGCGTTTCTGATATCCCTATCCTGAAAAGTCCATGTCCGACATTGGGTTGCGGGCCTAAACATGGCCTAAATGCGCGGTAAATACCAGAGTTTCGTCAAATCCTGTATCAATCCGCCGCGACGGCGGGCTTGGCGGCGCTTCCCATGGTCATGGTCGCGCCGACGGAAGCCAGAATGATGCACAGAATAGCCATCCACTGTGACAGTGAGAGGAACTCATGAAGGAACAGCAAGCCTGACAATGCGCCGAACGCAGGTTCAATACTCATCAGCGTACCGAACGTGCGGGCCGGCATTCGGGTCAGGGCG
Source organism: Pseudomonas sp. IT-P100 (assembly GCF_949767185.1). Classification (NCBI taxonomy): domain Bacteria; kingdom Pseudomonadati; phylum Pseudomonadota; class Gammaproteobacteria; order Pseudomonadales; family Pseudomonadaceae; genus Pseudomonas; species Pseudomonas sp. IT-P100. Next base: position 21,963 of record NZ_CATKQK010000020.1, read on the forward strand.
ACCATCTCCAGCGTATAGGGCAGGGCAGTGGAAAGGATGGCAACGCCGATGGCCACAGGAATCAACGACGGCGTCAACAGCGCGGCACCCGCATGAACAATGCCGATAGGCGCGACGAACAGCGCGGCGATCATCACCCCCAGTGCAGCAGTCTGCACGCCGTTATCGGCACCGGCCTTCTGGCCGAAGAGGATATATAGCGCCCAGCAGACACCGGCGCCCAGCGCATAGCCCGCTCCGAGGAGATCAAGACTGGCACTGGTTGCTCCTGTCGGTATCAACAGCAGCAATCCGACGGCGGCCAAGGCGATCCACAAAAAGTCGATCGCTCGACGCGAGGCATAGATGGCGACAGCCAAGGGGCCGGTGAACTCCAGCGCTACCGCAATGCCCAGAGGAACGGTGCGCAAGGACATATAGAAGAGGAAGTTCATGCCGCCCAGCGCCATTCCGTAAACGATGACGGTACGCAGGGATTTTGTGGTGAGCTTCGCTCGCCACGGACGTAGAAGCACGATCATGATCAGGCTGGCGAAGATCAATCGCAGGGTAGTCGTTCCTTGAGCGCCGATAACAGGAAACATGCTTTTGGCCAGGGAAGCTCCGGACTGGATCGACGCCATTGCTATTAATAGCAGGCCCACCGAGAACAGGGTCGAGGCAAGGCTGCGAGGCTGGTCATTCATTGCGTGGCATCGTCCAAGGCAGGGAGCGAAAGAGTTGTATCGTGTATTGGGCAATATACTGCGCATTCAAGGCGGCCGCGTCTATATATAAGCGGTGATTTTGAACATCGTGATAGAAAAGCCAAATCAGGGGTTGACGGCAGATTCTGGAAGTCTATAATTCGCCCCACTTCCGGCGCAGTCGAAACGGAAAACTCCTTGGTAAACAAAGAGTTAC
>NZ_CATKQK010000021.1:0-18548 GCF_949767185.1 Pseudomonas sp. IT-P100
AGGCCTGAATATTCACCATCAATCCACCGGCCCATCACCCTCCTTTATCCACCATGACATCCCCCGGAACCCGGCGCATGTTGATGCCTCAACCGGAGGGATTCGCCATGCTTGATGCACTCAAAAAGATCAATTCAACGTCCGCCTTCAACCGCTGGGCCGGTTTCGACGTCACTCGCGCCGAGCCCGGCGAGGTGGAACTGACCATGGCTTTTCGCGAGACTGACATGGCGCAATACGCTGGCTTCCTGCATGCCGGCCTGATCGGCGCGCTGCTCGATACCGCCTGTGGGTTTGCGGCCGGAACGGTCGCTGGCAATGTCCTGGCGGCGCATTTTTCGGTGAATTGCCTGGCGCCCGCCATCGGTGAAGTGTTCATTGCGCGCGGCCAGGTGGTGAAGGCCGGGAAGAAACAGGTGTTTGCCCGCGCCGAACTGTTCGCACAAACCGGAGATCAGTTGAAGCTGGTGGCAACCGGCGATGCGATCCTGGTGCCGATCCAGCAGTGAACCACCGGTTTTCGGGGCGGTCAGGGAAGTAACAGCCAATCTTTTGGAGGTTATTCCATGCAACTCGAAGGCTCGTGCCATTGCGGCGCCGTGTCGTTCAGTCTGAACAGCGCCCACCCCTACCCTTATCAACGTTGCTACTGCTCGATCTGCCGCAAGACCCAGGGCGGCGGCGGTTACTCGGTCAACATCGCCGGTGATGCCGCCAGCCTCAAGGTGCGCGGTCGCAAATCCATTGCGATCTATCACGCGCGACTCAAGGACGAAGGCGACAAACGCGCCCACCGCAGCACGGCAGAGCGGCACTTCTGCTCGGTCTGTGGCTCGGGGTTGTGGCTGTTCAGCCCTGAATGGCCAGAGCTGATCCACCCGTTCGCCTCGGCCATCGACACCGCGCTACCTGTGCCACCCGAATACACGCACGTGATGCTTGGCTCGAAAGCGCCGTGGGTGGAGGTTGCGCCGCATCACGGTGATCGGCAGTGCGAAACCTGGCCCGAGGAATCCATCGCGCAGTGGCATGAGCGCCTGGATGTGGTCCGCTAGCTCATTTTTTTGCACACGGCAGTTCCCCTTTGCGTTTTTCGTTCGGTTAACCCTCAGAAGCCTTTCACTTACCGAACGATTCGATACAAAGGGATTTCCATGTCGCACCCACTTGCCACCCGTTTTCGTTTTGCCCTGTGCCCCCTGGCACTGGCCCTGCCAGCCGCGCTGCTGAGCCTTTCCTGCAACGCCCACGCCGCCGAAACGGTGGAAAGCAAACCGGCGCCCAAAGACGACGGCGCGCTGCAACTGGGTGCGACGAGTATTTCTGCCGTAGGCTTGGGCGCGACCACCGAGGACACCCATTCCTACACCACGGGCTCAACGTCCTCGGCCACCGGCCTGGCCTTGTCGCCCCGTGAAACGCCGCAATCGGTCACCGTGGTCACCCGTCAGCAAATGGACGATCGCGGCGTGCAGAGTGTCAGCGACGCGTTGCGCAATGCCCCCGGCGTGTCGACGCAAAAATACGACAGTGACCGTACCGAGTTTTCCGCCCGCGGTTTTGCCATCACCAACTTCCAGTACGACGGGGTCAACCAGCCGTACGACGGGGTCTACGGAGAGAACCCGAACAACAGCGATGACGCGGCCAGCCTCGACCGCATCGAAATCGTCAAGGGTTCGACCGGCCTGATGACGGGTTCGGGCGACCCGTCCGCCACCGTCAACCTGATTCGCAAGAAGCCGACCAAGGAATTCAAGGCCTCGATCAGCGGCACCGTCGGTTCGTGGGACAGCTACCGCACCACCGGCGATATTTCCGGTCCGCTGAACGATACCGGCAGTGTGCGCGGCCGCTTCGTCGGTTCGTACCAGGACAAGCATTCCTACATCGATCACTACAGCCAGAAGAAAGACCTGTTTTACGGCATCCTCGAAGCGGACCTGTCGGACGACACCCTGCTGACCTTCGGCATCGACAAGTCCAGCGCCACCCCACGCGGCACCTCCTGGACCGGTAATACGGTGTACTTCGCCGACGGCGGCCGCACCGACTTCTCGCGCAGCTTCAACCCGGGCGCCGACTGGAGCCGTCGTGATTTCGACACGGTCACCTACTTCACGTCGCTAGAGCAGGCCCTGGCCAATGACTGGAAACTCAAGGTCAATCTCAACCAGAAAACCACCGATCACGATACGCGCCTGGCCTCGGCCAGCGGCGGCGCACCGGACCGCGCCACCGGTGAAGGCATGTTCCTTTACTGGGGCCGCTGGGAAGGTCATCGCGTGCAAAACACGGCGGACGTGAACGTGTCCGGGCCCTTCACCCTGGGCGGTCGCGAGCACGAACTGGTGGCCGGTTTCATGACGTCCCATGCCCGCCAGACCGGCGCGACGTTCGACAGCGTTATCCCCGGTGCCGGAAATGTCCCTGGCAGCATTTATGACTGGAACGGCGACCTGCCGGAACAGGATTTCCCGAAAAACGGCAAGTACGAGCGCACCACCAGTCAGAACGGTGCTTACCTGGCCACGCGCCTGCGCCCGACCGACGACCTGTCGATCATCCTCGGCAGCCGCGTGAGCACCTTCAAGTACAACGAGGATTACAGCTACTACCCGGGCGCCGGCCAGACCGACACCCAGACCAGCTACAAGGAACACGGCGTCGTCACCCCTTACGCCGGTGTGATCTATGACCTGGATGACACGTATTCGGTCTACGCCAGCTACACCAACATCTACCAGCCGCAGACCTACAAGGACGCCGCCGGTTCGACCCTGAAGCCGGTTGAAGGCAACAGCTACGAGACCGGTCTGAAAGCGGCGTACCTCGAAGGCAAACTGAACGCCAGCCTGGCCTTCTTCCGCATCGAGCAGGAGAACGTCGCCCAATACGTCACCACCGACACCACCGGGCAGGACGTTTACGAAGCCATCCCCGGCGCCACCACCAAAGGCGTGGAGCTGGAACTGGCGGGCGAACTGTCCGATGGCTGGAACCTGTCGGCCGGCTATACCTATGCCCGTACCCGCGACAAGGACGAGCAACGGATCTACGGTTTCCCGCTGGCCACCACCAAACCGGAACACGTCGTGCGTACGTTCACCACCTACCGCTTGCCTGGCGCACTGGACAAGGTCACCGTCGGTGGCGGCGTCAGTTGGCAGAGCGCGTTCTACGGCCAGAGCTTCAGCCCGACCGAGGGCAGCACCTCGCTCAAACAAGGCGGCTACACCCTCGTCGACCTGATGACCCGTTATCAGTACAACGAACACCTGAGCTTCACCGCCAACGCCAACAACGTCTTCGACAAGAAGTACCTGACGGGCCTGGGCAACTTCGGTACGACGTTCTACGGCGAGCCGCGCAACCTGATGCTGACCACCAAGTGGGATTTCTAAGCTGAGGTCACTCTGAACTGTGGTGTGACACTGAGGCCAGGCACCGCCCCTGCGGCTAAACACTGACCCTGTGGCGAGGGAGCTTGCTCCCGCTGGACTGCGCAGCAGACCCATTTTTTGGCGCCGCTCCGCGCCCCAGCGGGAGCAAGCTCCCTCGCCACAACAAGCTCCCTGGCCACAGGTTGCTCGCTGTACGGTCAGCTCCGTTCACAGTCTTTGACAGTTTCCCGACAAAGCTGTCAAAGATTGCCCGCCGGCACCCGCCTAGCATGGGCGCATCCAATCTCCCCTCGGGTGCTCCCATGTTTCGTTCGCTGTCGCTGTCGCTCACTTCATTCTGTCTGTTCCTGCCCTTCCATTCCGTGCATGCCGAAGACTGGCGCTACAGCCTGCGGGCCAGCGCTGCCAGTGTGCCGCGTTACAGCGGCAGCGATGATCGCGTCGTGGCGCCGCTGTTGGGTGGAAAAATCGTCAGCCCTTACGGTGTCTTTCTCGACACTGAAAAGGGTCTGGGCTGGGCCTTTGATGAGGATGACTACGGCCTCAGCGTGTACGTCGGCGCCAGCGATGTGCGCAAGGATCGCAAGACCGGGTTCAAAGGTTCGGACGAGCTGGACGGCATGGGCTCGATCAAGTCCCGCCCGGTGCTGGGGCTCGACGGCTCGTATCACATGGGGCCGATCATTCTCGGCGCGAGTTTTGAACATGCGCTGGAAAAGGACGATGACGATGAGGACACGGGTTCAGCCTGGAATCGCTTGAAACTGAGCATCAGCGCGCCGTTTTACGAAGGTGAGCATGGCAAGGTCGTCGGCAGCCTCAACAGTCAGTTTGGCGACGGCGATTACATGCGCACCTGGTACGGCGTCAGCGCGGGTCAGGCGTCGCGCACTCAGTTTCGGGCGTATGACGCTCATGGCGGGCTGGTGAGTCGCGGGGCGGATTTGACCTGGTCGTTGCCGGTCAATGATCAATGGAATGTGTCGACGGTGCTGGCGGTGCAGTATCTGGCCAAAGAGGCCGCGGACAGCCCGATTGTCGAGCGGCGGATGCAGACATCCTTGGCTGGCCAGGTGGTGTACAGCTTTTGATTTGAGGTGATGCGGATGACGCCATCGCGAGCAGGCTCGCTCCCACATTGGATCTATGTCGTTTACAAATCCAATGTGGGAGCGAGCCTGCTCGCGATGGCGTACGCAAGAACGCCACAATTAATCCTGATGCGCCCACGTCATACGAAACGAAGCCCCACCCCACGGCGAATCCGCCACTTCCACCTGCCCGCCATGGGACTGCGACACCCGCCGGACCAGCGCCAGGCCCAAACCGAAACCACCCGTGCGGCGATCACGGCTGGCGTCCAGGCGCGAAAACGGCTCGAAGATTTTCTCCCGTCCGGCCATCGGCACGCCTGGCCCATCGTCATTGACCTGAACTTCGTAATGATCGCCGGTGCGCACCAACGACACTTCCACCCGCGCCTCGGCATAGCGAATGGCATTGCGCAGCAGGTTGATCACCGCCCGCGCCATGAAGCGTGGCTCGATGCGCACCTCATCGACCCGACACTCGACAATCAGCAGCTGCACCCCGGCCGCCTCGGCCTCCAGCGCCACGCTGCCGACCACGCTGTCGAGCCAACTGTTGGCCTGGATATTTTCTCGCGTGATCACCGTGGCACCGCGCTCGAGGCTGGCGTAGGTCAGCAGTTCCGACACCATCTCCTCCAGCTCGCCGAGGTCGGCGTACATGTCGGCAATCAGCTCGCGGTTCCGGGTCGGGTCGGGTTGTTGCTTGAGCTGGTCAAGCTCGAACGACAGTCGCGCAATGGGCGTGCGCAACTCATGGGACACCGCGTTGGTCAGCTCGCGCTGATTGGCGATCAGGCCTTCGATACGCGCGGCCATCAGGTTGAAGTGTTCGGACAGGTCGCGGATGTTCGAGCGCTTTGACAGCTGGATACGCGACGACAAGTCGTTATCGCCGAAACGCTCGGCGGCCAGGCGCAGTTTTTCCAGATCTCGCCAGTGTGGACGCACCCAGAAAATCAACACCAGACCGATCATCACCGCAATCATCAAATAGGCCGTGGCAATGTAGAACGGCATCAGGCTCGGCTCGGCCGGCAGCTTGATGCTGAGCAGTTGGGAGCCGTCGTCAATGCGCGAGATGAACTGCGTGTACTTGTCGCGAAGTACCAGCTGGCCTTGGGCCAACTCGGCGTTCTCCTGATCGGTCAGGGCCAGTTGAGCGCTTTCGACCAGGCTCAGGCCCAAACCATAGTGAGGGCGCACGGCTTCCAGTTGGCGTTCCCGGTCCTCATTGTCGAGGCCGCGCAATTGCTCCACCAGCGACCAGGCCTGACCACGCACCGCCTCTCGGTTGTAACTTTGCATCTGACCGTCGAGCAGCGCATCGAACGTGCGCTCGACGGTTTGCAGCCCCAGGACCAGGCCAACCGTCATCACCAGAAACAGCCCGAGAAATAACCGCAGCATTTACAGCTCCCACGCGAACGGATTGAACAGGTAACCCTTGCCCCAGATGGTCTTGATGCACACCGGTTCGCGAGGGTTGTCCTTGAGCTTGCCGCGCAACTTGCTGATGTAAACGTCGACGCTGCGGTTGAGCCCATCGAAAGCGATGCCGCGCATGCGATTGAGTATGTCATCGCGGGACAGAATCTTGCCGGCGGCGCTGGCCAGCAACCACAGCAACTCGAACTCCATGGTGGTCAACTCGATGCCCTCGCCCGCCAGCCGCACTTCGCGACAACTGCGGTCGATACTCAGATGGCCGAACTCCAGCGCGCAGCAAACGCTGCTGTCCGGCGTTTGCCGACGTTGCAACGCGCGCAGGCGAGCCAGCAACACCGGTGGCTTGATCGGCTTGATCACGTAGTCATCAGCGCCGGATTCCAGGCCGAGGATGTGATCGAGGTCGTCTTCCTTGGCGGTGAGGATGACGATCGGCGTGTCGGACACGCTGCGGATCTCGCGGCATACGTGCAGGCCGCTCTGGCCCGGCAGCATCAGGTCGAGTACAACGATTTTCGGTTTGAAGTCGAGGAAAGCCGCCAACGCGAGGTCACCGCGGTGCACCTGCAACACCTCAAAGCCATGTTGGGACAGGAAATGCGCGATCAGCCCGGAGAGCCTCTCATCGTCTTCCACCAGCAATACTTTGCCAAAACCCAGGTTATCCATAACGAACGCTTGCCAACCCTTGAGTGAGTGGTCGGCATTATGGCGCCAATCGGTGACGGGACGGTGATGCCAGGCAGCAAAAACCGGCCTCTTGGGCCGGTTTTCAGTGATCTTTCATACTCTTAAGAGTTTTTAACAATTCACGTGCAAAGATTGCAGTCTCGTTCCACTCGACAGCGCCTACAGGAAATGCGCTCCAATGCAGGAGCTGTCGAGTGAAACGAGGCGACGCTCTTTTGATCTTCACGCCGCAGCAGGGACGCCACTGTGAAAGCGGAATTCCACGTCCGGCGACTCGATCAGCTCCTGCTCGGCGGCACGAACCCGGTCAATCACCTGAGCGATATCCTTGGCGTCACCGTACTGATAAGCCAGTTTCAGATACCCCTGGAAATGTCGGGCCTCGCTTTTCAGCAAACCGAAGTAAAACTTGCCCAGCTCTTCGTCCAGATGCGGCACCAGCGCTTCGAAACGCTCGCAGCTGCGGGCTTCGATGAACGCGCCCACCACCAGGGTATCCACCAGTTTGACCGGTTCGTGACTGCGCACCACTTTGCGCAAGCCCGAGGCGTATCGCCCGGCGGACAACTGACGCAGCTCGATCTTGCGCTTTTTCATCAGGCGCATGACCTGTTCGTGATGCACGAGCTCTTCCCGGGCCAGACGCGACATCAGGTTGATCAGGTCGACGTGGGAGTGGTATTTAGCGATCAGGCTCAATGCCGTGCTGGCGGCCTTGAATTCGCAGTTCTTGTGGTCGATCAGCAAGGTTTCCTGATCGGCCAGCGCGGCCCGGACCCAGCCGTCGGTGGTGCGGCAGCCAAGGAACTCGTGAATTTCGGGAAGGATCATGGGGCTCACGGATAAAGGGTTCAAAACGAAGGGCGCCGATTATACCGGCCCGCCGCCAGACCACCAGTCACGACCGTTGATATGCATCAACTCCCCGGTTGCCTCGCAACAACTATAGTTGTGCAACGCCATGCTTTTTTAACCTCTGGAGATCCCGATCATGCAAGCCATTCGCAGCATTCTGGTGGTCATCGAGCCCCAACACTCGGAAAGCCTGGCGCTCAAACGGGCCAAGCTGATTGCCGGCGTGACCCAGGCGCATCTGCATCTGCTGGTCTGTGACCGCAAGCATGACCACAGCGGCATGCTCGGCGTGCTCAAGGCGGCGCTGCTTGAGGACGGCTACAGCGTCACTACAGAGCAGGCGTGGAACGAAAGCCTGCACGAAACCATTGTCGATGTGCAGCAGGCGGAAGGTTGCGGGTTGGTGATCAAACAGCATTATCCCGACAGCTCGTTGAAAAAAGCCCTGCTGACCCCGGCGGACTGGAAACTGCTGCGCTTTTGCCCGACGCCGGTGCTGCTGGTCAAAACCTCGAAGCCCTGGACGGGCGGCGTGATTCTGGCGGCGATCGACGTCGGCAATACCGATAACGAACACCGCCACCTGCACAACACCATCATCGATTACGGTTATGACATTGCCAGTCTGGCCAAGGCGCATCTGCATGTGGTCAGCGCCCATCCGTCACCGATGCTGTCGGCGGCCGACCCGACGTTGCAGCTGAGTGAAACGATCGAGGCGCGTTATCGTGACCAGTGCAAGGCGTTTCAGGCCGAATTCGACATTGATGATGAGCACCTGCATATCGCGGAAGGTCCGGCGGATGTGTTGATTCCGTACATGGTGCACAAGCTGGGTGCGGCGGTGACGGTGATTGGCACCGTGGCGCGGTCCGGTTTGTCCGGGGCGTTGATCGGGAATACGGCGGAAGTGGTGCTGGATGCAGTGGAGAGTGATGTGCTGGTGCTGAAAACGCTGGAGATTGAGGACCATCTGCAGGAGATCGTGTCTCATCATTGAGACTTGCGGTGCTTTTGTGGCGAGGGAGCTTGCTCCCGCCGGGTTGCGAAGCGACCCCAATTCGTACGACGCGGTGTTATCAGGTAATACTCGCCAGCCGATTTGCGACTGCTGCGCAGTCGAGCGGGAGCGCCACAGGACTGAGAGTCAGCCGCCGAAGGCGTCCTTGAGGAAGCCCGGCGCAATGTAGCGCTGGTAATGCGCTTCAGAGAGCAAAAAGAATTCCCGATCAATCGCATCCCGCAGCTCCGGCAGGTTCCACTCGCGAAACTCCGGCAGCAGGACCATTCCGTAGGCGTCCAGATTGTTGATCACCCGCGCCCCGCGAGCGATCAACTGATAGGCCCAGCAATATTCCGACTGATGCGGCACGAAGCGGATCTTGCGCTGTTCCAGCTGCATTCTGAGCAGCGCCGGATCAAAAATTTCTACCTTGCCGGCCATCACCTGGGACAACAGCTGTTCGAGACGCAGCCATACCGCGCGTTTTTCTTCCTCGTTGTAACCGTTCCAGTGGATCACTTCATGGTGGAAACGCTTGCAGCCACGGCAGACCAAGTCACCGTAAACAGTGGAACAGAGGCCGACGCAGGGGGTCTTGATGGTCTGATTGGGCATAGATAAGAAAAACACGGGAAAGCAGAACAGGCCGGCATGTTAGCCCTTTGTCTGACATTCATCACCCCTCAAAGTGAAAGGGCTGAGGGTCTCTTGGACTTTGGTGCCGGCCGCGTTGCGCGCCTACGTGCGCGAGGCGGCGTTGCGGAATTTGCCAAGGGAACAACCATTAGCGGCATCCCCCGCCTTGCCTTGCACACGCAGGCACACATCGCGACTCGCCACCAAAGTCCAATAGCCCCTCACTTACCTTTAAATTTTTTTTGCCGTAGAATCAGCCAGCCTTTTAAGGCGCCAATGTCCGTTAGAAGCTGTTTTCAAAGCGTCACGAGCACAGTCGTTCCTTCAGAGCGGTGTTGGCGAAGGGTTTTTCCAGCGGGGAAAAGCTCTACGCCAACCCTCATCAGCTCCCCGTTCTGCAGGCGTAAAACTTTGAAAGCAGCTTCTGTAAGGAATTGTCGGTAATTCTGGCTAAGTGGCCCACAACGCCACGCAGCGCATGAGTACGGCAATTTCGGGATGAGCGTCCCGGACACCCATTTGGGACCACTGATGAGGGTAATAACTGTGCTTGAAGCCTACCGCAAACATATCGAAGAGCGTGCAGCACTGGGTATCGTTCCCCAGCCGCTTAACGCCGAACAAACTGCAGGCCTGGTCGAGCTGCTGAAGAATCCCCCGGCTGGCGAAGAAGCTTTCCTCGTTGACCTGATCACCAATCGCATTCCACCTGGCGTGGACGAAGCGGCCTATGTAAAGGCCGGTTTCCTGTCTGCCCTGGCCAAAGGCGAAGCCACCTCCCCTCTGATCGACAAGAAGCGCGCTGTTGAACTGCTCGGCACCATGCAGGGCGGCTACAACATCGTGACCCTGGTTGACCTGCTCGACAGCGCCGAACTGGCTCCTGTTGCCGCCGCTCAACTCAAGCACACCCTGCTGATGTTCGATGCGTTCCACGACGTCGCGGAAAAAGCCCGTAACGGCAACGAACACGCCAAAGGCGTGATTCAGTCCTGGGCTGACGGCGAGTGGTTCCGCAACCGCCCGGTCCTGGCCGACAAGATCAGCCTGCGCGTGTTCAAGGTCACCGGCGAAACCAACACCGACGACCTGTCCCCTGCCCCGGACGCCTGGTCCCGCCCGGACATCCCGCTGCACGCCCTCGCCATGCTGAAAATGGCCCGTGACGGCATCGTTCCGGACGTCCAGGGCGTTACCGGCCCGATGAAGCAGATCGAAGAAATGCGCGGCCAAGGCTTCCCTATCGCTTACGTCGGTGACGTGGTCGGTACCGGTTCTTCGCGTAAATCCGCCACCAACTCGGTGCTGTGGTTCTTCGGCGACGACGTTCCTTACGTGCCGAACAAGCGTGCTGGCGGCTTCTGCTTCGGCAGCAAGATCGCTCCGATCTTCTACAACACCATGGAAGATGCCGGCGCACTGCCGATCGAATTCGACGTCACCAACATGAACATGGGCGACGTGATCGACCTGTATCCGCATGCTGGCAAAGTCTGCAAACACGGCACTGACGAAGTCCTGACCACCTTCGAAATGAAGACCCCGGTCCTGTTGGACGAAGTTCGTGCCGGCGGCCGTATCCCGCTGATCATCGGTCGCGGCCTGACCGACAAGGCGCGTGCCGAATTGGGCCTGGGCCCTACCGATCTGTTCAAACTGCCTGAAGCACCTGTCGACACCGGCAAGGGCTACACCCTGGCACAGAAAATGGTCGGCAAGGCGTGCGGTCTGCCAGAAGGCAAAGGCGTTCGTCCTGGCACCTACTGCGAACCGAAAATGACCACCGTCGGCTCTCAGGACACCACTGGTCCTATGACCCGTGACGAACTGAAAGACCTGGCGTGCCTGGGCTTCTCGACCGATCTGGTGATGCAGTCTTTCTGCCACACCGCGGCCTACCCTAAGCCGATCGACGTGACCACCCACCACACCCTGCCAGACTTCATCATGACCCGCGGCGGTGTTTCCCTGCGTCCGGGCGACGGCATCATCCACAGCTGGCTGAACCGCATGCTGCTGCCGGACACCGTCGGTACCGGTGGTGACTCGCACACCCGTTTCCCGATGGGCATTTCGTTCCCGGCCGGTTCCGGTCTGGTTGCGTTCGCCGCAGCCACCGGCGTCATGCCGCTGGACATGCCGGAATCGATCCTGGTGCGCTTCAAAGGCAAAATGCAACCGGGCGTCACCCTGCGTGACCTGGTTCACGCCATTCCTTACTTCGCGATCCAGGCTGGCCTGCTGACCGTTGAGAAGAAAGGCAAGAAGAACGCGTTCTCCGGCCGCATCCTGGAAATCGAAGGCCTGGACAACCTGAGCATCGAGCAGGCTTTCGAGCTGTCCGACGCCTCGGCCGAACGTTCGGCTGCCGGTTGCACCATCAAGCTGTCGAAAGAGTCGATCACCGAGTACCTGAACTCCAACATCACCCTGCTGCGCTGGATGATCGGCGAAGGCTACGGCGATGCGCGTACCCTGGAACGTCGTGCTCAAGCGATGGAAGCCTGGGTTGCCAACCCTGAGTTGATGGTTGCCGATGCTGACGCCGAATACGCCGAAGTCATCGAAATCGACCTGGCCGACATCAAAGAGCCTGTGCTCTGCGCGCCGAACGATCCGGACGACGCCCGTCTGCTGTCCAGCGTTGCTGGCGAGAAGATCGACGAAGTGTTCATCGGTTCGTGCATGACCAACATCGGACACTTCCGCGCTGCCGGCAAGTTGCTGGATCAGGTCAAGGGTCAGCTTCCAACCCGTCTGTGGCTGTCGCCGCCGACCAAAATGGATGCTCACCAGCTGACCGAAGAAGGCTACTACGGCATCTACGGCAAGGCCGGCGCACGCATGGAAATGCCGGGCTGCTCGCTGTGCATGGGTAACCAGGCACGTGTAGAGCCGAACTCCACTGTGGTGTCGACGTCGACCCGTAACTTCCCGAACCGTCTGGGTGACGGCGCGAACGTTTACCTGGCTTCGGCTGAGTTGGCGTCCGTTGCTTCCATCCTGGGTCGCCTGCCGACCGTCGAGGAGTACATGGAATACGCTGGCAAGATCGACAGCATGGCGGCTGATGTCTACCGCTACCTGTCCTTCGACCAGATCGCCGAGTTCCGTGAGGCTGCTGCGAACGCCAATATCCCGGTCGTTCAAGCCTAACGTTACAACGCTGTAGAAAACGCCGCCCATCGTGAGATGTGCGGCGTTTTTTTATGGCTGGATGATTGGGGTTTCGTGTACATGTCCGCTCAAAAAAAAACGGCCAACCCGCAATGCGGATCAGCCGTCATCAAATCAAACGAGCAGCACCAATCAGGCACTCAGCGAATAAATCAACGCCGAAATAGCCACCAAACCCACCGCCGTCACAAACACATTGGACGCCTGACCACGATAGCGCGCCATCGCCGGCACCTTGCGAATCGCGTACATCGGCATCAGGAACAGAATCGCCGCGATGATCGGGCCACCCAGGGTTTCAATCATCCCCAGAATGCTCGGGTTCAGCGTGGCCACGATCCAGCACACCACCAGCATGAACGCCGCGGTCATGCGATCCAGCGTCTTGGGTGCCGGACGCTTGCCGCTCTTCACAATCAGCCCCTTCAGGCCTTCACTGGCACCGATGTAGTGCCCCAGGAACGACTTGGAAATCGCCACGAACGCAATCAACGGCGCAGCGAAGGCGATGGTCGGGTTGCTGAAGTGATTAGCCAGGTACGACAGGATCGACAGGTTCTGCGCCTTCGCTTCCGCCAGTTGCGCCGGGGACAGGGTCAGCACGCAGCTGAACACGAAGAACAGCACCATCACCACCATCAACACGTGCGCGCGGGACAGGATCTGCGAGCTGCGCTCCTCGGCGTGATCACCGTAGCGACGCTTCTGGTCCACCGCGAACGCCGAGATGATCGGCGAATGGTTGAACGAGAACACCATCACCGGAATCGCCAGCCACAACGTGTTCAACAGCGCCGACGGCTCAGGCAGCGTCGATGCAGTGGTCAGGATGCCGCCATTCCAGTGCGGAACCAGGAACACTGCCAGGAACAGCAACGCCACGATAAACGGATACACCATCAGGCTCATGGCCTTGACGATCACCTGCTCACCGCAACGCACCACCGCCAGCAGGCCGAGGATCAGCACGAACGACAATACGGCGCGCGGTGGCGGCATGATGTGCAGTTGGTGCTCAAGGAAACTGCCGACGGTGTTGGTCAGGGCCACGCTGTAGATCAGCAGGATCGGAAAGATCGCGAAGAAGTACAGCAGGGTGATCAGCGCACCGGCCTTGATGCCGAAGTGTTCTTCCACCACTTCGGTGATGTCCGCCCCTTCTCGTCCGGACAATACGAAACGTGTCAGGCCACGGTGTGCGTAAAAAGTCATGGGGAATGCCAGCAGCGCCAGGAACAGCAACGGCCAGAAACCGCCCAAGCCTGCATTGATCGGCAAAAACAGCGTACCGGCCCCGATGGCCGTGCCAAACAGGCCGAGCATCCAGGTGGTGTCGTGGCGGTTCCAGCCTTCAAGGCTGACAGGTTTCGCCGCTACATAGCGTTCGTTGACACTATTGGCCTGATCATTCATCCGGTGGGATCTCCACATTCCGGTCAGTTGCTACCCGGTCAGGACGAGTCGGAAAAATCCGACAGGCAGCGCCCTGGCCGAAACAGGGGCGCGATTGTCCGGGATTAATTAGCAGAAGCAAAGACTTAGGTGAGGAATGGTTGTACGGGTCAGATAATAGTGGACGACATAAACCCTGTGGGATTTGGACTGCCTTCGAGATTTGCTTGACTGCGTTTCATCGCCAGACAAAAAATCCTGCTTGATAAAGGTTGTTCGTCATGTATTTTTAACTGACCGATATTTCTTCCGGAGTAATGCCATGCCCCTGGTTCGTATCGACATCAAAAAGCATCAGGACCCCACCCACGCCAAACGCATCGGCCAGCTGATTTACGCCGCCATGCACAGCGCCATTGGCGTTCCGGAAAACGATAACTTCCAGATACTCGCCGAACACGATGAGCAGCACTTCATCTTCGATCCGCAATACCTGGGGATCGATCGCTCCGACCAACTGGTGGTGATTCAGATCACCCTGAGCGAAGGCCGAACCGTCGATCAGAAAAAACTGCTCTATAAAACCATCGCCGAGAGCCTGAACGCGGAGCTGGCGGTGCGGCTGGAGGATGTATTCATTAATCTGGTCGAAGTGAAAAAAGAGAACTGGTCGTTCGGCAACGGAATTGCCCAGTACGCCCTATGATCACCAGCCATTTAACATTGTGAGCCGCCAATGCCCCGTGTTTCCCGCAAGCAAGCCGAACTCAACCGCGAAATCATCGTCGAGGCGGCCACGCGCCTGTTTCGCGAACGGGGTCTGCATGGTATCAGCGTGATTGATGTGATGGGGGCGGCGGGCCTGACCCATGGCGGCTTCTATGGGCATTTCGAGTCCAGGGAAGCCCTGGCCCAGGAGGCCAGCGGCCGCGCATTCCAGCAATCGACAGACCGCTGGAAAGACTGGATCGCCGCCAACGAAGACAAGAACGTCGCCCGTCAGGCCTTGATCGGCCCCTACCTGTCGGCCGCCAGCCGCGACAACCCGGGCGATAGCTGCCCGGTGGTGGCGTTTGCCGGTGACATGTGCCACGAAGCCGCCGAAAGCGGCCTGCGCCAGACCTTTATGGAAGGCCTCGGCTCATTGCTCGACACCTTCACCCCCCTGATGGACACCGGCGACAACGCCAGTGATCGTCAACAGGCGCTGGTGCAATACGCCCTCATGGTCGGCGCGCTGACGCTCGCCCGCGCCACCCGTGGCGATGCTTTGTCCGATGAAATCCTGGAGGCTGCGCGCACCTTTCTGACGGCGCCATAACCTGCTGCTGCTGTTCCGCTATGATCATCTGGCAGTGTTGCGATCTTTGATCGTTGCCCATGCGTTTTGAAGCCAGCAATCTCTAGGGATATTCAAGCCACAGGAGCCCAGCATGCCCGCAACCGTTCTGGTACTGGTTGAAACGATCAATGATTACTTGCCGATTCTCGAACATCAGGGCTTTCACCTGATCTTGGCGCCTACCCCCGCCGAGCGGGCCGAGGCCATTTCGACCCACGGCGCGCGTATCGATGCGGTACTGACCCGAGGCCCGCTGGGCCTGTATGCCGATGAAATCGCCGCGCTGCCGGCACTCAAGATCATTTGCGTGATTGGTGCCGGTTACGAACATGTCGACCTGCAGGCCGCAGCCGACCGGGGCCTGACCGTGACCAACGGCGCCGGGGTCAACGCCTCGTCGGTGGCTGACCACGCGATGGCGATGCTGCTTTCAATGGTGCGCGACATCCCCCGTTGCGACGCCGCCGTGCGCCGAGGCGAGTGGCCGAAAATCATGCGCCCTTCCGTGGCCGGCAAACGCCTGGGCATCCTCGGCCTCGGTGCCGTCGGCATGGCCATCGCCAAACGCGCAGCCAACGGTTTTGACATGACCGTCAGTTACCACAACCGCCAGCACCGCAGCGACGTGCCGTACAGCTTCTGCTCGACACCGAGCGAACTGGCCCGCGCATCGGACTTCCTGGTGGTGGCCACGCCCGGCGGGCTCGGCACCCGCAGCCTGATTAACCGTTCGGTGCTGGACGCGTTGGGCCCCAACGGATTCCTCGTCAACATTGCCCGGGCCAGCGTGGTGGTGACCGCCGATCTGATCAGCGCCCTGGAGCAACGACGCATTGCCGGCGCAGCACTGGATGTCTTCGATCATGAACCGCATGTGCCTGATGCGTTGAAGTCACTGAGTAACGTGATTCTCACGCCCCACGTTGCCGGGCTGTCACCCGAAGCAACCCGGGGCACCGTCGAGCTGGTCGGGCGTAACCTGATGGCCTTCTTTTCCGGCCAACCGGTACTCACTCCCATCGACCTGCCGGCGTCGGCATCGGTGACGCCGCCCGAAAACAAGGCGGTTCTGTAGGGCAATTCAAACAGGTGTATCAAAAGCAATGATTGCCCGGCAACACCCTCACCTATAAGGGCCGATCGTGGTTGTGGGTACGGGGTGTGCGCATTAGATTAGCCAATAGTTTCAGGCCTCCAGAATAAGCAGAAGGGATAAGCATGGCGCTTACTGACCAGTCCACCCGTATCCGCACCGGCGAAGAACTCGATGCCAGCCTGATCGATCCGTACCTCAAGGCCCACATTCCGGGTCTCAGCGGTTTGCCGCAGATCAGCCAGTTCCCCGGCGGTGCGTCGAACCTCACCTACTTGCTGGAATACCCCGAGCAGGAATTCGTCCTGCGTCGGCCGCCGTTCGGTCACAAGGCCAAGTCCGCCCATGACATGGGTCGCGAATTTCGCATCCTCAATCAACTGCGCGACGGTTTTCCCTACTGCCCGAAAGCCTACGTGCACTGCACCGACGAATCGGTGATCGGCGCCGAGTTCTATGTGATGGAACGGGTCAAGGGGATCATCCTGCGCGCCGAACTGCCACCGGAACTGGGCCTGGATTCGGCGAAAACCGAAGCCCTGTGCAAAAGCTTCATCGACAAGTTCGTCGAATTGCACCGGGTCGACTACAAGGCCTATGGCCTGGGCGACCTCGGCAAGCCCGAAGGTTATGTGGCGCGGCAGATCAAAGGTTGGAGCGACCGCTACGAGAAAGCCCTGACCCCGGACGCGCCGAAGTGGGAAGCCGTGAAGGCCTGGCTCAACGACAAGATGCCTGCCGATCACCCGACATCGAGCATCGTCCATAACGACTATCGCTTCGACAACGTGATCCTCGACCCGAACAACCCGATGCAGATCATCGGTGTGCTCGACTGGGAACTCACCACCCTCGGCGACCCGCTGATGGACCTGGGCAACACCCTCGCCTACTGGATCGAAGCCGACGACCCGGCGCCGGTGCAACTGATGCGTCGCCAGCCGAGCCACGCACCGGGCATGCTGACCCGCCGCGAATTCGTCGACTACTACGCCCAGCGTTCGGGCATCCAGATCGACAACTTCGACTTCTACTACACCTACGGCCTGTTCCGCCTGGCCGGCATCGTGCAGCAGATCTACTACCGTTTTTTCCATGGTCAGACCCAGGACAAACGCTTCGCGCAGTTCATTCATATGAACAAGCTGCTGGAGCAGATGAGCCTGCAGGTCATCCAGAAATCCAGCCTCTGATCCAGGCCATCCAATAAGACTTCTCACAAGGGAATCCCATGTCCAAGACTCAGTTGTTCGACCTCGACGGCAAGATCGCTTTCGTCTCCGGCGCCAGCCGTGGCATCGGCGAAGCCATCGCCAAACTGCTGGCCCAGCAAGGCGCCCATGTGATTGTCTCGAGCCGCAAACTCGAGGGCTGCCAGCACGTCGCCGATGCAATCATCGCTGCCGGCGGCAAAGCCACCGCCGTGGCCTGCCACATTGGTGAGATGGAACAGATCAGCCAGGTCTTCGCCGGCATCCGCGAACAGTTCGGCCGTTTGGACATCCTGGTCAACAACGCCGCGACCAATCCGCAGTTCTGCAACGTACTGGACACCGACCTCGGCGCCTTCCAGAAAACCGTCGACGTGAACATCCGCGGCTACTTCTTCATGTCGGTCGAAGCCGGCAAGCTGATGCGCGACAACGGCGGCGGCAGCATCATCAACGTGGCTTCGATCAACGGCATCTCGCCGGGGATCTTCCAGGGCATCTATTCGGTGACCAAGGCTGCGGTGATCAACATGACCAAAGTGTTCGCCAAGGAATGTGCGCAGTTCGGGATTCGTTGCAATGCCCTGTTGCCGGGGCTGACCGACACCAAGTTTGCGTCGGCGCTGGTGAAGAACGAGGCGATTTTGAACACGGCATTGGCACAGATTCCACTGAAACGCGTGGCGGATCCGAGTGAAATGGCGGGGGCGGTGTTGTATCTGGCGAGTGATGCGTCGAGTTATACGACGGGGGTTTCGCTGAATGTGGATGGGGGGTTCTTGTCTTGATTTGATGGTAGGCAGCGCGCCTGGCAATTGATGCGGTCAGAATCTTGCATTGAGAAAAGGAGCTCCAAATGACAGGAGCTCCTTGCCCTTCTTACGCATTAGCAGGAAAAAGTAATAACAGTAACCGAATCATGGAAACACGACCTGTTGCTTCGGTCGTTTTTGCCAAAAGTTCAATGACATGCCTTTCTTTAGGATAATACTTGATCGCCACGGAGCTTCCGCCCCCCCCGGTTGCGTTAGTTGTTCCAAAACCGACTGGGTGATCAGGTGTAATGAACTCGACGTTAACGCCCGCAACCGGAACCCCTTCCTGCGTAGTCACTTGTACCGCAGGCTGAACGCCCCACCCTGCTCCGGGAATCAATTCCGCAGCGAGTACTTCTGTCGGTGGATAAGGCATAAGTATGTCAAGAAATT